>NZ_CP025086.1:2960218-3298588 GCF_004135935.1 Methylovirgula ligni | reverse complement strand
CTATGCCGAATGGCTGGCGCGCACCCAGATCAAGCTCGAGGAGCTGCCGCCGGCCTCCGCGCCGCGGGCGACGCGCGGCGATGTTTCGTTGCTCGATCGCCAGCAGGCTTTCGGCTACACGCAGGAAGACATTTCGCTGCTGATGGAGCCGATGGCCGAGACGGGGCAGGAGGCGGTCGGCTCGATGGGAACCGACACGCCGATCTCGGCGCTCTCGTCGAAGTCGAAGCTGCTCTACACCTATTTCAAGCAGAATTTCGCGCAGGTGACGAACCCGCCGATCGATCCGATCCGCGAGGATATCGTGATGAGCCTCGTCTCGTTTATCGGGCCGCGGCCGAACATCTTCGATCGCGATGGCAATGCCAAGCGCAAGCGTCTCGAAGTCAAGCAGCCGATCCTGACCAACGACGATCTCGAGAAGATCCGCAACATCGGCATGGTCGAGGACACGTTCGACACGCGCACGCTCGACGTGACCTATGGCGCCGACAAGGGCGCGGAGGGCATGGCCGAGGCGCTCGACCGGCTCTGCAAGCGCGCCGAGCAGGCGATCACGAGCGGCTATACGATCATCGTTCTGTCGGACCGTCTTGTCGGGGCCGACCGGATTCCGATTCCCTCGCTGCTCGCGACCGCGGCCGTGCATCATCACCTGATCCGCAAGGGGCTGCGTACCTCCGTCGGTCTCGTCGTCGAGACGGGCGAGGCGCGCGAGGTGCATCATTTCGCGCTGCTCGCCGGCTACGGCGCGGAGGCGATCAATCCCTATCTCGCCTTCGAGACGCTGAACGCGATCGCCGGGGAATTCCCCGAGGAGGTCGATGGCCAGGAGGCGGTCAAGCGCTACATCAAGTCGATCGACAAGGGCCTTATGAAGGTCATGTCGAAGATGGGCATCTCGACCTACCAGTCCTATTGCGGGGCGCAGATTTTCGACGCGATCGGCCTCGCCGATGATTTCGTCGCGCGCTATTTCAAGGGCACCGCCTCGCGCATCGGCGGCATCGGCCTGACCGAGGTCGCGCAGGAATCGGCACGGCGGCATCAGGATGCTTTCGGCAATTCGCCGGTCTATCGCAACGCGCTCGATGTCGGCGGCGAATATGCCTATCGTATCCGCGGCGAGGCGCATTCCTGGACGCCGCAGACCGTCTCCCTGCTGCAGCACGCGGTGCGCAGCAATTCGGCCGAAACCTACAAGTCTTATGCGGCGCTGCTGAACGAGGAAGCCGAGCACCCGCTGACGATCCGCAGCCTGTTCCGCATTCGCTCGGCGGAGGAAGACGGCCGTGCGCCCGTGCCGCTCGAGGAAGTCGAGCCCGCGGCGCAGATCGTGCGGCGTTTCGCGACCGGCGCCATGTCCTTCGGCTCGATCTCGCGCGAGGCGCATACGACGCTGGCGATTGCAATGAATCGCATCGGCGGCAAGTCGAACACGGGCGAGGGCGGCGAGGAGGCCGATCGCTTCAAGCCGCTGCCGAATGGCGATTCGATGCGCTCGGCCATCAAGCAGGTGGCCTCGGGCCGCTTCGGCGCGACGGCGGAATATCTCGTCAATGCCGACATGATTCAGATCAAGATGGCGCAGGGCGCAAAGCCCGGCGAAGGCGGCCAATTGCCCGGCCACAAGGTCGATGCCGTCATCGCAAAGGTGCGCCATTCGACCCAGGGTGTCGGCCTGATCTCGCCGCCGCCGCACCACGACATCTATTCGATCGAGGATTTGAAGCAGCTCATCTACGATCTGAAGAACGTCAATCCGCGCGCCGATGTGTCGGTGAAGCTCGTCTCGGAAATCGGCGTCGGCACGGTCGCCGCCGGCGTCTCCAAGGCGAAGGCCGATCACGTCACGATCTCGGGCTATGAGGGCGGCACCGGCGCTTCGCCGCTGACCTCGATCAAGCACGCCGGCTCGCCGTGGGAGATCGGCCTCGCCGAGACGCATCAGACTCTGGTGCTTAACCGGCTGCGCTCGCGTATCGCGGTGCAGGTCGATGGCGGCCTGCGTACCGGGCGCGATGTCATCATCGGTGCGCTGCTCGGCGCCGATGAATTCGGCTTCGCCACCGCCCCGCTCATTGCCGCCGGCTGCATCATGATGCGTAAGTGTCATCTCAACACCTGTCCCGTCGGCGTCGCGACGCAAGACCCGGTGCTGCGCAAGCGCTTCGTCGGCCAGCCCGAGCATGTCATCAATTATTTCTTCTTCGTCGCCGAGGAAGTGCGCGAATGGATGGCCAAGCTCGGCTATCGCACCGTCAACGAGATGGTCGGCCAGATGCAGATGCTCGACCGCGCCAAGGTCATCGAGCATTGGAAGGCGCACGGGCTCGACTTCTCGAAGCTCTTCCACAAGCCGGCTGCGGCGGATCCGAAGGCGATCTATCATTCCGAGCTGCAGGACCACGAGCTTGAGAAGGTGCTTGACCATCGCTTGATCGCGGAGGCGCAGCCGGCCATTCAGCGCGGCGCCAAGGTTCGCATCGAGACGACGATCCGCAATAGCGACCGCACCGCCGGCGCCATGCTCTCGGGCGAGATCGCTCGCGTCTATGGCCACACCGGCTTGCCGGACGAAACGATCCATATCAAGCTCAAGGGCACGGCGGGACAAAGCTTCGGCGCCTGGCTCCCCCGAGGCGTGACGCTGGAGCTCGAAGGCCAGGCCAACGACTATGTTGCCAAGGGCCTTTCGGGTGGCCGTATCGTCATCTATCCGCCGGCGGAATCGCGCATTGTGCCGGAGGAGTCGATCATTGTCGGCAATACGGTGCTTTATGGCGCCATCGCGGGTGAGTGCTATTTCCGCGGCGTCGCCGGCGAGCGCTTCGCCGTGCGCAATTCGGGCGCGATCACCGTCGTCGAAGGCACGGGCGATCATGGCTGCGAATATATGACCGGCGGCATCGTCGTCGTCATCGGCAAGACGGGCCGCAATTTCGCGGCCGGTATGTCGGGCGGCATCGCCTACGTCCTCGACGAGGAGGGCGATTTCGCCCAGCGCTGCAATCTCGCGATGGTCGATCTTGAGCCGGTGGTCGCGGAAGAAGAGAAGATGCAGGAGAGCTATCACCAGGGCGGCGACCTCGATTTCCACGGCCGCGTCGATGTCATGCGCGACATGACGCGTTTCGACGCCGAGCGCCTGCACCAGTTGATCAGCAACCACGCGGCTTACACGGGCTCCGCCCGCGCCCGCGCGATCCTCGACAACTGGGAAGAGTACAAGGGCAAGTTCCGTAAAGTTATGCCGGTCGAATATCGCCGCGCGCTGCAGGAACTCATCGCTCAGGAACAGGAAGCTCCGGCGCTTGCCGCCGCCGGCGAATAGACGTCAAGAAACGCGCAAACTATCGTTTTTCGCCGGCCGGCGGGCCGGCGCGTGATTGGGGTTGATATGGGCAAGGTCACGGGCTTCCTTGAAATCGACCGGCGCGACCGGCGCTATGCGCCGGCCTCCGACCGCATTCGCAATTATAAGGAATTCGTGATCCCGCTCTCGGAAGAGGCGACGCGGGATCAGGCGGCGCGCTGCATGAATTGCGGCATCCCCTATTGTCACAACGGCTGTCCGGTCAACAATCAGATCCCCGACTGGAACGATCTCGTCTATCATTCCGATTGGGAAGAGGCGGCGCGCAATCTCCACTCGACCAACAATTTCCCGGAATTTACCGGCCGCGTCTGCCCGGCGCCGTGCGAAGCCTCCTGCACGTTGAATCTCAGCGACAGTCCGGTGACGATCAAGACGATCGAATGCGCGATCATCGACCGCGCTTTCGCCAACGGCTGGGTCAAACCGGAACCGGCCGAGCGGCGCACGGGCAAGAAGATCAGCATCATCGGTTCCGGCCCGGCGGGGCTTGCCTGCGCGCAGCAGCTTGCCCGCGTCGGCCACGACGTTCATGTCTTCGAAAAGAATCTGAAGCCGGGTGGCCTGCTGCGGTACGGCATCCCCGACTTCAAGATGGAAAAGCATCTGATCGACCGCCGCGTCCAGCAGATGGAGGCGGAAGGCGTCAATTTTCATGGCGGCGTCAATGTCGGTGTCGATCTCGATCCGGTCCGTCTGGTCGAGGATTGCGATGCGGTGATCCTCGCGGGCGGGGCGGAGAAGCCGCGCGGCCTGCCGATCCCCGGGAGCGATCTTGCGGGCGTCCATTTCGCCATGGATTTCCTGCCGCAGCAGAACCGTCGCGTCAGCCGCGAACCGTCCCACACCAATCAGCCGATTCTTGCGGCGGGCAAGCGCGTCGTGGTCATCGGTGGCGGCGATACGGGCTCGGACTGCATCGGCACGTCGATCCGCCAGGGCGCGGTGAGCGTCACGCAACTCGAAATCATGCCGACGCCGCCGGAGAAGGAGAACAAGCTTCTCACCTGGCCGGATTGGCCGTTGAAGCTGCGCACCTCGTCGAGCCACGAGGAAGGCGCCAAGCGCGACTTCGCCGTGATGACGAAGGAATTCCGCGGCGAGAATGGCGTGGTCAAGCAACTCGTCTGTATACGTCTCGACGACAAGATGAAGGAAATTCCCGGCAGCACGTTCACGATCGAGGCCGATCTGGTGCTGCTGGCGATGGGCTTTGTCTCGCCGATCTACGAGGGCCTTTTGGAGAAGCTCGGCGTCAAGCTCGATGGGCGCGGCAATGTCGCGGCCAATGTGCAGGATTACAAATCCTCGCTCGACAAGGTCTTCGTCTGCGGCGACATGCGCCGCGGCCAGTCGCTCGTCGTCTGGGCGATCCGCGAAGGCCGTCAGGCGGCACGGTCTGTCGATGAATTTCTGATGGGCGAGAGCGTGCTGCCGCGGTAAAGAAAGATGTCTATAGACTCAACATTTTGCGTTGGGTTGGGGATATTGACATGTTCTCTTTTTGTTCTATGCTACAACCCTGCTGGAGCAATTTGATTCGGGTTTAGCATGCCCAGACAGCAACGGATTCGTGATCCGCTGCATGATCTTATCGAATTTGATATCGAAAGATCGCAGTTGGAGGACGTGCTTTGGCGTGTCATCCAGACCCGTGCATTTCAGCGGTTGCGTCGTATTAAGCAACTGGGATTTTCGGACTTCGTCTATCCAGGCGCCACTCATTCGCGGCTGCTTCATAGTGTGGGTGTCTTCCACACTGCCAGGCGGCTGATGAAAGTGATCGAGAAGTACCTTCCTGCGAAGGATGCTCGAGTCGACCAAGCGCTAGCCGCAGCGCTATTGCACGACCTTGGGCACGGCCCGTTCAGTCATGCCTTCGAGAAAATTGGAGAACGTTTCGACCTCAAGATGGCCAACCATGAAGCAGTCAGCGAGATTCTTATCCGCGACAGCGAAATATCTGAACTACTGCGCGACATGGGTAGTGGCTTCGCCAATGATGTGGCGGACATGGTGAGCGGCAGCGGTACGCCAACCATTTACTCGGCCGTTGTGTCGAGCCAATTCGATGCAGACCGGCTCGATTATATGCGGCGTGATCGCCTAATGACCGGCTCTCAACATGCGGGCATCGACTTCGAGTGGCTTATGGCAAACCTCGAAGTAGGCGACGTAGAGTACAGCGTAGACGAAACGAGGCTGAAACCTGTTCAGACCTTTGTCCTTGGGAGGAAGGCCATCTTCGCTGCAGAGGCGTATGTGCTTGGACTTTTTCAGCTTTACCCGACCGTGTATTTTCACAAAGCGACCCGCGGCGCAGAGAAAATTTATACCGAATTACTTTCACGCACCATCATGCTCATCAGAGACGGCTCTGTTGGGAAAACGGGGCTGCCGGAGATGCATCCGCTGGTGAAGTTCGCACGAACACCTGATGCTATTGAGAACGCACTCGCACTTGATGACACGGTTATATGGGGTGCTCTCCCGCTTATGGCCAATAGTAACGACGAATGGATCAGCAAGTTTGCCGAACGCGTGCGAGATCGCAAGCTGTATAAGTGCATCGACGTGCGCGCGAAAATTGCACATGATAAAGATGATGGAGCTGCTTTATCTTTCGAGGCCGATGCCGCTTGCGCCGTCATCCGCGACGAAATCGGAAAATGCCTCGAAGAATGGTCCATTAAATGCCCCGATGCGCCTCCACGAATCTTGATCGATGAGGTAGAGCGCTCTCCATACAACAAGCTGACGGAGGATACGAAAGGGCCACTCAATCAGATCAATATCCGTACTGACGGAGACCACTTGGTTGATCTCTCTAAGCGGTCGAATGTGGTCGCGGAGCTCAAGAGATATAAGGCTTTCCGCGTCTATCACGCGGATGATGACGATGAGGCGAAGACTAAAATCAGTGAAATTATTGACGCGGGGATATCAAAATGGCCGACATAGATTACGCACATCAGGCCGCCGCAATCGTTCGCGATGCAGGGGGCTATATTGTAGGGCGTACTAAACTCCAAAAAATCGGCTTCTTTCTCGAAACGGCTGGTGTCGGGTCAGGTTTTCCATTTCGGTACAAGCATTATGGCCCGTATTCGGAGCAGCTAGCTGCCGCCGCGCAGCACGCTGCTATCTCCCATTTGATCATCGAAAACGAGTCTATCGCCAATTGGGGCGGACAATATTCGACCTTTCGCACGCAGATGCCCTCCGATCCATCTACGAATCCCGTTCGTATTCGACTTGCGCAGGAGATGGTGAACTCTGATGCGGTGGAGCTTGAGCTGGCGGCAACCGCTGCCTTCTTGGCGCATGAAAGATTTCCGGACCCATGGGCAGAGACGGCGCGACGAAAGCCAGAAAAAGCGGAAGGTGGGCGTCTTGAACGGGCGAAGCAATTATATGCGCGGATTCGGCAAATACCGACGCCTCGTCCGCTTCCCGAAATCTGAACGAACGGGTGTGCCGCCCTTTTTTAGCCCTTCGCCAGATGGCTGTGCTTGCGGCTGTAAAGGAAATAGATCGCCAGCCCGATGACGAGCCAGACGCCGAGCCGCACCCAGGTGTCGACGGGCAGGCCGATCATCAAAAACAGCGACGCCAGAGCGCCGAGCGGGCCAACGACGAAGACAACCGGCGTCTTGAATGGCCGTTCGATTTCGGGATGGCGGACGCGTAGCACCACCACGCCGAGGCAGACGATGACGAAGGCGCAGAGCGTGCCGATCGACACGAGTTCGCCGACAAGGCCGATCGGCGCGAGGCCGGCGAGGAGGGCGACGACGATCCCAGTCGCGATCGTCGTGATGTACGGCGTGCGGAACTTCGGATGCACGCGCGCCGCGAGCGGTGGCAGCAGGCCGTCCTTCGCCATCGTATAAAAGATGCGCGACTGCGCCAGCAGCAGCACCAGCACCACCGAGCTCAGGCCGAGGATAGCGCCGAATTTGACGAGTGGCGCGAAGAGGCCGAAGCCGATGTGATCGACGCCGACGGCAATCGGGTCCGGCACGTTCAATTTGTCATAAGGGATGATGCCGGTGATGACGAGCCCGACGAGAACGTAAAGAATCGTGCAGAAAAACAGCGAGCCCAGAATCGAACGCGGCATGTCGCGCTGCGGATTGATCGCCTCCTGCGCCGCGGTCGAGATCGCATCGAAGCCGATATAAGAGAAGAAGACGACGCCGGCGCCGCGCAGGACGCCGCCCCAGCCGTAATGGCCCGGGCCGGCACTCGGCGGAATGAAGGCGCCGTGCGGATTGCCGACCGTCACCCAATTCGAGGTCTTGAAGAAAAACGCGCCGACAATGATGAAGAGGATGATGATCGTCAGCTTGATCGCGACGATGACATTGTTCACCGACGCCGAATCGCGGATGCCGATGACCAGCAGCGTGCTCATCAAGCCGATGACGAAGGCGGCGGGAAAGTTGAAGATCGCGCCGGTGTGCGTCCAAAGTCCGCTTGCCGGATCGAAGGCAAAGGGCGCGCTTGCGTAGCTTGAGGGGATGCGTAGCCCAATGTCGTTCAGAAAACTCGTAACATAGCCCGACCAGCCGATGGCGACCGTCGTCGAGCCAAGCGCGTATTCAAGGATCAGATCCCAGCCGATCATCCAGGCGATGAATTCGCCCATGGTCGCGTAGGCGTAAGTATAGGCGCTGCCGGCGACCGGCACGGTCGAGGCAAGTTCGGCGTAGCAGAGGCCGGCGAGCGCGCAGGCAAAGCCTGAGAGGACGAAGGACAGCGCGATTGCCGGGCCGGCATATTCCGCCGCCGCGTGGCCGGTGAGCACGAAAATACCGGCGCCGATGATGCCGCCGATGCCGAGCGCAATCAGGCTCGTCAGGTTCAGCGTGCGTTTCAGCGGCGGGCTGCCGTGGGCGACGATGCCCTGGACTTCCAAATTCGCGGCCTCGGCTTCGAGCACCGCGATTGGCTTGCAGGCAAAAAGATCGGACATCGACTCCCCCCGGTTAAGTCATTCTACAAGCACAAGCCGTTCCGGGAAGGCTGTCGCAAGCGCCTCCCGGCGCGCGGGGATGATGCCGCGCTCGGTAATGAGGCCGCTGACGAGCCGCGCCGGCGTCACGTCGAAGGCGGGATTGGCGACGCGGCTGCCCTCCGGCACGATGCGCACCGTTTCCAGCCTGCCGTCGTCCGTCCGCCCGCGCATATGCGTCACCTCGCGCGCGCTGCGTTCCTCGATCGGAATGTCCCGCACGCCGTCGAAAATCGCGAAATCGATAGAGGAGGAGGGCGCGGCGACATAGAAAGGCACGCCATTGTCCTTGGCCGCCAGCGCCTTGAGATAGGTGCCGATCTTGTTGCAGACGTCGCCCGTCGCGGTGGTGCGGTCGGTGCCGACGATGACGAGATCGACGCCGCCATGCTGCATGATATGGCCGCCGGCATTGTCGACGATCACTTGATGCGAGACGCCTTGCTGCCCCAGTTCCCAGGCGGTGAGCGAGGCGCCCTGATTGCGCGGTCGCGTCTCGTCGACATAGACATGGAGATCGATCCCGGCTTCCTGCGCCTTGTAGATCGGAGCCGTTGCGGTGCCCCAATCGACCGCACAAAGCCAGCCGGCGTTGCAATGGGTCAATATGCTAACGCGGCCCTTGCGTTGGGCGATCTTGGCGATGAGCGCCAAGCCATTGGCGCCGATCGCATCGCAGATCGCGACATCGAGATCGGCGAGTTCGCCGGCCTTGGCGAAGGCGGCGGCGGCGCGCTCCGCGATTGGCAGACCGAAGAGGTCCGCGCGCATCACATCGAGCGCCCAGGCAAGGTTAACGGCTGTCGGCCGTGTCGCCAGAAGTCTCGCGCTTGCCGCCGCGAGGCCCGTATCGCTCGGGTCGTCGCGCAGCGCGATGGCCAAGCCATAGGCGGCGGTGACGCCGATGAGCGGCGCGCCGCGCACCTTCATCTCCCGGATGGCGACTTCGAAATCGCCGAGCGTGGCGAGTTCGCAGATCACGAATTCGTGCGGCAGCCGGGTCTGATCGATGATCGTGACGCGGCTCTCGTCCGCTGCCGGCCAAATCGTGCGTAGGGGCTTGCCGTCAACGCGCATGCAACATCCTGAAGAATTGAAGGTTTGAGAAAGAAGAGGCGGGTACGTACCGGATTATCGCGGGTGCTTGCCGGTGTGCCAAGCCGCACGTTCCTGTTGTGTAGCTTGCCCAAATCGCGCGGAGCTGACGATGAAAAGCCGATTCTTCAACAAGCTTTTAACGAAATCCCGTGCAACCTCTTGACTGTGTTTAATCTGCCGCCGGGGTGGACGCTATGGATTCCTCTGCTGATCCGCAAGCTTTTGACGACAAGGACTCCGAGGCCGCGCGCGAGAGCGCTGCGGATGCTGCCGCCAGCGCGCCGGGCGAAGCAAGCGCGTCGCGCGCCGTGACGCCTTTTGAGGCGAAGGCCGTGGGTGAGCCGCAAAAATCGGATGCGGCAAAGCCCGAGCCGCCACAAAGCGCGCCGGTGCCGAGTTCGGCGCTTGTCATCGTGCCGCCTCAGAAGGGCAAAAAGTTCGACGGCAGCTTCATCGCCGGTGAGCGTCCCGGCGGCGCACCGCGTGCGCGGCGGACGTCCTTGCTCAGCTATCTGCTGCGCGCGGCGGCCGTCGTCGTCGTTGCGGGCGGCGCCTATGCCGCGGGCAGCCGCTATCTTTCCTGGCCCGCGCTGCCGACCCCCGGCCTGTCCAAGGTGGCTTTCTCGACAACTTCTTCAACACCGCCCGCGCTTGCCCCCGCTCCAGTTGCAGTTCCCGCCGCCGGTCCGGCTGCTCCTGCGGTTGCTCCGGTTGCGCCGAAGGTCGCGCCTGATATTGGTCTTGCCGATCTGCGCCGTGAGAACAGGACGCTGAGCGAGGAAGTCCACAAATTGCAATTGCGGCTCGCCGCGTTGCAGGCGCAGACTCCCGACGATATCCACACCCTCAAAAAGACCATCGAGAGCCTGCAGGCGAGCCTCGATTCCCAGCAGACCGATTTCAAGGCTCAGATCGCGCAGCTTTCCGCGCGGCTCGATCGTTTACATGAGGGCACCCGGGTCAACACGGCGGCCAAACCCACGGCGAACCGCATCGATGCGAAATCCATTCAGGCGACGCTCGATCGTGTCGCCCGTGTCGAAGCGGAGAACGATGGTCCGACCGGCTCCATTCCGGCTGGGGCACCTCATGCCGAGCGGGCGCATTCGCTCACGCTCGCGTCCGCCGAAGGCGCGCGTCACGCGCCGCAACTTCTTCAGGACTGGGTGGTGCGCGACGTCTATCGCGGCATCGCATTGGTCGAGGGCCCGCAGGGCGCCATGGAGGTCATGCCGGGCGATGTTCTGCCGGGCGCAGGTACGGTGCGCGCCATCCAGCGGCGCGGCGACGGCTGGATCGTGCTGACAAGTCGCGGCTTCGTCGATTACGATCACGACTGAAGTTAAAGCAGAACGCTGCTCGTCCGAAAGGGCGGCTCCGTGAGGTGACTCTTATGGCGTCGACTCCCGAGGACGAGGCGTTCATGCGACTGGCTATCGCCGAGGCCGCGCAAGGGGACTGGCCGTTTGGCGCCGTCATTGTCGGCGACAAAAAGGTCCTTGAGGTCGGGCGCAATCTCGCCAGGACGACAAACGATCCGACAGCGCATGCGGAAATGGTGGCTATTCGCAGGTTCGTCGCGACTCGGGACGCTGGCGAGCTAAAGGGCACGACCCTTTATACCTCGGGCGAATCCTGTCCCATGTGCATGGGCGCCATCCTGTGGTGCGGCATCAGCCGCGTGGTGTTCGGCGCCTCGATCGACCAGCTTGCCACAAAGATCGAACAGATCATGCTGACCGACCGGACGGTGGCGGAGGCTGCGCTTTTTGCGAAAATCGCGATCACCGGCGGCGTGCTGGCCGCTGAGGCGATGGCCCTGTTTTCAAAGTAGATGGAGCGGGGCCGATCAATCAATCCATTTCAAGGCTTGGGTGCTTGTGAGCCCCACGACGTTGGATAGAGAAAAGCAGCGCCATCCATGGAACCGGTGTCGCGATAGAGTAGGGGCTCGGCTTCGGAGTCTAACAGCTTGCCATCCATCATTCTTCCCAGCACCAGCATGTGGTCGCCGGCAGGATGCTCATTCACGACCTCGCACGCGAACCAGGCGAGGGCCTCACGCAGGATGGGCAGGCCAGAGCGATCTGTCGTCCAATCCGTGGAGACCAATTTATCGGTTCGGGGTCGGCCGTAATGTTCGGCCAGATCCAACTGATGCTTCTTGAGCACGTTGACGCTGAACGACCGGCCTTCCTTCAGCAGCCGGTAAGAGGAATGGTTTGGATTGATGCTCAAGGCGAGCAGCAAGGGATCGAAAGAAACCTGCATGACCCACGCGGCGGTGAACGCGTTGCGTGTTTCGAGATGGGCTACACCGATTACGTAAACACCTTGCGTCAGGCGCTGAAATAAGGCTGCCGTGGGTCCGCTCATGTTCGCCGTCCCGCTGCCCCCGATCAGTGTGCATCTGCCGGAACAGGTTCGGCAAGAATTTCCTGCTAAGCCGTCGTCGTCGCCGGAAGCGGTGAGAGTAAGGTACAAGAAAACGGCGGCCGAAGCCGCCGTTTAAATTATGAGCACCCTTGCGCCTCTCAGTATTTTGCGACGACCGGCGCCGGTGGGGCAGCGAAATCGAATCTGTAGCTGAAGCCAGCCTCGACCCTGTTATCCCAGACATCCTGGTGAATATTTTCTGTGCCGGTGTAGAAGGTGTACCGGCCATAATCGGTGAAACGGTCCTCGATAAGAATCGACCAATTCGGATCAAGCGCATATTCAAGGCCACCGCCGCCGGTCCAGCCGAAGCGGCCAAAGTTTTCTCCCGCGTAAAACACGCCGGGAGGATTCTGCGCGGAAACATGGAAGCTCGCGTAAGCGCCGCCGCCCGTCACAAAAAGCAGAAATTGATTCCAGGCCAAACCCGCTCGGGCACGAATCGACGCTTCGACATCAGCACGCGTAGTGTTCGCCCATGTATTGCCGTTTGAAGTGCCGTTGCCGTTATAGTTCGTGTCCTCGACATCGCCTTCTAGGCCGAAGACAAACTGGTCCACCTGGTAGTTGTAGCCAATGTGTCCGCCGCCGACGACACCGTTATTGGTGTACGGATCTTCCGAGGAGATGAACGTCGTGTCGCTGGCGTCGTAGCGGTTCCAACTCGTTTGTCCCGACTGAATGCCGATTTGGCCACCGATGTAGACGCCCGTCCAACTGAGTACCGGCGGCGGCGGGGCATAAACGGGCGCCCCTTTTTCAGCCGGAAGATCAGCAGCAAGTGCAGGCGCAGAAACCGCACATAGGAATAACGGAATGAGTTTACGCATCGAATCCCCCCTTGCGTTTATTGCAGATGAACAGGGGATACGTGGGTCAACAAGATACCGATGCCGTTGCATCGTTAAAAAACAAGAGCAGTGGCAAAAAGGCATCAATTTCAAAGGCTTAATTCATTTTCTCGCACACAAAACCGGGAATATTTGGAAGCGAAAAATAGAGGTTTTGTCCGAGCCTCAGGCTTTGCAAATTATACCGTAGAAATTGCCGGGAAGTCCTGAGGCGAATTGGAACATTGGCCGGACGCGTTTTAAAGTTAAGGCAGTACTTTAAGTCCGAACTCCGCGGCGCTTTCGGTCAGCCAATGGCAAAAGGCGACCGCGAAACTTCGCGCGACAGCGATCTCATAGATCGGCTGATTGTCGATTTGCCAGATGACGACATTGAGATGCGCGCAGGATGTCGAGGCGGCATCGCCAGCCTCGAAGGCGCGCGGGTGCAGATCGAGGCCAAGACCTTTTTCGAAGGTCGCCCGCGCTTTTGGTCCCGAAATGCAGAAAACCGTGAAGCCGCTCGATTGTTCGGTGACGGCGGCGCTGTCGCCCAAGGCGTCCCGCAGCGAAGCGGAAAGGCTGGCGGCGTCTTCGCTGAGGGCGAGCCACGCGCGCGGGCCCGTCGCCACGAAGGTGAGATTGCCGCCCGAACTGGCCTTGCTGCCGGGGATAAGCTTCAGGCCGAAGGCGCCCTTGAGCCGCGCCGCGATCTCGTCGGCGGGACCATAGGCGATGACGGTCGCGGCTTGCCGCGATCTCTCTTCACATACGACAACACCCGCGGCGGCCGCAGGTCCGATGTCTTTCAGCGCGCCCGCGACAGGCGAGCGGAATTCCAGCACCTCACTCATGCAGCCATTTCCCTTCGGGATCGACGAAGATGGGAGAGACGACCTCGACCTCGACGTCGCCCTCACGGACCGGGTCGTAGGCACGGACATATTCGCCGATCCGCGCCGCGCCGCGCTTCAGCAGGCCAAGACCGATCCAACTGCTGACATGCGGCGAATAGGCGACCGAAGTCATATAGCCCTCGTCGTTTTGCGTGGTCGCCGCCGCTTCGAGGGCGAGGAAATGCGCGCCCGAGCGCAGCCGCTGCCCCGGGTCGACCGGCTTCAGACCAACGAGCCCCGGACGCTCAGGATCGTTGAGCGCCGGCCGCTGCGCCAGCACGCGCCCGATGAAATCTTTTTTCTTCGAGAGCATTTTGCCGAGGCCGATGTCGGCGGCCGTCGTCTGGCCGTTAAGCTCGGGCACCGAGACATGGCCCTTTTCGATGCGCAGCACGCCGAGCGCCTCGCTGCCGTAGGGCACGACTCCGAGCGGAGTCGCCGCGCGGAGCAAGGCACGCATGAGGCTGTCGCCGTAATCCGCCGGCACGGCGATCTCATAAGCGAGTTCGCCGGAAAAGGAGATGCGATAGAGGCGCACCGGCACATTGCCCCACGAAAACTCCGTGCAGGCGAGGAAGGGGAAAGCCTCGTTCGAAACATCGAACCGCGCGCCAAGGAGATTTTGCAGCACCTCGCGCGATTTCGGTCCCGCGACGGCATATTGCGCCCATTGCTCGGTGACGGAGACCATTGCCACATCGAGTTCCGGCCACAGCACCTGATGGCAGAATTCGAGATGCTGCATCACCTTGCCGGCATTGGCCGTGGTCGTCGACATGACGTATTGATTGGGCTCGAGCCGCGCTGTCGTGCCATCGTCGAGCACGAAGCCATCCTCACGCAGCATCAAGCCGTAGCGCGCCTTGCCAACCGGCAGCGTCGAGAATGTGTTGACATAGATGCGGTCGAGAAAGACGCCCGCATCGCGGCCCTGAATATCGATCTTGCCCAGGCTCGAGACATCGCAGATGCCGCCGGCGGCGCGCACGGTCTTGACCTCGCGCGTCACACTTTCGAACCAGTCCGTTTCGCCCGGCTGGGTGAACCAGCGCGGCCGCAACCATTGCCCTGCCTCGACCATGGTGGAGCCATTTTCCAGCGCCCAGCTATGTCCCGCGCAATAGCGCGTCGCCTTGAAGTGCCGTCCGACATGCGGCCCGGCGAAGGCGCCGATAGCGACCGGGACATGCGGCGGCCGAAACCGCGTCGTGCCGGCTTCGCTCATCGGGCGCCCCGTCAGATAGGCCATCAGGGCCTGCCCGTTGACATTCGCGGTCTTGCCCTGGTCCGTTGCCATGCCGAGCGTTGTGTAACGCTTCAGATGTTCGACGGCGCGGAAGCCCTCGGTTTTGGCGATCGAGACGTCCTTCGCGGTGACATCGTTCTGCAGATCGACGAAGGCTTTGCCGCGAATGCCGTCGATATGCCAGAGAGCGGAGACCTGGGACGGTTCGTCGTCGGCTTGTGGAAGCGCCGCAGGCGTCGCGGCGAAGCCGAGATCGGCCGCCGCTGCTTGCCCCACCTGCAGGCCGGTACGCAAGCACGCGGCGAGGCCGAAATTGCCCGCGGCGGCGCCCGCAACCTGCATGCCGGGCGGCAGATCACCGGGCAGGAAAGCGCTGTGCGCGTCCGACCAGACCGGCTTACCGCCGAGATGCGTCGTCAGACCGACCTGCGGGTTATAGCCACCGGAGACGGCCAGCACGTCCGCCGCGAATTCGAGCGTCCTGCCGTCCTTGCGGACACTGATCCGCTTCACGCCCCAATGGCCATGCGTATCGGTCACGACAGCGTCGGTGAGGATGCGCACCCCGGCGCGGGCGAGCGGGCGGGTCAGTGAATCGGCAACGCTCTTGCGCGCATCGACGATGATCTCGATGTCGAAGGCTTTTTGCACCTCCTGCGCGGTATGCCACCCATCGTCCGAGGTAATAAAGAAAGCGATCTTGCGACCGGGCGCCGTCGCGAAACGGTTGACATAGGTGCGCAAGGCTGAAGCGAGGATCACACCCGGCCGGTCGTTGCCGCCGAAGACGAGCGGCCGCTCGATCGCGCCCATCGCATTGATCGTGCGCCGGGCGACGATCTGCCAGAGCCGCTGGCGCGGCTGATGCAGCGCGGGAATCGGCAGATGATCGCCGACGCGCTCCAGCGCGCCGTAGGTTCCGCCATCATAGACGCCGAAGACGGAGGTACGGTTGAGGATCCGCACTTCGGGCAGGGATCTCAGTTCCGCTTCGACGCGCGCGGTCCAGTCGGCGGCGGGCGTCGCGTCAATTTCGTGCTGTTCCGACAGCAAGCGGCCGCCGAGACGGAAATCCTCTTCGCAGAGGATGACGCGGGCGCCGGCGCGTCCCGCGGCAAGTGCGGCGGTGAGGCCCGCGGGACCGGAGCCGATGACAAGAACATCGCAATAGGCGGTCGCGTGTTCGTAGTGATCGGGGTCGGGCGCCGCGCTCGCGACGCCGAGGCCGGCGGCGCGGCGGATCGCCGGTTCATAGACCTTCTCCCAGAAGGAAGCCGGCCACATGAACGTCTTATAGTAGAAGCCGCCGACGAAGAGCGGCGCCGCGAGCTGGTTGAGCGCGAGAACATCGAGATGCAGCGACGGCCAGCAATTCTGGCTCGACGCGGCGAGATGATCGTAAAGCTCGACCGTCGTCGCCTTGGTGTTGGGCTCACGCCGCGCGCCATCGCGCAAGGTGATGAGCGCATTGGGCTCTTCGGCGCTGGCGGACAGCACGCCGCGCGGGCGATGATATTTGAACGAGCGGCCAAGGAGCTTGACGCCGTTCGCCATCAAGGCCGAGGCGAGCGTGTCGCCCGGATGGCCGATGTAATTCTTGCCGTCGAAGCTGAAGACGAGTTCGCGGCGCCGGTCGATCAGGCCGCCGCCCGGCAGACGGAAGGGCTGGCTCATCGCACACCTTCCCGCGCGAGGGTCGCGCTTTCGATCTCATGCGTGCGCGTGTCGCGCAAAACCTTGAGCCAGGAGCGGCAGCCGAAAGCATGATACCAATATTCCTCGCCCGGCCCGGCGAGGTTGTCGCGCAGATAGGCGTAGGTGAAGAAGTTCTGCGCGGCATCGGGCGCAGCAGGCTCGGGGCGCGGGGCACCCGCCTCGCCAATCGTGACGAATTCGGAGGCGTCGCGGGAGCCGCAGAAGGGACAGGGAATTCTCATGGATAAATTTCCTTGGCGCCTCAATGCAGATTGGGCTGCGGGCCTTGGCCCTTTTCATCGATGACGGCACCACGCGCGAAACGGTCGAGCCGGAAAGCGGCGGCGGCGGAATGGGGTTCGTCGCGGGCAATCAGATGTGCGAAGCACAGACCCGCGGCAGGCACGGCCTTGAAGCCGCCGTAGCACCACCCGGCGTTGAGATAGAGGCCGTCGACGGGTGTCTTGTCGATGATCGGTGAGCCGTCCGCGGTCATGTCCATGATCCCGCCCCAGTTGCGCAGGATGCGCAGGCGCCCGATGAGCGGCATCAGCGCGACGCCGCCCTCGCAGACATCCTTCACCGTCGGCAGATTGCCGCGCTGGGCGTACGACTTGTAGCCGTCGAGATCGCCGCCGAAGACGAGGCCGCCCTTGTCGGATTGGCTGATGTAGAAATGCCCCGCGCCGAAGGTGACGACGTTCGGGATCAGCGGCTTTATGCCTTCCGAGACGAAGGCCTGGAGCACGTGGCTTTCGATCGGCAGCCGCAGGCCGGCCAGCGCGGCGACGCGCGAGGAATTGCCCGCCACCGATATGGCGACCTTTTTGGCGCGGATTTGTCCGCGCGTGGTTTCGACGCCCGCGACGCGGCCGTTCTCGATGATGAAACCGGTGACTTCGCAATTCTGCACGATGTCTACGCCGCGGTCGCTGGCGCCGCGCGCATAGCCCCAGGCGACGGCGTCATGCCGCGCGGTGCCGCCGCGTTTTTGCAGCAGGCCGCCCTGAATCGGAAAGCGCGCATCGTCGAAATTGAGGAACGGCAGCATGGCGTGGACCTGCTCGCGATCGAGCAGATCCGCATCGACGCCGTGCAACCGCATCGCATTGCCGCGCCGGGCGTAGGCGTCGCGCTGGCCGTCGGAATGATAAAGGTTCATAACGCCACGCTGGCTGACCATGGCGTTGTAGTTCAGGCTCTGCTCCAGGCTTTCCCAGAGCTTCATCGATAATTCGTAGAACGGGATGTTGCCGGCCAGCAGATAATTGGAGCGTATGATCGTCGTGTTGCGGCCGATATTGCCGCCGCCGACCCAGCCCTTTTCGAGCACGGCGATATTGGTGATGCCATGCTCCTTGGCGAGGTAATAGGCGGTCGCCAGACCATGACCGCCGCCGCCGACGATCACCGCATCATACGTGGATTTGGGTTCCGCATCGCGCCAGGCAGGCGTCCAGCCGCGATGGCCGGTCATCGCGTTGCGAAGCAGGGAGAAGAAGGAATAGTGCATTACGTCCCGCGCTTGATGGCCTTGACTTTCTTTGAGCATGGAGGGAGACAGCCTTTATGGCTTGTCCATTAGCGCCATTCTCATGACTCAGGGCGACAAAGGCGCCGACCGCGCGCGCGACGTGAAACGGTTCGGCTTTCTGCTGATCGACGATTTCGCGCTGATGTCCTTCGCCTCGGCCATCGAGCCGCTGCGCGCCGCCAACATTCTTGCCGGCCGCGCGCTCTACGATTGGATGACGATCGGTGTTGGCCGTGAGAGAGCCGTGGCTTCGCTCGGATTGTCGGTGCAGACGCAGCATGTGGTCGGCGCCGATCTCGATCTCGACACGCTGATTGTGTGTGCCGCCGCCAATCCGGCCGAATTCACCGACGCGGCGACGCTGCAATGGCTGCGCCGTCTGGCGCGGCGGGGCGTGCGCATCGGCGGCGTCTCGGGTGGCCCGTTCATTCTGGCGCGCGCCGGGCTTCTCGACGGCTATCGCAGCACGATTCACTGGGAGCACGTGCCGGCCTTCAGGGAGAGTTTTCCGCAGCTCGCGCTACGCCGTTCGCTTTATGTGATCGACCGCGACCGGCTGACCTGCGCCGGCGGCATCGCCGCGCTCGACATGATGCACGCGCTGATCGCCGCGGAGCAGGGCCGCGTTCTGGCGGACAAGGTCAGCGAATGGTTCGTACAGACCGAAATTCGTCTCGGCACGGGCGCGCAGCGCCGCTCGCTGCAGGAACGCTACGAGACTGCCAACGCGCATCTGCTGGCGGCGCTGGCGCTCATCGAGAGCCATATCGAACGTCCGCTCAGCCGGCAGGCTCTGGCGGCTGCGGCGGGCATTTCCCTGCGCCAGCTCGAACGGCTCTTCGCGAGCCATTTGCGCACGACGCTCGACAAACATTATTGCGATGTCCGGCTCGAGCGGGCGCGCACTTTGCTGCGGCAGACGGCCATGCCGGTCGCGGAAGTCGGGCTGGCGAGCGGCTTTCAGAGCGCCAGCCACTTCTCGCGGCAGTTCAAGCAGCGCTACGGCCACGCGCCGGCGCAGGAGCGCCGGATCAAGCCGCAGCGCGAAGAAAACGCGCCGAAACCAAAACCCAAAGGCTCTAGGGCCGGTCGCGCTGGTAGATGATGATCGAGAGATAGGTCATGGGCAGCTCGATCAGCGCCTCGGGGCCGTGCATGGCGCTCGAATCGAACAGGATGGAATCGCCAGGCTCCAGCCGATAGACCTTGTCGCCATGCCGGTAATCGACGACGCCGGTCAGCATGTAGATGAATTCGCGCCCGGCGTGCTGGAAAGCGGTATAGGGCGCGGCCTCTTTCTCCAGCTTAATGAGATAAGGCTCGACGGCAATGTCGCCGCCCAGCGCATGGCCGAGAAGCTGGTAGATGTGTCCGACCTTCGAGCCGCGCCGTTCGATGACCACGCCCTGATTGGCCTTCACATAGGAGCAGTCGCGCTGATCCTCGAAGGCGGCAAAGAGAGAGGTCATCGGCGCGCTGAGGGCCGCGGCAATCGATTGCAGCGAGGCGAGCGAGGCGGAGATTTGTCCAGTCTCGATCTTCGACATCATGCCGGTCGAGATTTGCGCGGCGCTCGCGAGGTCCGCGACAGAGAGATTGAGCCGGCGCCGCAACTGCCGGATCTGGCTGCCGATGGCGCGTTCGAGGCTGCGGGTCTCGCCGGCCGGCGCATCGGAAACGGTCAATAATTTCGGCGGCGTGGTGGCGGCTGATTCGTCTGCGGCTGTCGCTTTTGCTTTGCGATCCATATGTTCCGACCGACGGCGGGGATGTAAGAGGCTCAACTTACGTTCCATTACTGGGAACAAGAAGACGATAACTCTGCTTGCTCCCAGCGATTTCTAGCCCTTCCTGCCGGTCGGAACAATATGCCCCAGTGAAGCTTTCTTGAAATCAAGGGCTTATTTCTGACCGGAACTCAGCAATCGAGCGTCGTCTCGACCTCCCATTTGGTCAAATGACGCGTGTATTCGTCCCAGGCCTGGGTCTTCAGCTTGACATAGGCGGTGACGAACTCGGTGCCGAAGGCCGCCTCGTAAAGCGGCGAGGCTTCCAGCGCCCGGAGCGCGTCGAGCAGGTTGAGCGGCAATTTCTTCGCGCCTTCGACCAGATGGCCTTGGGTATACATGTTGATGTCCAGACGCTTGCCGGGGTCGCGCGCATGTTTGATGCCGTCGAGGCCCGCGGCGAGCACGGCCGCCTGCAAAAGATAGGGATTGGCGGCGCCGTCGGCGAGACGCAGCTCGAAGCGTCCTTCTTCCGGAATGCGCACCATATGGGTGCGGTTGTTGCCGGTATAGGAGATCGTGTTCGGCGACCAGGTCGCGCCGGAGAGCGTGACAGTGCCATTGATGCGCTTGTAGCTGTTGACCGTCGGGTTCGTCAGGGCGGTCATCGCCTCGGCATTGGCGAGGATGCCGGCGAGGAACTGATAGCCGAGCTTCGAGACGCCGAGTTCGCCTTTGTCGTCGGAGAAGACGTTCTTGCCGTACTTCCAGAGAGACACATGTGAATGGCAGCCGTTGCCGGTGAGGTTGGAAAAGGGCTTGGGCATGAAGGTCGCCCGCAACCCGTGCTTCTCGGCGATCGACTTCACCATATATTTGAAGAACGAGTGCCGGTCGGCGGTGACGAGTACCGTGTCATATTCCCAGTTCATCTCGAACTGGCCGTTGGCGTCTTCGTGATCATTTTGATAAGGGCGCCAACCCAACTCCAGCATGCTGTCGCAGATTTCCGAGATCACGTCGTAGCGGCGCATCAGCGCGCTTTGGTCGTAACAGGGCTTTGACTGCAGGTCGCCGGGATCGGAAATGCCCTCGCCATTGGGCGAGATCAGGAAGAATTCGCATTCGACGCCGGATTTCATTTCGAGACCCTGGTCCGCGGCCTCGGCGATCAGCCTGCGCAGCACGTTGCGCGGCGCGTGTTCGACCTCCTTGCTATCCATCCAGGGATTGCCGGCGAACCAGCCGACTTCCTTCTTCCACGGCAATTGGATGAGGCTTTCAGGGTCGGGAATGACGAACATGTCGGCGTCGGCGGGCGTCATGTCGAGCCAGGTGGCAAAGCCGGCAAAGCCCGCGCCGTTCTTCGCCATCGCGGTGATGGCTTCGGCCGGCACGAGCTTCGAGCGCTGCGTGCCGAAGAGATCGGTAAACGAAATCAGGAAATACTTGATGCCACGGTCCTTGGCGATCTTCTCAAGATCTTTGGTCATGCGCTCTCCGGAGGAAAAGTTTATTCGGGCCCGACGCTTCAGCTTCTCGCCGTCAGGCTTTGCAGGTTGCGCAGCTTCGCCAGCCGATAAGCCTCGGGGATGGACAGGGCGTAGACGAACAGGCCGCCGGACAGCCGGCCGACCAGGCTTTGCGCCGGTGTCGTCAGGTGCCAGGTGATCATGGCGAGCAGGATCATGAACATCTGCATGGTGAAGCCGCGTTTCGGCTGGCCCGCGAGCACATGCCCCATTCCGGGGAGCAGGATCGCGACAGCCAAAACGACATAAGGGTTTGGATCGGCCAGAAGCGCGCGCAGCTTGCTCATCACGCGGCCTCGGCTTCTTTTGCCGGGGCGGCGTCGAGATCCGCGGCGATGGCGATCAGCCGGTCGAGCAGGGCGCGCACCAGCGCCGGGTTGACGCGCGCCTCCGTGAAGGTCGCCTGACGGAGCACGAGATAATCGGCGCGCTCTGCCTGGGCGGCCTGATAGACCAGCCGGACACCGTGCGGCGTGACGACAAGTTCCTTGGTCTTCAGGTCGTCAAACGTCTTGATGTGCGGTTCGAGACGCTCGAGCGAAGGCCGCGGCACACCGGGGAGCGAGCAGAGCAGGGCGTTCTGCGGCCAGGCCGCCGGAACCACCAGATGCTCGTGGAAATCGAACGAAGGCGAATAGAATTCGATACCCTGTGGGCGGACGAGAAAGTCGATCGTGCCGCGTGTCGCATTGGGCAAAAGCAGGCTTGCCTTGAGCCAGAGGGAAGGCAACTTGCGCCATCCCATATTGTCGAGCACCGGCTCGAGGCGCACCGGCAGACCTTTGTAGCGCGCCTCGAGAACCGGGTAGTTCATGCCCTCCTGCGTCACCCGATAGGTTTCGAAGAGTTCCGTGCTGTTGGCGAAGAATTCGCCGCGGCGCAGGCGCGCGCGCCGTGCGTCCCTGGCATAGAACCAGGGCAGCACGAGCAGCGCGACGAGTGTGAGCAGGATTGCGGTCATCGTCTTAATATCCCGCCGGCTTCGGCCAGGCCATCGTGAACTGTGCGCCGCGGCGCACATAACGATAGCGGTAGAAGGCGAACCAGACCGACGCGATGATGTAGAAGGCCATCATCGCGAGGAGCTGGCGGCCGTAGCCGAGATAGACGGCGAAGAACGTCGTGATGCAGAGGAACATCAGCGTGAACGCCGGCACCGGGTGGAACGGATGCTCGAAGCCGCGACGAATGGTGCCAAGCGGCCATTTGCGCCGGAAGGACCACATGTTGAGCGGCATGAACGTGTAGTTCAGCAGACCCGACAGGATCGAGAAGGTGATGATTTCCGCGAGCGGGATGTAGAGCGCGAAGATCACCGCGATCGGCGTCAGGAATAGGATCGAGCGGAACGGCGTCCGATACTTCGGATGCACGGCGCCGAACCATGTTGGCAGATAGCGGTCGCGACCCATCGAGAACCAGGCGCGAGCCGAGTCGTTGATGCAGCCGTTGGCAGAGGCGATCGCCGACAACAGAGTGCCGATGAACAGCAGAACAGTGAGGAAGTTGCTGCCAGTCACGCGCGCCGTGTCGTAGAGCGGCGCGAGCTCATTGTCCCAGCCGATATATTCCCACGGCAACAGGCCGCAGGAGACATACCAGGTGATCGCCGCGGCGATCAGCAGGGTAATCATGCCGCTCATCGTGCCGAGAGGCAGGGCGCGGCCGGGCGAGCGCACTTCTTCCGCCGCCTGACAGGTCCCCTCGATGCCGAGGTAGTACCAGATGCCGAAGTGCAACGCCGCGATCACACCCAGCCAGCCATAAGGCAGATTGGTGAGCAGATCCTTGTGCAGCAGCACCGCGGTCGGGTTCCACGGTTGCACGCCGATGAAGAGGATGATGATCGTGGTGAAGGCCGCGGCCGTGATGATGAAGTTCACGGTCAGAGTCGCGAAGACGCCACGGTAATTGAGCCACGTCAGCACCGCGAGACAGAGCACCGTGAAGGGCTGCCAGGGGATGTCGTGTCCCAATTGCTGGGCGCCGATCTGTACGAGCTGGCCGGCGACCTGAATATCGCTGGCGTTCAGCATCGTATAGGTCAGCACCATGAACAGGCCGACGTTGAAGGCCATCAGCGGCCCGATCGTGTGTTTGGCCTGGGCATATTGGCCGCCGGCGGCGGCGACAGTGGAGGTGATCTCGGAATCGATCATCGCCACGCAGGTGTAGAGCAGGCCGGAGATGAAGCAGGCGATCAGCGCGCCGAAGGCGCCGCCCTTGCCGACGCCGTAGTTCCAGCCCATGAATTCGCCGACGAGAACGATGCCGACGCCGAGACCCCAGACGTGAATGGGGCCAAGAACCTTGAGCAAGTTCATATCATGCCCAGTGCTCGCTGGGGGTGTTGCTGCAATATCGGACATGATTATTCCCCCGGTTCCGTCGGAAAGAGTTCGTCGACGCCTTCGCGCGAACTCAACAAAACATCCTCGCTATATTTCATGTTGACGCGGAAGAAGTCCCACACCAGCCATGCGAAGATGGCGGCGGATATGATCCACGCCACCCATCCAGAGATCGCCCACATATTACTGTCCTTCGTTAGGGAATGACGGTCAGTCGAACTTTTCCGCGATGACCTGTTTGTATTCTTTTCCCGACATCACCAGCAGGAAGATGAAATAGCCGAATATGACGACGGCCGTCGCGAGAACGCCCATTGTGTCGATGTCATATTGGAAGGGCATCGTGATGATGTCTGCGGCGCTTTCTTTGGTGTAGCCGAGCTTTTGCCACTGCTTCACCATTACCGGGTTCTGGCCGAGAGATTCCCAGGTGAGCCCTTTCCAGACCTTTGTCGTCTTGTCCGCCGCCATCGTATAGCTGACGCCCGTAGGCAGCTTTTCGACGCGCGACGGGACGGCGATGCCGAGCCAGATCGGCAGGAAGAGCGATGCAAAGACGAGCGCGAGCAAAAATCCGACATCGAACAATTGTCCGAAAAGACCCTGCTTGGGCGGAATGTAAGGAGTTGTCGCCATCGGTTGTTCCTCAGTGGCCGGCGTCGAGATGACGGATGTCGATGGCGTAGATGTGCGCCTTGTCTTGTCCGTAGTGCTTGATCATCGCGATGATCGAGCTGGTGTTGAAGATCAGCAAAAGCCCGGCACCGATCCAGCAGACGACTTCGACCGACTTCTCCGCGATGAAACCGCGAACGGCGAACATGACGAAAAAGGCGGTCAGCCAAAGGGCGACGACGAGTACGCCCGCGGTGAGTTTGTCGCGGGCGAACATCGCTTCGATGCGATTGTCCAGGTCTGGCGAGGTTGGAATAGTTTCTGTAGTGGCCGTCACGTGCGCGCTCCTTCGCTAAAGTCAGGTGCCTGGAAGGCAGTTCCTGAAAAGAAACTCTTTTTCTTGAAAACAAAGTTTGTGCCATTGGCGGTCGGGCATATTTACGAGACATAAACCGTATTTTTTCCGCGCCATTGCCTAGTTGCAAGGCGTTTGCCTAGCAGGAACTCATTTTGTTGCTCAAAATATCGGCGGCCTAGGGATGAAGGCCACGATGCAAATGTATCCTGCGAAGAAACATGCGGTTGCCGATGACTCATTTGCCCATAATTGGAGCGCCGGGCAGGGCAGAGGGTGTGCGATAGCAGGGCAATGACGATGCCGGTCTCGAACGACGATATATTGAAGACGGCGCAAGCTTGGCGCGCGGCAGGCAAGGCGGTTGCCCTTGCGACATTGATCGAAACCTGGGGGTCGGCGCAGCGTCCGGCCGGCAGCCTGCTTGCCATTGACGACGACGGCCGCAGCCTTGGTTCATTGTCCGGGGGCTGCATCGAGCCCGAAATCGTCGGCCTGGCGCGCGCGGTCATTGCCGATGGCGCGCCGCGGCTGCGCGAATTTACCGTCTCCGATGAGGCGGCTCAGGGCGTCGGGCTTCCCTGCGGCGGTCAGATCAAGGTCTTCGTCGAGCGGGTCGGGTAATGCGCGCCGATCTTCTCGCTGAACTCATCGCGGAGAGCGAGGCGCGACGCGCTTCCATTCTCGTAACCGATGTTGCGACCGGCGCGCAAAAGCTGGTGCGCGAAGGCGAGATCGCCGGTGACCCGCTCGCGTCGCAACTCGAAGCGCACTTGCGTCTCGGCAAAAGCGCGCTGATCGAAACGCCCGACAAGACGAGCGTCTTTCTGCATGTTCGGGTGCCGAGGCTACGCATGATCGTGCTCGGCGCGGTCCGGATCGCGCAGGCGCTGGTGCCGATCGCGGAGCTTGTCGGCTTCGAGGTGATCGTCATCGATCCGCGTCCCACCTTCGCCACGCGCGAGCGATTTCCCGATTGCGCGGTTATTGCGCAATCGCCGCAAGAGGTCTTCGCCGCGCGCCCGCTCGACCGCTACACAGCGATGGTCGTGCTCTCGCATGATGCGGATATCGACGACGCCGGCATTACGGCAGCGCTCGCCGGAGGCTGCTACTACGTTGGCGCTCTGGGATCGCGCAAAACCAGCGCGAAACGGCTCGAGCGGCTGCGCGCGCAAAATATCCCCGAGGCGGCGCTCGCCAGCATCCATGCGCCGATCGGGCTCGACATCGGCGCGGTCAGCGCGGTCGAGATCGCGGTCGCAATTATCGCCGAGGTCATCGCCGCACGGCGGCAAAAACCGCCGCGTGCAGAAGCAATGGCGTAAACCTTTGGGCCGTCCGCCGTCAGCAAAAGGAAACCGGCGACTTTCGCCGCCGGTCGAAGATCTGGAAGAACCGATTCTCGCTCAGAATTTGTAATTGATGCCGGCGGTCGCGGTCTGCGCGGTCACATGCAAGGTATGAGAATACCAATAGAATCCGTCGTCGACGAAGGTCGTCGGCGAGCCTTTGGTCCCGAAGTCGTAATAATGATAATTCACATTGGCGGTGATGTGGTCGGTGAAGGCGTACTCTAATCCGCCGCCGACGGTCCAGCCGGGATTGACTGTGTCGTAGGTCGCCTGCGAGCCGAGGTCGCCGGAAAAATCCGCATTCGAGTGGTTGATGCCAGCAAACGCGCCACCGCCGTCGGCGAAGATCAGCACGCGGTCAAACGAATAACCAATCTTCGCCGTCACTGAACCGATCCAGCCGATATCGGTGTGATAAAAGCCGCTGTCGCCCAAATCGGTGTTGCCACTCAAATGACTCCAGGCAATGTCGCCCTCGCCACCGATGACGAAGTTGCCCCAGAGCTGGACGTTGTAGCCAAAGTCGCCGCCGACGAGGCCGCCGTTGCCGCTTACGGTCGGATTAGGCGGGCTGTCGTCGAAATTATAATGGGCAGAGTCCCATCCGTAGCCACCGTAGATACCGCCGTAGAATCCAGTCCAGGAGAAAGCTGGCGCCACCGGCACATAGGCCGGCGCACCTTTTTCGTTTGGCAGATCGGCCGCAAAAGCAGATCCAGAAAGCACGCACAGCAGGGCTGCACACCCGATTAGCTTTTTCATTTTTTGAATTCCCCCATGTTGCACGGGCAATAGCCTTAGATGCTCTGTCGGCATTTACGGCATGGTTTCCACGTGACGGAGTGCGATTCACCCTCGGTGTTGCCGTTACGTAACTCCCGGAGAGCATCAAGCGGAACGCTATCTTGAGCGCACTACCTACTGCGCTGAAGCTCGGCGTCCCGGGCGGTGGCCGAGTCCTTGATGAATATTCTTGTTTGCGGTCGCAATCGTCCGGCTGCGATCACAGGGCGCTGGATCACGGGCGAACGATGAGGCCGATTGCTCGTCGTGTTGGCTTAATGCGGTCCGGCAGCTGGCTGCCCGCCATAAGGGCTAATGGCAGGCCCCCGGTGATGGTGGCCGTAACGTCCGTGGGCGTGCACGACTTCATGCGTCCGATGCCGGCCGATATGAGCACCCGGGCTGCCGGGCGTGTCGCCCGACCCACCTAACGCCCCGTTCGTGCCCGGGCTGCTCTGTGCCAAAGCGCCGCCAGCGATGAATAACGAAAGAAGCGCCCCGAGTGCCGAAATCTGTCCGAATCTCATCTTCAGCTCCGTCGTAGCCCCGAACCTTGAACGCAGCGGCCGGCGAATTGTTCCGCACGGATGATGATCGCCGAGCTCGCGGGCTCGCAGCTTAGGAGACGGGATGAGCCGGCTATAGCGACGAGCGATCGGCCGCTTCAGCGGCGAACGACAGCGAAACGAGATTTGGTGCCGGCGGAGAGGATTGAACTCCCGACCTTCGGTTTACAAAACCGCTGCACTACCGCTGTGCTACGCCGGCCAAATTCGGTGTTTTCCCGCGTGAGCTACCAGCGGCGCGGCGCGCTGGCAATGGTGCGGAATGCACGATACCTTAATCAAACCTTTACCAGTTCGCGAAAGATTGCGGGAGTGTTGCAAGTTATCCGCAGCGGATCGGCTTCGGTCGCAACCTTGCCTTATTGGGGTTCTAATTTTTCGCCCGGTGTCGGTTGAGTGGCCGCCAGGGGGATTTTCGAGTCGCGGGAACGGATTCGGCCTCTGACCAACCGGGGCCAAAGTTTCGACGGCGTCGATGCGGCGCGCTTTTGGAGGGACAGATGTCGAGTCAGGTAAAATCGGTAGTGAAGGCGGCCGCTGCGCTCACACTGGCGGCTGGCCTCGCGACCGTTGTTGCGCTCCCGGCCCAGGCCGACGGCGGTGGCGCTTTCGCAGCCGGCCTCCTCGGAGGCACAGCCCTCGGCCTTATCGCCGGCAGCGCCGCGGCCTCAGCCGCCGTTCCGCCGCCGCCTCCGCCCCCGCCGCCTTATTATGCGCCAGCCTATGTCGGCGGTCCCTATGCGCCGCCACCCCCGCCGCGCTGCTGGTATGAGCCGCAGCAGGTCTGGGACGGCTATGAATATGTCGTGCGGCGCGTCCGCGTCTGCCAATAAATCTATCTGATATCCGCAGCTTCCTTGCCTGGGTCCCGGCCTCATCCGCTGGACCTCTGGGATTTCGCACGTTAAGTTCCGCTCGTCGCCGTTAACGGATTTTTAACCATTGGCGCGCGGCGAGGGAGCGTGCCATGCGGCTAGGGGTTTTCCTGCTTGGTCTTGCCGGGCTCAGCCTGACGGCGCCCGGCCCATTGTCCGCGACACCCGGATTCGTCGTGCTCTCAGCGCCCCGTGGCTTTAAGGTCCTGGGCACGGTCGAGAATTTTCAGCCCGGCCACTGGCACAGGCATTTCTACGGCGCCACCGCGGAAGATGCGGCTCTGCTGACGGGCGGGTTCGACGCCGCGCAGGACTATTCGGCGCCCCCGCCGGACGAACCGGTGCCGCCGTATCAGCCTTATTCGCCGCCGGACTATTATCCCGCTTATTATGCGCCGCCACCCCATTATTGCTTCCGCCCGCTGGTGATCCACCTCGTGCCGGAACGTCATACCGGGAGGCTGCCGCGGGTTATTTACGGGACCAGGCCGCTGAACTGTCCGGATTTGGAATAGGGCGCTTTTGCAATAGTTTAGAACGTCAAGCTCAGGTTAAGAATTAGCTTGAGCTTGACGCGAGACGGCTGCGGGCCAACGCGAGCGCGACCGCACAAGCATTTGAGACATTGAGACTCTTGATCGCGCCGGGCATGTCGAGCCGAGCAAGCAGGTCACATTTCTCGCGGGTGAGCCGCCGCAAGCCTTTGTCCTCGGCGCCGAGCACCAAAGCCAGCGGGCGCGTCAGTGACGTCTCTTCCAGCACGACTGGCGCCTCAGAATCGAGCCCCACGCGCAGATAGCCGAGTTCGCCCAGCTCTTCGAGCGCGCGGGCGAGATTGACGACGCTGACAATCGCCACATGCTCCAGACCGCCGGAGGCAGCCTTGGCGAGCAGGCCGGCGAATTCCGGCGCGTGGCGCTCGGTCGTCACCAAAGCGTCGACGCCAAAGGCCGCGGCGCTGCGGACGATGGCGCCGACATTATGCGGGTCGGTGATCTGATCGAGCACCAGAATCAGGCCGCTCTTCGATTCGATCTCATCGAGGCTTGGCGCGGGCAGGGGCTCGGCCTCGAGCAAAACGCCCTGGTGCACCGCGTCGTGCCCGAGTTTGCGGCTCAAATCCACGGCTTCGACGATCTGCGGCACAATCCCGACTGCGGCGCAGTCCGGCGCCAGCCGGGCCGCTGCGGCCTCCGTCGCGAAAAGGGCGAGCGGCCGGCGCTTTTTGGCGCGCAAAGCCTCCTCCACGGCATGAAAGCCATAGAGAAGGCTGACGTATGCTGAGGCGCGGCGAAACGGCGGCGAGGGCTTGGGTGACGGCTTGGCGCCCCGTTTTTCGCTGCCGTGCGACTGGTCGCGCGCTTGCCCATGTGCTTGCCCGTGAGCCTGGGGTTTCGCTTGGCCGGGCGCCTGGGGCTTGGCCTCGGATTTCGCCGTATAGGATTTGAATCCGGGCCTTGCGGCGCCGTGATATTTGTCGGCCTCGCGGCGCGGTGGCTTGTTGCGCAATCGGTTTTCCTTCGGGCGCAGGATCTTGAGGGGTTGACGAAGTGCCGCCGACTTTCCATAAGCGCGCAATCAACGGTCCGCGCAAGGTTCCCGCTTGTCCGCGGCTTTGAAGCGGGGGAGTGTCCCGAGTGGCAAAGGGGGCGGACTGTAAATCCGCTGGCTATGCCTTCGTAGGTTCGAGTCCTACCTCCCCCACCATCGATCTCCCGAGATTTTATTTGCGGCTTTCAGTTCGCTGCTGCGCTTTTTTGGCGCGGATAAAGCTGTGGACCGAAAGCGCAAACAAAAACCCCGCCGAGGATGCCGCGGCGGGGCGAATGAAATTGTAATGGGCTCAGCTTAGCCCCGGAAGCGACCGCGCGTCAGCGGACGAAGGTTGAGCAGACCTTGACGCCGTCGAGCGCCTTGCTGGCGTCGTCCCACGACGTGAAGGTCTTGTCGCTCACGACTTTCATTCCGGGATAGGGGCTCTTGGAGGTGACGACGGCAGCACAATTGCCGACCGTGTCCTGCACGAGCGAGAAAGATTCGGCCAAAGCGGGCGTGGCCATGACGGCGGCGAACAGAGCGGCCGTAAGCAGCTTCTTCATAAGGGGACTCCAATTCCAGATTCCAGAGCCCGCGGATACGCGAGGCCCGAAACAGCAATGACGGAAATCCGGGAAAAGGGGGAGCGGAAATAATCCCGAATACGGAATAAGAGAAAAAATCCCTTTCCGCGCCGGGTGTCGATGGCGGCCGCGAGAGGAGAATCCCCCCTCAGGCCGGCTTGTCGGCCGTCTCAGAAATTGAAGAATTTTTCGCGCAGGCCGTCTTCGTACTGCTGCTTCAGCTCGATGACCTTGTTGCGGGCGTCGTCTTCGCGGAAATGCGCGTCTTCCCACTTGTCGATGTCTTCAATCGACTTCGGCGCGGTTGAAACCAGCGCTTCCTCTTCCTTGATGGCGACGATCCAGGCTTCAACGGCGGCCTTGTAGGCGGCCTGGATCTGCTCGAGTTCAGCAACGAGTTCATCGGACATAGTGTACCTCCGTTGAAGCCTGCTTAGGGGGCGATCATGAAGCCTGCGTGACGCTGGCCGAGCACGGCAAAGGTCATTTGGCTGCCGGTTTTGCAGCGCGGACGAAGCAGATTTTAGGGCCGGGCGGCAGCTTTTTCCCGGAATCCATCTGGAAAATGGTGAAGCCGGACGGGCACTCGCTGGCTTTCGACCTGACGAGGATGGTGGTGTGAATGGTCGTGTCTTTGCCCGCCGCGTCTTCTGCGGCGGCAAGCGGCGTGCCGAATGCGGACCAGCAGGAGAGGGCACAGAGGATCACCGGCAATTTTCGCATGTCCAACCTTCGGGAATTCGCGCCGGGGGAGTCGCTGGGGCGCGGTTGCAATGGTCTGGGCCGCATAGCATAGTCCGCCCGCGCGCGGGTGTAGCTCAATGGTAGAGCAGCAGCCTTCCAAGCTGAATACGAGGGTTCGATTCCCTTCACCCGCTCCAAACTATCTCATTGAAACCGCTGATATTTATGGATTTCTGATTTCTGTCAGCCGCCGCCAGACAAGAACAATAAGCGGACGGAAACGGATATAAGGCGAAAAAAGTCCCATCAAAAGTCCCAACAGTGAATCTTATTTTGTTCTCGAATAGATTCGCCGTGCGCTGACATTGGCGCGGGGGCAGGCATGTCAGCCAATCGACAGAATATCCCGCCGCCGACAATCGCCGCCTTCGCCGCCAATCGCGGGCCGCGCGTCATCGTCTATTGCGAGCGTATCGAGTGCTTCCATCATGCGGCGTTCGATGTACGGGAGTTCGGTCTGCCGGATGAGCTGCCGGTGACTGACATTCTGCGCCATCGGCGCTTCGTGTGCAGCCAGTGCGGCAATCGGCGGGTTTCGATTCGGCCCGAGCCGCCACGAGCGCCCGGCCAGTGGATTCCGGGGGAGCGGCAAGGCTGACAGTCCGCCGCCGCGCTCTGCTCGCCAGCTAATCGCCTGTCATGACTAGGCGGCGGACTGTCAGCCCATAATGTAGGCGGGAAGCATCTGACTGCCACCCTGCCGCTTGCGCCAAGTGCTAAGTTATTGATTTTCCCGCCGTCAGTATTACAGACGGCGGAAAGATCGACTTTCGTCTTCTCGTCTTCGTCAAGGCGAGAAGCGATAGAGCAGTCTGTCAGCGTGTCAGTTAGGGCGCGCCCTCGCGGTGCGCGTAAAGATCGGCAATCGCCCGTTTGAGCGCAAAGATTGCTTCGTCGCCGATGTCGCACTCTTGCGATGTCAGCGGTCGCGAGCCAGCGGATTCTAGCAGGGGATCGACTACGCTCGCGGCGATACCGGCAAGCCGGATGACACGATCATTTAAGTCGCTGGTTTTCTGGCGGTGGAGTTCGGCGGCGGGAATTTCATCTGACATGCGTTCTACTCCTGTGTTGCCCATGCGGGCGGTTGAAACGTGCGTTTCATTCAGGAGCGGGCATGTCGCCCTTACGCGCAGCGAAGCTCGCGCGAGTCGGTTAAGTTGTCAAGCTCAAGGTCATGACAAAGTTACGACTCAACAAAATGGAAGCGGCGCGGCGTCAAATCGAGGCCGCTATACGGATGACTTTTGCCGGAGCAGACCCGACAGCAACTCACTCTGTCGCCGCTGCGGCACGCGGAATAATCGCAGACCTAGCTGAGGAAAAACAAATCGAGAGCTACCTATGCTTCACGGATTGGATTGCCCCCGGTCACGAGAGCGAATTTTGGAATGCCATGAATCATTCCGCAAATTTTCTTAAGCACGCGGATCGAGACCCCGTTGAAATCCTCAAACTTGATGAGGAAGAAACGGACTTCGTCATCCTATTCGCCGCTAAGTGGTATCGAGACCTGTCAGGGGAATCTAACAGGGTACTCAGCGTTTTCATTCTCTGGTTCTCGATTAAGCATCCCGGAGTGCTTGGTGATGCCGCAAAAGCCGCGCTGCAATCGGCTGGCTTTCTTGACCAGATGGAGCAAGCGATCAAGCACGCTTCCGTATTGAGCCGAGAGAATCTTTTGCTTCTGGGCCAAAAAATGTTGGAGATGGCGGAGGCCAGATAGGCGCGCGGCTAGCCGTTCACCCCTTCAAGCGCGCCCTCATTGCCGATAGCGGAAATTTCTTGCGTTTTCTTGAAAGCTGGTATGTCGCCTTGCGCATAGCTAAGCTTTATTAAGTGGCTAAATGGCCAAGCTATGGGAACAAAATTCCAAAGAGGGAAAAGGCCCTGTGCAGGATGCAGCCGCCAATCAGGGACGAATTTGAAGTCGGCGACGTGTCTGTGATTCACAAACCGACTGGAGCAACGCGCGAGTAGCTAAGCGAGCAAAAAGATGGGGGAAGCTACAAGGAAGAGCCAGTCGAATGCCGCAATTAAAGCGGCGGAAGCTCGCTGCATCTATTGCGAGAACGGAGCTGACACTCTCGAACACATGCCGCCAATCGGCATGTTTCGCGGCCGCCAGCGGCCAAACAAAATGGCATTTGGTACTTGCGCGGCTTGCAATAGCGGGACCGGAGGGGCCGACGCCGTCGCAGCGATGTTCGCGACCCTGCATCCAGATACCCTGGTGGGAACTTGGCAGGCTGACGAAATAGACAAACGGCTTAGAGCCGTGAGGAGGTTCGCGCCCGGCGTGCTCGAAGAATTTCAGCGCGCGAATAAGAACCGATTAGACCTCGTGGCGCGGCGTAACTCCGGCCTGATGCAACGAGTCGTCCAAATTCAGGCGGATGGACCTATCACCCATGCCCATCTTTCGGTTTTCGGCGCGAAATTGGCGATGGCGCTTTATCGCGAGCATACAGGGTCGGCGCTGCCTCTGGATGGAGCCGCGTGGACTCAATTCGCGCTCAGCGGAGGAATGTCGCAAAAGACTTTGGATGATCGCATTAAAATTATGCCCATGTTCGCAACGCTGCGGCAAGGCAAGGTGCATGTGAGCGATCAATTCTCTTATCGCTTCAATTGCGATGGGCGCTCGACAATCGCGGCGGTGGCCAAGTTTCACAAAGGACTTTGGCTCACCATTGCGGCCTCTCATGACCCGAAAATCATCGCTCTTTTTGAGCAACCCGAATCTTCGCTCGTACCCGCAAGTGCCCTCGTGCGCCCCGGCCAGCTATCAAGCATTTTGACCGTCGCAACAATGGGCGGTCAGACATTACCGGTCAGCGAAGTGGCCGGTTAAGCCGAGCTTTGAGCTTGCTCGGAGCGATTTCGAACGTAGCTCGCTTTCCCGCAGAAGAAAGTGATAGGAGCGCGCGGATTGGGTGTCGCCCCCTCATCGCAAACGATGCCCATCGATTTATGGATCAAGGGGTATGTCATAGACCATTATCGTCATAACTATCTCGCGGTTCGTGTCTCCCGGATTCCCTAATACATACCTTAGGCGCGTCTCGCTTTCGATAGTCGGTCCTCTTTTTTTATGAGAGTAGTTTTCCATTGCTGCTCTAATAGTTGTTATCACGCCAGACGTATTCTTGTTCCTATTGAAAATCACGACAGAAGCTTTTGTGTCACGCCAACTCAGATACGATAACAGCTGATCCACAGTTTCGATAAATACCTTTTCCCCCCTCCAGATTTTGCACTCGGCTATGAAGATGTTGCGGCCTGCAGACTTGATAATGATGTCAGTCTTTCCCTCATAATTGAAAGTCTCGCCAGTGGCCTGCCCCTGATACTGTCCGTTGAGTTGCACAAGGAAGTGGGTCCGGATGTCTTCTTCTCCCATCTTCACAAAGGTATGAGGGCTTTGCTCCATCACCTTCGTCATGTTGTCCATGATTTCCAGAATGAATTGATATTCAGCCTCAGCTAATTCTGGCTCTGGCTGAAAGGGTGTTGTGGTCTCCGGACGCACCGGTGACAACTTCCGGCGCACTTCGGGAGCGCGGTATGTTTTTGGCGCGTCGGGACGCCGCTTCATCGGAAAGCCAAGCGAGGCAACTAGGTCTTTGCTTTTGAGTATCTGGTTTCTTCGCTCGGTTAGAATTTGCCTCGCAGGCTGCTCTATTTGGGCTGGGATATTTCCCAGATCGCGAAACAGAGTCGTCAAATGCTGTTCGATGCTCCGAAGGGTCTGCTCAAACTCCGCTTTGACTTGGGCGCCGTTCTTGTTCGTTGTCGCAACGGTAATGACGAGTTCTTGGCCGTTCACAAGTGCCGAAGGTCCCGGAAGAGTTCGATTACTTGGCTGAATATGGAAGATACTTCCATCTCCGGCGAAAGGTACGTGGAATTTTACGTAGTGCGTTGTGATTTTGCGAGTGCCTCTATCGAAGCCGTAATCGAAGCCGTTACGCGCCTCGTGAGTCTTCTCGTCTTCCTCAATCCAGACTTCTTCGCTCCGCATTTTCGGGAAATCAGGAGAATACTTGTCCCTTAACGCAGCGATCAGGTCCTCCACGGGCGTCGCCAGAATTGTGTTCTCTGAGTATGATCTCGCTTCCTGCAGTGATGTATTCGCTACACTACGAGCGACATCGAAGCACGAATGCCCGCTGAATAGGTATGATGGCTGCTGTCCGTTCATTTGAGTCTCGTAATTTACGAAAAGTGAGTTCTAAAGGCACTCCCTTATTTAGTGCGAATTCTCCGATTCGTTGCTTGAAACTTTTCTTCAGACGCGGAATCACGGACCGTCTAGTTTGCCGCGTGCATAGCCGTAAAACACGTGGGACAACGCCCGGTCTCTTGCAGCCTCCAGGTAAGCTATCTTTGCAAGTAGTGCCTTAACGGCCTCCCTTGCATCTCCCCCGCGCTCAGCAACGGTCTCGTCCGCCTCTGCCGCTAGGGAAGCTTTCTTGCCCTCGTTTGGCCGTTCTAAGGGCTCCCCCACCGCTTCCACAGCCTCTATGTTCATGATATGTTCCCCACGGTCGCATAGTCCGCAAAAGGAGTCCAGCGGTCATGGGCGAGGTTACATATTTCGTCGCGCTGCCCTTCCAGCGCACCGAGGATGGCGACCTGATAGCGGGTGACGCAATCGAGTGCATAACGGCCTCGCGCGCTGTCAGGGAGGCCGAACGGCTGGCGCGTTTAAACGCGGGCGCCATCGCTTTTTCGAGGACAGGCGATCCTGCGGTAGCCGAGTTCGCGGATGCGCAAATTCTCAGACAATTGGGAGAGTTGCCGGCAGACCTGTTCGAGGTCGTAGATGAGGGCGAGGAGTTTGAGAAAGATGATGATTAGGCGAGTGTTGCGCTTGTGAGAAGATAAGAGCACGTGCCGAGGACGCTGTGCGCAGTCTAAATCACACCCTGCCGCACCAGTACCCCCGTAGCAAATTCCGCGACGACAGGAAGGCCGGGCAACGATCAGGGGCCATCATATCGTTCGCGCTAAGGCAGCCGTCTCCAAGCCTCGCGCTCGTCGGCATCATAATTATTTTGCGATCGGTAACCCATCGTCGTCCTTGCATTCAAAGCCTAGGCTGTGCGTTATTACCCGTCAACGACTGGGAAACGCCATGAAAGTCCTAGGGGCCGCGCTGATGGCCGCTTGCCTATCGTCTGCTCAGCCCTTGCCGACACGCGCTGCCATGCGACGCCAGGCTCTTACGTCAATGAGGACGGCCAAGAGGTACACTGGCCTGTCTGCGCGGCGACGCATCAAGAAAGCGAGACTGCGATCTGCAACGACGGCTCGCATAGCTTCTCGCGTCACCATGCCGGGGCACCTGTTCGCATCATGGCGGAGTCGCGGAATGGGAGTTAGGTGCGTCCGGGGCAGGATTACGAGTAGCCGGGCCGAAACCGATAAAGCCGTAGCGCTCTTTGGCGATCTATGACGGCAAGCTGACAACTGGGAGGCTGAATGACGAAGAGTCCCTCTGTGCCAATAAGAATAACATTAAATTCGGACCAGTTTGTCGTCGGCGCGATCAGTATGATGATCGTAAATTTCATTTGCATTGTTGCGACTGCACTTATCAGCGGGATTATTTATTTCGCCTTCAGTCGTCAGGTAATTGACTTCGGCTTGAAATGCCATCTTCTTGCCCGCGCTCCAACGATAAAGGCAAGTGTCGCCGGCATGGTGGCATTTGCCATCTTCGCCTTCGCGATTATCGCATGCATACTCATTACACCTGCGCATTACGGGCTGAAATGGCTGAGTGATCGACGGCCAATTAAATTTCTAATTTTTGCCAATATATGGCTCGCCTACCTAAACGTTTTTGCCATTAGGTATCTCGGTAATGATTCATTTTACGATTGGATGACAAGTCTTCTTCTCGGTTATTTGCTGATCCGGTATCGGCAGATTTTTGTTCGCTTCATAGTTCCACTCCACCGGCTGGGTAGCTGATTATGAGAGTGGGCCTAAATGTCCTGTTGGCGTGGTTTTGGCAGGTCTTTCACCCAATCCAAACCGTCAACGATCTCCTTCAACACAAGTATACGTCGCGTGCAGATATTACATTTGCGGATAGAATTAATTCGCCGCTTGTCCAAGTATGGACGACTGGGCTAACCATCGCATTTGCAGTCGAATGGATATGGTTTTCGCTTTCAAAAATTGAGACGTCGCCTCAGTTTTTGGTACTCTATCAGATGACGGTCATCGCTATAATAGGCACCAACGTTACAATCCTATTTGGCCTCCTTCGCTTAGTTAGGGTCAATATCGATTTTATCACCCTCATAATTTGCTACTCGACAACCGTGATCTTGCTTCCAATATCTGACTTGTCACAGGTGCTCCCCTCCTACAGGTTTGTCTTGTTTCTTCGCTCGCTAAGAGAGCTGCATCAAAGCCCATGGGAAACGCTCGGTTATTTCTTTTGTCACGCAAAACAATTTATCCCTGCGCAGTTGCAACATGATTTCCTGTACAATTGGGTCGATGAGTCATCGGACTGGCTATGGCGCGCTATGTTGCTCGTTACTGGTGTATTGCTCTCTGAAGGGATAGCGCAAGTGGCTGGCGCGCCTAGAAGGCGCGTTTATATTGCCGTTGTAATGGGGCGCATCCTGTCGTTGCTCGCCTATCTAATACTACTTTTCTGTCAGGCGATGCTGCTAGTGATGAGCATGAAATGAAATTCGCGATGTGGGAGCCTTGACGCAATCCGCATACAGGCAAAGACGTTCTTTCTTGCACGCTGATCGTGACTGAGCCAACGCAATGGATGTTGCCGTATCATGACCGAGTGCCGGTCCTTTTGCAGCAAGCCGAAATTGATCGCTGGTTATCGGGCGATATGGAAGCGAGAGAATTACATCCTGCGGGCGAGACCGAGCTACGTGAATGGCCAATAGATCGGCGGATTAATCGCACTGGTGTTGGCGATGATGACTCCATGACGATTGAGCCGATAGATCGGACTTACTGCAATGCTACGATTTCTGCCTTAGCTGCAAACGCAACGCGTCGCGATAGCGATTCACATTGCCTTGCGTTCCGGCTAACCAAATGCTGAAACGCTCAAGCGCCCTGTCGAAATTCACGAAGGCTAGTAGAACTCTGTACGAAGTAACGAGTGTTGAGCAAGAAGGGTGTGGTCCCACATCGTATATTGCCTGGTTGTACGTGTTCAATCCTCCGGTGGCGTCCGCAAAACCACCCGCGTCCGAATTAGGAAAAATCTTGAGCAATGTTCCCTGATCAATTCGGTTTTGCTTAAGGACATTTCCGAGATTGGCGTTCGCATACGATAGTGCATTTCGTACCCCGACCAATTCATTTTGCAAACCGCTGTTGTCCACTCCGGAGCACGCTTGCTCGGGGTTTTGCGTCATCAATCTTGTGCGCCAGCGATCAGCTTGCGGAAGGCCGACCTTCTCGACAAGGTCCGCTATCTGTCCCGTCTCGCTCAACAGCTCGACGATAGTTTCCTTTGAAAGGTTTTCTGGCGGCAGGGGCGTAGTGGTAGTTGCAGTTAGCTTGATAACTGTGGGCGCGGGAGCGGGGACGGCCCTCCTATAAATCTCCGGGCCAAGAAAAAAGGCCGCAGCCAAGAGCATTGCCGCTGGCCACCAACGCAGTACCTTAGTTTCAAGGGAATTGCGGACCCTCTGCGATACGCGAAGCTTGATCCAGTGAAATGAAAAGCCAAAGCTCCCGATTATCAAACCCGCCACAACAGCCACATACCCACTGAGCCTACGATAGTCTTCCACGATGGAATGAAAGCCAGCATCGCAAAGAGGGACCGCGATCAACCCGCAGAAAATAAAAGCGGCTAGGTCCGCCCAGTTGAAATCTCGGTTCATTATTCTCGCACCCGCCCGTGCGACTGGGTCGCCTTCGCCAAATGCCATCTATGCAAATCCCCGAATAGCTAAAATTGCTTCGGCTTTGGTTTGAAGGCTGCTTAGAAGCAAGCCATCGTCTGGACAGTCTCAATTGCTTTGCGCTGCACGGGGCGCCGGAGTCTTACTGCGAGGGTATTACGAGAGGATAATTGGGCTGCTGAGTAGAAGGAGTGAAGCGAAAATTCGATGCGCCTCCGCTGGGCGCGAAGGATGCTGCTGGATGCGCGTGGACTCCTTCTGTCTGCCTTTGGCCCTCTGGCGCAGGAAGGCCAGCAGACGTAAAGACCTCAGCGGGAATGCTATTAGGCATGAGGAAAAAGACGAAGTTGTTCAACGCGCCGCGCCTATAATCCTCCGCGGTGATGAATAACTCGTAATGACCGAAGTGACCCAAGTCGGCTAGAGGAATTGTTCCTTCGAGTGGTAGCCTGTTCGGCGTTAGGGCTCCAGGGTCACCGCGCCAATAGATGAACCTCCTGGGAAGATCAGGATTGACGTAAAGGTGATACGCCTTCTCCCTTCCAAGAAACTTTCCCTGCACCGCTGCGCACAAAACACAATGCGGCAACTGAAAAAGATATGGATCAGGGACAAAGCTGGGATTTAGAAAAACGTCTGGCGTTTTATATTCCCTGATTAGATCGGTTCCGTAGATGCCATACCTATAAATGGCCTGGTAATTTCGCAATGTGTCTGCATCACTTAGCGGAGTTACGTTCCAATTTTGGGTTTGGGTATTGGTCGCTCCTAGAGTCGCTCCAGTTCCCGCCAAGGTGGTTGTTTTCGTGACGCTACCGGACGCCGCTGCAGCAGCATTGGCAATGCTCGATGTGAAAGGGAAGCTAAGAGACGGTGTGATTGTGTCCGTCGTAGATACTGTGCCCAGTGAAACGGATACAGAAGACGGAAACGCCCATTCATTGTCGATAAATTTTGCGACGTTATTTAAGACCTGCTTCGTGTAAAGGTCGTCCACGTTCGCCGCAATATCCCATGTGTTGTAATTCAACTGCTGGCTTGCACACCCGCAAAGGGCAGAAAGCCAAAGCGCCAGAAAAACTCGCGCCAACATAGCAGACCTCAAAATCGATCAAGCCTAAGCCAAACATTAGTATCCGCGTTTCTTCTTCCAGTCTATGTTGAGGTAGGCGAAAGGATTTTTCGTTTGACGAACTGGGTCGCCTCGCGGACCGCGCCATCGCAGGGTGGACATAGAGTTTATACCTTTGAAAACGGATGACATTTGGGGGAGCCGATGCGCCCTAAATTTATAGCGATCATATTGGCTATAGCTTTTCTCTCGCAGTCGGCGCCGGTTTGTGCGCAAGCCGCTCCGAGCGGTCCCATGCAACAAATCTTTGACGACAAGCTCCTCTCCGCCGCCGCCGGAGACATAGCAAAGATGCCTGTTGAGGAACTCAACAGCTTCAGAGATTATCTCGCCGCTTGCGATGATAGATTTTCAAACAACGAGCTTGTTAAGCACGATTGCAACGTGGCGCACGTTAAATACGACATACAGTTCAATGGATACCGAGCGTTGGACAAGGTCTTGGCGCTTCTAGATTTTTCGATACTCGCAATGGAAGCGACGGAGGGCGCCGGAAAACCGACCGACGGAAAGCTATTCGCCCGGGTCGAGGACATTTGCAGCAAATTGCAGCATTGGACCAATCTCGCATATGCATTTGTGGCTGTCCGGCAAGCCCACAATCATTGATCGTGCCGCTTGCGAGGCACAGAATTATGCGTTTTGCAGACTTGTTCCCGGCCCGATGAAAGAGCCGTATCCGTCCGGGCCGCCGTGAATTCCAAGCGGCATTGTCATCATGGCAATCTGCCGCTTCATTACGGCCTTCGTCAGCACCTTGTTGTCCAGCTTCACTTCTAACGGCACTGTCACTTGCACGTTGCGCGGCGATTTCGGGACAACGCTCGACATAGCCATGTCAAAACGCCTCACACCATCCCATGCGTCGTCGCCGTGCCTGACCTTCCAGCGCGCGCCATCCTCCATATAACCAATCTGTGTTGCGCCTCCGGGACCATAAGCGAGGATGTTGCCACCCGCGTCGGCCTTGATGATCGTCGCGCCATTCGACGGGGACAGTGCGGGGCTCACAAAGCCGCTCTTGTGATAGATCGGGTTCTTGCCGAGATAGCCGCCGGGCGCGGCAGGGATGGCCCAGGTCTTTCCCGCGAGGCCGCCGATGGCAGATTCGATCTTGCCGAAGATTCCGCCAAGGGCTGACAAGGCTGACACGAAAGCGTTTGTCGCGGATGTCAGCGGACTCATGGTGCTGGCGAGGCTGGCGAAGCTCTTGCCGAGCGGGCTAAACACGGTGCCGAGCGTCCTGAATCCGTTGACGACCGCAGCGAGCGGCCCGAGCAGGGCATCGAAGCCGATTTCCTTCACGATATTCGGATGCTTTTGGGCGAATGCGCCGATGCTCGTGAACATGCTCGTGACGGCTGACATGACAGGGATGGCGGCTTGCTCCAATGGCGCGCCGATGGCCATCATCATTGAGCGATATTGCGCGTCGAAAGCCTTGTCGACTCCCTTCGGATCGTTCCTGACATAGCTGCTATAGGCCGCGTCGAGGCCCTGACTCTGGCGAAAGATCGATAGGTCTTTGTTGATTTGCGCGACGAAGCCGGGGTCCGAGAACATATCCAACATTCGGATAACGTTCCTATTCCGTCCGATCTTCGAGAGGATCGAGTCGCGCTCCGGCCCTTCCTTGATCCCCGCCGCGTCAAGGTGCGGGAGCAACGCTTTCTGGACCCAAGCGTAAGGATCGCTTCCGTATTGCAGCGAGCCCGCGATTGCGCCCGGCTGCATATTCACGCGGCCACCCCTGTCAGTCGAAACCTTGTGCGGATCGATCATGCCGATAGCGCGCAACGTCTCGTATTGCTGTTTCGAGATTGTCAGCGCGCCGCTCGTAAATTGTCCGAGGGATGCCAGCGCGGTGCCGAACCTATCGCCGCCAAGGTCTGCCATGACAACAGCGCCGGGGCCTGCCAGAAAGTCGGGAGCCGCCCGCTGCCAGTATGCACCGCCGGTCTTGGCCGCGTTGAGAAAATCGCGCGCTGACAACTTGCCGCCCGACGCGGAAATATCTTGAACGAACGATTCGAGGAGCTTTTGTGCGACCGCTTGCTGAATAGCGTTGCCGCCGGTCAAGCCCTTCATCTCCAGCGAGCGCCAAAGCTGATGCCCCGCGCCGTCGGCGGACTGCCCCGTCAGGTTTTCAAGCAAGGCTTCGATCTTCAAAGCCTCGGGAGTCTCGGAGATCGCCTTTGGAAGTGATCCAGTGACGACGCGCAACTGCCCGGCGGTGCGGAGAATGTCAGCGCCGGTCGCGGTCGGGACAAGGCGCGCCATTTTTTCATAAGCGGCGGCTGTCAATCCGGCGACCTGCGCATGAGAGAGGCCAGCGCGAGCCAACTGGTTTTGGACGTCGAGCAATTCCTTGCCCGCGTCCGCCGCGCTCTTAAGGCCGGCAAGGATGCCGCTTGCCGCGAAGGCAGATAATCCGAGTGTCAGCGCCGGGCCGAGGCGAGCGAAGGACTTTTCGAGCGTCTTGGCGCTTACGTCCAGCCCGAGCAATTGTTTCGACAGCGATGAGAGAAACGCCGGGGCATTCGAGGTCATCTGCAACGCAACGGCGATCTTGTAGACGTTTGCCATGTCAGTTGAAGCTTTCCTGTGTCAGCGTTAGGACGCGAGATAGACGGCAGGCGCCGCAGCCGGGCCATGCCAATCCTGCCAAGACTCGGTGCCTGTGAATGTCAGCGGCAACGCGGTGACGGCAGCGCCGGGGAGCGTCAGGGCCGATACGGGGCGCGGGTCCGAAAGGTCCGAGCGACCAAAGACCGACTCAATCTCTTGCGTCGAGCCGTCGATTGCCCGCAGCGTCAGGTTGCCGACTGTCATCGTCACCACGAAATAGCTGCCGGCGAGAAGCGCAACGGGAATCGGGTTGCCGTCTCCGTCAGTCGGAACCTGCCAAAGCGCGCGGCCAACCTGCGGGATTCGCACATCAACGGTGAGGACAGGAGCGCCGGACGGAACGCCATTGATGGCGCTGTAGAGAGCAACCTTGACGACGCCTTGCTGTACGGACAGGCTGGTAGAGACTAACTCGATTGCTGTCAGCTCAAGATTTTCTGTCAGCGTGAAGGGTGTTGCCAGCAAGAGGCCGGATTGAAGCGGGGCAGATTTGAAGCGAGCGCCAGCGGGCGCAGCCGCGTAGTAGCGGCCTGCGAGGTACGAAACAGTCATTTTGGAATTTCCTAACTTGGAGAGTTGGGCGTGTCAGCGTCCGCGATGGCGGTTGCGAGCGCGGGTCAGTTCGGCGCGAGCGATAAGCTTCGCGAAGCGGCCGAGTCGTGCCTTCCGGCATGTCGCGCAACGCGACTTATGGTCAATAAGGACGGTTGCGGTTATGCGGGGAGTCAGTTTGCGGCGGACAATGAGCGGGCGGCGTGTCAGCGTGGTAGAACGTGTCATGCCGAGCCGTATTTTTTTCGAATGTCAGTCCAAAACCGTTCGCGCTCGGCTTCAAGGAGCCGCGCGGCTTCGCGCTCGGCCAACTCGCGCAACTGGCCGTCGCGAATGATCGCCCGTTCCTCGGGAGTGAGCTTGCCCCAGGCATCGGCGCGAGGAACATCAATCCCGATCTTGGCGAGGTCTTGCGCGTTGCGGCGCCTGATGTAGGCAATGGATTCGTTATTGGCGATTTGCTTTGTGGCGGCGGCAAATTGCGCCGCTGACATTTTCAGAGCGTCGGATGTCATGGGCGGCTTCCTTTAAGCTGCGGCGGCTTTTTCGGCGGCGGTTTCGCGAGCGATCGAGGCGCTAGATTCGAGGGCGATGGTCGCTGCCATAGAGCGCAGCGCGTCGCCGATGTCAGTAAGGTGCGCGCGGATGTCTGCCTCGGATTCGCTGCGGCCTGTGATTCCGCGACGGGCTTCTTCAAGCCGCTCCACCACGCGATTGATCGCGGTAATGGTCGGCGCGCCGACGCGCTGCGCCCATGCAAGACGTTGCTGGCGACGAAGCTCAAAGTGACGGGCGTCTTCTGCAAGCTTGCGACGGTCTGTCAGTTCTCGCTGCCAGTCAGCAAGATCGGCGGCGGCAATGGCCTCAATTTCAGCGATGGCAGATCGCGCAATGTCAGTTGCCTCTTGCGGTGTGGCGGCGCGGAGGAGACGGGCGTGTTCGCGCGCATGGAGTGCGTCGAGTTCTTGCCAGCGTTTCGAGCCTTCGCGGGCCTTCAAATAACCGGCGCGGAGGTCCAAGGCGAGGTCGCGGCGTAGCGCAGCGGTTGCGATGTCGGTTTCAAAGCTCATTGGGATTCCTTGTCAGCGATGGTTTGCGAATACGGAGAGAGCTGCGTTCAGAAGCTCTTGGCGGACTTTTTCCGCGTAATAGCGGGCTGCGGCGATAATCGCGTCGTCAGCGCGCGGCGTGCCAGTAATGCGAAGCCGGTTAAAGTAGCGACTGTCGGCTTCGCGCATTCGGCGGGCGTAGAACGCGAGCGTGCGGATATTGACGTCGAAGGCGGCGGCGATTGCGGCATTTGACGCGCCGTTGCTGATGGCGAAGTCGATTGCGAGCCTATCGTCAGATTTTGAGAGGTCGAGCGGTCTGGCCATGCTTTAGCCCTTGGGGATTGAGCGCGCCCGTCAGTCGCAATTTTCCCGGAACGGCGGACGGGCGCGTGTCGCCGCGCGCACCCGGTGATGGGACGGGGCGCCGGCAAGCGATTGATGCGGGGGAGGCAACAAAAAACCCGGCGCGCGGGCCGGGCGAAATTTCGTCGATTACAATTCTGACAATACCCGAAAGTACGTGAATGACGCAATTCGCGTTTGCGACTGTTGCACATTCTATTTTTTCAAAATTTGAATTAGGTCCACGAGTAGGAGGCGCCCGGTATTGGCCTCGCGCAAATCGAAGGTCGGGGGGGATTGCTCGAATGCGAGCCGTGCGCCCGGCACTGACATGGCGCGGTGATGGCGGCGAAGGGGGTAACGTTTTGTGACCCCCTTGCGTCAATGGCGCGATCTGAGCCTGACAATTTAGCCGAGCGTCATGTGCCGAGCATGGTGATGATTGGTGCTCTAGCAGCCCTCAATTTTGAGGAATAAAGCAAAATCAATTAGTTAGGAAGCGAAATAGCGAATTGATTGTCAGGTTGCATTAGCAAGTTGACAAGCTTTGCAGCTTTGATCTATGTCTTGATGCAAGCTGACAAGTTGACAGGGGAATGACATGGCCGTCTATTCATATGCGCGCGTTTCAACTCGTCGTCAGGCCGATGATGGCGAAAGTCTCGACGTGCAACAGCGCATTGTCGCCGGATATGCACAGATGCACGGCCTAGAAATCGGTAGGAGCTTCGTAGAGCGGGGAGTCTCTGGTTCGGTGCCATTGGGCGAGCGGCCCGAGGGATCGTCTCTATTGGCCGTCCTAAAGCCCGGCGACGTGGTTATCGCAGCCAAGCTAGACCGCATGTTCCGCAGCGCCGTTGACGCACTGGAAAACCTCGACGCGCTCAAGAAAGCTGGCGTCAGCTTGCACCTTATCGACCTTGGCGGCGACGTGACCGGCAACGGTATCGCCAAGTTGGTTTTCACCATTTTGTCAGCCGTGGCCGAAGCCGAGCGTGATCGTATTCGTCAGCGTATCGCGGACGTTAAGACCGATCAGAAACAGCGCGGTCGGTATTTGGGTGGGAGGCGCCCCTTCGGCTGGCGGCCCGTCGATGGAAAACTTGTAGATGACGATGCCGAGCAACGCGCGATTAAGCTGATGCACAAGCTTTTCAAGACAGGCTTGTCATTGCGCGCCATTGCCGAGTCCGTGCGAGCAACAGGCGTCGAGATTAGCCACGAGGGCGTCGCCAAAGTGCTTGCCAGAAAGCCGGGCTGGAAATCCACGCACCTTATTGACCACTGACACGGCTGACAGGACGGTTACAGCGTAACGATTCCCGCGCGAGCCGGACGCATTGGTCCAGTTATCCATCTGTACCGATCGGTAAAGTGCCGTCATTTGTTGTATCCGGCGCTATGGGGGGAATCCCTGTCAGTTTTGGCTATCTGCCGAGACGATTCGCCAGCCTGAAATGGCGTTCTGTGCCGTTGTCGTGCCGTGGTGCATTTGACAACGGTCTGAGGCCGTCTCCGTTGCCCAATGTTGCCGGCGTGTCAGTCCCGAGCATTCCCCGGTTTTGGGGAGTGCTGGCGAGACGTTTGCAACCCCGTTAAAATGACGGGTCAGGCCGTTGCCATCCAAGCGTTCGCTTCTGACTTTCTCGGCGCCGGAATTTTCCCTCGATCCTATCTGACGGTCCATCCAAGCGCAGAGGCAATTTCTGGCGGCAGGTTCCACATGCGACCCGGAACGCTCTGCGGCTCGCTTGAAACTCCATTGGCGCCCGCCTTTTCGGCGGTCGTCTCGGAATCCCTTCTATTAATTATCTTTGCGTCAGACGGACTTGTGCCATTGTCCTTATTTGCACCAGACGGACCTGTGCCAGACGGACTTGTGCCCGCGCTATCGCGGCGGCGATACCAAGTGCGACGGCTGCTCCTTCCGCTTCCCAAGGCTTCTGTTGAGACGCGCTTGCGGCTTCGTATTCCTTCCGGCTTACGGCTCCGGCCTGCCGCCGCGCAATTTCGTGCCGCTCTTTGTCGGCCTGCCTTTCGGCTTGCCGCCGCGCCTGCGGTGATCCGCCCTGCCATCCTATTTGCCACGACTGCGCCACCCGCCGTTCCTCCTCAGTGATTCCCAGAATTTCACCGGCCTCGTCAGCGCCGACAGGAATGTAGTGCGGCCGGCCGAGACGCTTAGATTCGTTAGACCGCCATGTCAGCGTCCATTGCGTTTGCCGCTCGATCTCGTCGGTGATCTCGTCCGCGTCGAAACCGCAGTCAGCCATTGCGCGCCGGAGTGTCGCGACGTTCAGCCTGAATCCTCTCAGGTCCGGCGGGAACGATGACAGATAGTTTGCCGCGATAAACATCCACGCCTCGGGATCAAGCATCTGTCCGAGGCTGGCCTTGTAGAGCGCGACTCGTGCTAGATGATTGAGCCTGAGAGCCGCGTGCTGCCGCATGGAGAGGCGCGACTCGTGGTTTGGCCGCGCCGATGTCTTAGCCTTCAGCTTTTTCGCGAAAAGCGCGTTTGGATTCTTCCTATCGGACAATATATCGCGACGCTTTGAAGTATTTTCGCGCTGATTTTTATGTTTAGATTCGGATTTATGATTTACATTTGTATTGATATACATTATATTCTTCTTGTGTGTAGTTTGATATGACTAAGCCCGGCACCGTTAGAGCGGTGCCGGGCTTTTCTTTGCTATCAGACGTGTCAGCGACTATGCCTTGCGCCGATCAAGGCGGCTGGCAACCTCGTCTGCAAGTTCATCAGCGAGTCTCATCACGCGATATGCGTCGGCCATATACCGCTCGGACATTTCGTCAGAGGATGAGTCGGGAAAGTCAGACACAATGTCGTCTGAAGCCTTTACGAGCGCCATCCCTACCAAGTGCAGAACGGCGTCTTGACCGTACATGCCAATCCATTCTGCGACTTGTTTTAGGTGATCGTCTTTCGCGATCTCGCGGTACATGCGGCAGTATTCGGGGCCGGTCAGCGTGCGGCCTTCCGGCGGGATGGAATTGGGGTCAATGTCGAGATAATCCATGTCAGTTGTCCTTTCTTAAGCGACGCGCCGAGATGACTCGGCTATGCGCGCCGCGACGCCAGCGTGATATTCCAGTTTGCTCAGCATGATTTGATTGCCGACCCTGAAGGCTCCCGGCAGGAGTCCCTTTGCAAGCCGACGCCGGACGGTGTGCGGGCAAACGCCGATGTAAGCAGCAATCGCCGGGGCGCCGTCGATAGTGTCGCTGGCCGTGCCAGTCTTCGTTGCGGTCATTGTCTTTCCCTCGCGCATAAAAAAGCCCGGCGCTGCGGGAGCGTCGGGCGGGTTTCCGTCAATACATTTATGACATTAAGCGGAGTGCGCTTAGGTGAGCAATCGCGAACATCGATTGTTGCACATTGTTCTTGGATGTCAGCGCATGTCAGCCGTTGCCGCGTGCGCAGAGAGTCGCCATACTGCGGGTATTCAGCTTAATCGCGGTATGGCCGATGTCGATTTACAAGCGCGAAGGTTCGCCAAACTACACTTACGACTTTCAGTTCAAAGGCCAGCGATTCGCCGGATCGACCGGACACGCGAACAAACGCGATGCCGAGGCGCGCGAGCGAGAGATTCGCGAGGAGCTAAAGCGGCAATTCGCCAATGCGCGAAGCTTCGATGCCGCGCCGATGACAATCGATGAGGCAGCAGGGCGATATTGGGCTGAAGTCGGGGAGCGCGCCAAGTCGCACCGCGACATAAATTGGTCGCTAGTCTACATCGTCAAGAATCTCGGGCCTGACAAGGCGATTGCCTCGATCACCGACTCCGATGTTGCCGCATTGGTCGCGCGGCGGCGCGGCGATCTTGTCAGCTACCCAAAGATGATCGCTGGCAAGATGGCGAAAGAGCGCATTCCGAAGCGCATATCAAATTCGACGGTCAATCGCAGCGTTATCGATCCGCTCCGCCGAGTCCTTCGCCGGGCTGAGCAGAATTGGGGCGAGACTGTCGGCAGGATCAATTGGCGCGTCCATCGCTTGCGGGAGCCTGTCGAGCGCGTCCGGTTCGCGAGCGCAGAGGAGGAGGCGGCGATCTTTGCGGTACTGCCGTCGCACTATCACCCCGCCGTCCGGTTCGCGATCTTGTCAGGGCTGCGGGCCAGTGAGCTTTGCGGGATGAAATGGACTGACATTAATTGGTCCGGCCTTATCATCACCGTGCGAGGGAAGGGCAACAAGACCGCGCCAATTCCGCTATCCGCCGCGATGATCGAAATTCTTGCCCCTATGCGGCCCAGAGACGCCGTAGGAACGCCAGTTTGGCGGAATATGAGCAATGAGCCGATGACGTATCGAAGCTTGTCGGCGGCCTTCGTAAAGGCTTGCGAGCAGGCGGGGGTCGTCGGCTTGCGGCTGCACGACTTACGGCACACCTGCGCCACCCGGCTCTTGCGCTCGACAGGCAATTTGAAGATGGTTTCGCGGTTGCTCCGGCACAGCGATGTTTCAACCACGGCGAAATATGCGCACGTGCTGGACGACGATCTGCGCAATGCTATGAATGCAATGGAGCCGGTGAAAGTCCCATCATAACCCCCATCATATATGCCTTAAGATACTGATATAGATGGATTTTATTGATGCCTTCCAAGCTGAATACGAGGGTTCGATTCCCTTCACCCGCTCCAATTAGGGTCGTCGAGACATCGTGCTGACACGCGCGGGGCAGGCGGCAGGCGTGTTACGGCTCGACGTGACTTTCTGAGGCAAACCTCCCAAGTTCAGGTTGGCCGACCGTCGCCACAAGCCCAGAAACGCCACTCGCATTTTCTCAGATTATTGATTTATTGTGACGCTCCAGCCGCATCCTGCGCCGGGGGGTGACTTCATGAGCAGCTATTTTCGAGTCTACGGTCCCTTTGTGTGTGACAAGCTCGAAATCAGGAAGAAGGAGCGGCAAAAGCAATTCTGGGAAACGGTCGAAAGCGAAGTGGAGTACCTTCCGCCCGCTCAGGGCGTTTATCTTTTTTCTCTCCGCAATGGCTCAAACTACATGCCGCAGTATGTGGGGATTACGCAGAAGCAAGGCTTCCATAAAGAAGTCTTCAACAACGCTAACCTCACCAAAATCCTTGGCGATTGGCGCGGTATCAAAGGCACTCTTTGTATACACCTACTTGCGCGCCCCAAGGATAAACAAAAAGGATTCTCAACGAACGTATCAAAGGAAGTACTCAAATATCTGGAGCGTCTAATTCTCGCGTGGGGAAGAAAAAAGAACCCGAAAATGTTAAATATTGCACACGCAAAGTTTCTCGACTCGGTCGAGATAGAAGACATTACAACGAACTTCTCTAAGGGTAAGGCGCGCCAGCCAATAAGCTCATTTCGAAATGCCATCCACTGGTAAACCCGCTGAAGTATCTCGGAGGTTAATAGAAGAGTTAAATATCTGGGGTCTCGACCCCCAGGCAGGCGTTTCATTCTTTGACTTATTTTTTGGTTGGAGAACGCCATGATTGTTGCGACGACCAATGATCTTGCCGGGTATCGTATTGTCCGTCATCTCGGCCTTGTGCGCGGGATCACCGTGCGGTCGCGCAGCGTGATCGGAAACTTCGTCGGCGGTTTGCAATCCTTCTTCGGCGGTCAGATCGGCGCTTTCGTCCATCTGGCGGAAACCGCGCGGCAGGAGGCTTTCGACAATATGTGCGAACACGCGCGGCAGGGCGGCGCCAATGCCGTCGTCGCCATGCGCTATGACGCCAACGAGATCACCGACGGGATCACCGAGGTTCTGGCCTACGGCACCGCCGTCTGGGTCGAGCCGGTCGGCTCAAGTTGACGGCTTGCCCTTCAGCACCTGCCAGCTCTTTTCCGCTTGCGCCAGATAGTTCTGCGGCGCGTCGAGGAAATAGACGAGCGAGGTGGCAGAGGTGAAGCAATAGAGCTTGTGGGTGTCGGGGTTGATCCAGTTGATCGAGCAGTCGGCCGGAATCAGTTTGCCGGCAACGAGGCCGATCGGATCATTGTCGTCGAAGACGCCGTTCATTTTCACCGGCGGGACGACCCATTTCCAGACGCCCTTGCCGGACTTCTGCGCCGCGGCGATGCGCGGATCCTGCACGGTGTCCGCCATGTCACTGTCGAACGTCTGCTGCGTTTTGGCGCCGGGTGGCGTCGGCTCGGCGCTTTGAGCCAGCGCCGCGCTGCCGAAGGCTCCGAAGGCGAGGGTCGAAAGTGCGAGGAGCGCGCCGCGCAGGCGGTCAACAGGTCCGGCCATCGGGAATCTCCGCAAAATTGCTTCGCCGGGATTATAGGCTCTTGATCCGGCTTTGACAGTGCGCCCCGCAAGATGTGAACGCTGCGATCGGGCCAGGAGCCGCTTGCTTTGCGGGGCCGCCTGCGGCTAATACGGGGGCGCTAGGAGTGTAGCTCAATTGGTAGAGCACCGGTCTCCAAAACCGGGGGCTGGGGGTTCGAGTCCCTCCTCTCCTGCCATTCTGCCATATCCAAGAAAAACATAGAGATATGGAGTTGGCTCCGCGCCGGAGAGCTTTTCGGGGCCGCTTGAGCCTCCGGGTCTGACCGAATATCTTCCACTCCGCATCGCTCAAGATTACGCCTCCTGGGGCGGGGCGGTTTCCGTAAATTGGCCCGTGGCGGCGGCAGGAGATTCTGGTGACGAGTCCCGGCTCGATATTATCGCCCGGCCGGCCGACGGTGCTCACGATCGCAACGCCTGACTACCTGAATCGCTGGCAGTTCTGCATCGACAGCCAGAGGCTATACTGCAACGGACACGGGTATGAGCACGCAATTATCCGCCAGCCTGAATCGTCGTTGCATCCCAAATGGGCGAAGCTCGAGATCGCGCTAGGGTTCCTGATCTCGGGGATAGATGTCCTGCTGATTGATTGCGACGCGGAAATCGCCCGCGATTGCCCACCCTTCACCGATGTTCTCGCGACATCGGCGGAGCACGATTTCTTTTTTGTCCGCGGCATCTCGGGGCGCGTGAACTCCGGCGTGCTCATCTTGCGCGGCGGCGCAGACAGGGCCTCCTCGGCGCTTCTGCGCGATTGTCTTGCCCATCGTCTGGATAAGGTGCCGCCGGAGGACTTCGTATCCGAAGAAGGCGAGAACGGCCACATAATCCATTTTGCCAAAAAAGAAGCCTACGCGCGGTTCGGCAAAGAGCTCGGGCTGGAATGGAACTGCTCAAACCCGGCCCGGGCGCGAGATGCGTTCATTCGGCATTATACCAATCGCCTTCGCGCGGCTCTCGAAGCCGGCGAATTCAGGCCGCCCGGGGATGAAGATCACATCGATCCACGTGGGCCCGAGCCTCGCCCGGCCGGCGCCGGACGAGGGTGATGGCTCCGCCGTTACGGCTTGGCGAAGGTCAGCGCCGGCGCCTCGGGCCGTGGCACCAGCGGCGCCGAGACGATGGCCGGCGCGTCGAGATTCTGGGTCTTGAGGTCGATGCTGCGCAAAACCTGATCGTCATAGGCTTTGACGTAATAGACGAGGTTGGTGAGATCGGCGACCGCCGACCATTCGGTGAACTCCCACTCGCTTTCGCCGCCGCTGTCCGGCCGAATCCAGCCCTTTGGAATGTCGAAATTGTTGAGGATATGTTCGGCGGCGCGCACGCTGGCAATGCCGTCGGGCTGGCGCTCCGCCGAGGCCGCATAGCCCAGCGCGCGGACGAAGCGGGAAGGGGGAGTCGGATCGCCGGGGATGCCGAGCAGACCAGAGCCCTGGCCGAACGATGCCACCGTCTGGCCGCCGATCTGCAGCGGCGGCGCATTGACCGGCGAAATCTTCACGTAGTTCCGAAGGTTCGTCACCTGCCAGTCGAAAGGCGGCGAATTGGTCATGACGCCGAAGGGATTGTCATAGACTTTCAGCGTGCCGTCGATCGGCTCGATCACCAGCGACCCGCCGGAGGCGTCGTGCAAGGTATAATGCACCGGCGGCGCGAAGCCGAGATGGATTTCCTTGATCCCGACCACCGCGATCCCGGACAGCGCCGCCTTAACCTCGGCGACGGTGGCGAAATTGGTCAGCGCCCAGGTCAGGAAATCCCAAGGGGCAAGCGACTTGGCAGGGTCTGTTTTCGAGGCGTCGGCGTAGCCCGCATAACCGGGGAAATAGAGTATGCCGCCGGCGAGGCCCTTCTCGTTCAATCCATCGACCAGGATCGGGTCGCCAACGCCATTGAGTCCAACAGCCGCATATTTGCTCGTCCACTTCATCGCGCCCGGTTTGCCGTCGGCGCCGGTGGAAGCGAGCGCAAGGTGGCGCGGAATAAGAAGCGCGGCAGATTTCAAGTCGAAGCCGAATTCCATCGTGCGCCCGTAAACGATGCCGCCGCTCTGGGTACGGATGACGAAGCTGGTGCAGGCTTGCGCACCTGTACCCAATGTGAGGGTCGCGGCCAGCAGGGCTGCCGTGCAGCGGCGGGAAATTTTGGAAAACAGATCTGCTTTCGAACGCATCGAATGTCTCCTGTGGCCCCCCGCCATGCGAGTTCCGCGGCCTTCTGGAGAACAGCAAACGTGCTCGCCATTATTCGAACAATGGGCGCGCATGCCTTAAGAGCGGCTGACTGGATCGGGCGCTGACCCGCAACCTGTTGCGATATCCCGATATTTCCTTAACTGGCGCTTTCGCGCTTAGGTCAAAACGATGGAATGAGAGAGCGGGACTTAAGAGCCGGCTGACGGCTTCGAACCCTCAAAGCGCACAACCGGGATAATCATTTGTTCAGCCTTTCTCCCTAGCGTGTGCCGATTATTGGCGAGGCCGGTTTAGGCACTTCCGCCGGCTTTTAAGTATCGAGATTTGAGATGGAAATTTACATCGTCGTATGTAAGCTCCGCTCGAAGCCTGTGTACGAGAGCTTTTGCGAGAGCATCAAGGCGCTCAGCGATGCCTGGTGGCATTGCGGTGAGCCCACTTGGCTCATCAGAAGCGCCCTTCATCCCCGGCAAATCAAAACGAAGCTCGCGGCGCATCTGCTGTCCGATGAGCAGCTCCTCATCCTCGCTTGCAAGGAAACAGCAGTCTGGGATGGGTTCGACGACGTTTCGGCTATGTGGCTGAAGGCAGCGTTCAAGCAAGCCTCCGCCGCAAGGTCAGGCCGCCAGTCTCCTCACTACGCCGCCGAATAATCGCCCCACCTGGATCAAACGGCAGATCATCCCGTCGACGAACTTCGTTGTTCCCTAACCGGCGCTTTCGCGATTGCATCAAAACGCGGGGAGGTCGCGCCGGTATCGCGAGCGGTGCGTTTATGTCGCCGCGGGCTCGACATCTGACATTCGCCGGCTTAGAGGCCGCGCGAATTATATTTGAGGGAGAAGTGATGCCGTCGGTCTTTTCCTGGCAGGTTTGGGCCGGGCTTTCGGCCTTTTTCGCCGCCCTGACGGCGATCCTGGCCAAGCTCGGCGTGGAAAACATCAATTCGAATTTTGCGACCTTCATTCGAACGGGGTTCGTGCTGCTTCTCACGCTGGCCGTCGTCAGCGTGGCGCGGCAATGGCAGCCGCTGAATTCGATCTCGGGCCGCAGTTTTCTCTTCCTGGCGCTCTCGGCGCTGGCGACGGGCGCGTCGTGGCTTTGCTATTTTCGCGCGCTCCAGCTTGGCGAGGCGGCCAAGGTCGCCCCGATCGATAAGCTCAGCGTCGTCCTCGTCGCGCTATTCGGCGTCGCGTTCTTGGGGGAGAGGCTCAGCTTCGCGAATTGGCTGGGCGTTGCCTTCATGGCGCTAGGGGCGATTCTGGTGGCTTTTAAGTTTTAAGACCCACCGGCAGGCGCCCGCGTGCGGGCGCGCCAGAGGGCGAGACGATTTTATCCCGTGCCAGCAAGCTTATCTGTTTATTGCCGAATTTCATTGTATATAAAAATTATAGACATAGTCGTTGACTTCGTTTCAGAAACTCGCTTCTTTTGGCGCTCGCGAAGCCGTGAACACAGCAGTCGGCGGTCGTTTTGGTGTCTCCTTGAAGGGGGTTTTATGCGTATTCCTGGTTTTAAGACATTGCTCGCGGTCGGCTTTGCAGGCGTTGCCCTGACTGCCGGCGGCTGGAGGGCTGCGCAAGGCGGCCAGTCCAATACTTTGCTCAATGTTTCCTATGATCCGACCCGCGAACTTTATGATGCGATCGACGACGCTTTCGCGGCCGATTACCTGAAGAAGACCGGTACGAAAGTCACGATTCAGCAGTCGCACGGCGGCTCTGGCAAGCAGGCGACGGCTGTCGTCAACGGCCTGCAGGCCGATGTGGTCACGCTCGGCCTTGCCCAGGATATTCTCGCGATCCAGAAGGCGGGGCTTATCAAGCCCGGCTGGCAGGCAAAATTCCCCTATAATTCCGCGCCTTATACGTCGGCCGTGGCCTTCCTCGTGCGCAAGGGCAACCCCAAGCACATCCATGATTGGAAGGATCTGCTGCAGCCGGGCGTGCAAGTGATCACCGCGAACCCGAAAACGAGCGCCGCCGGGCGCTGGGCTTTCCTCGGCTTCTGGGGCGCGACGGCCGGCGCCAAGACCTATGACCTTTCGACCAAGGAAGGTCTGGCGGCTTCGATCGCGGATGGGCAGGCGGCGAAGACCTTCCCCGTCTACGACAATGCGGCGGCGCGCGCGTCCATCGCCGACCTCTACAAGCATGTGCCGGTTCTCGACACCGGCGCGCGCGGCGCCACGATCACCTTCGCCCAAAAAGGCCTCGGCGACGTGCTGCTGAACTGGGAGAACGAGCTTTATCTCGCCACGGACGAATTCGGCAAAGACAAGTTCGAAATCGTCTATCCGTCGACCAGCGTTCTTGGCGAGCCGCCGGTCGCCGTCGTCGATTCAGTCGTCGACAAGAAGGGCACCCGCGATGTGGCGACGGCCTATCTCAAATATCTTTATACGCCGGAGGCGCAGGACATCATCGCGCAATGGCATTACCGGCCCCGCGACATCGACGTCTACAAGAAGTATATCGACTCCTTCCCGGCGCTGAAGCTGTTCACCGTGGATCAGACCTTCGGCGGCTGGCCGAAGACCAACAAGGCCTTTTTCGCCGACGGCGGCGTGTTCGACCAGATCTACAAGCCGACGAAATAGGGCTTGGAAATACAGCGTGCAGCCGGCCGGAGCCCAACCCCGGCCGGCTGCCGCGCGACGTGAAAGGATGTCTCTTGTAGCCGAGGGGCCTCGGATCATGCGGGGTGACGGCCCCCGGTTTTGGTGAGAGTTTGAGATATGGCTGTTACGCATCGAGTCGTTCCGGGATTCCGGCTGACGCTTGGCTATACGCTCTTCTATCTGTCGCTCCTCGTTTTGCTCCCGCTCGCCGGCCTTGTCCTAAAGACGTTTCAGCTCTCGTGGTCGCAATTCGTCGCGACGCTCACCGATCCGGTCGTCGTCGCCGCCTTTCAACTCACCTTTTCCGCCTCGGCCGCGGCGGCGATCATCAATGGCGTTTTCGGCCTGATCGTTGCCTGGGTGCTGGTCCGCGAGCCTTTCCCCGGCCGGCGCTTTTTCGACGCGCTCATCGATTTTCCCTTCGCGCTGCCGACGTCGGTCGCCGGCATCACCTTCTCCAACCTCTATCTCACCGATGGCTGGATCGGCGGATTCGGTGACCACACGGTGGCATTTCTCAACGGGCTCGCGGGCCATTTCGGCCACCCCGATCTGCTGCCGGACAGCGCGCTGTCCTGGCTCGATTTTCCGTTCAGCAACACCAATATCGGCATCGTCATCGTGCTGATCTTCGTCGGACTGCCGTTCGTCGTGCGGTCGGTGCAGCCGGTGTTGCAGGAATGGGACCCGGAATACGAGCAGGCGGCCTATAGCCTCGGCGCCGGCGGCGTGCTGACGTTCCGGCGCGTGATCTTTCCGGAGATTTTTCCGGCCTGGCTCAGCGGCGTTGCGTTGGCTTTTGCACGCGCCATCGGCGAATACGGCTCGGTGATCTTCATCGCCAGCAATATCCCGGGCAAGTCGCAAATCGTGCCATTGCAGATCGTCACCAAGCTCGACGAGTTCGAGCCGGCGCAGGCGACCGCGATCGGCGTCGTCCTGCTGTTCTTCTCGCTGTTGATTCTGCTGAGTATCAACGGCATCGAATATTGGTCGCGGCGGCGTTCGCTGGCGGCGGCTTGAGGGCTAATCCATGTCAAGCGTAGCCACGTTTCAAATCCCTGCCGCTCCGGCTTCGGCGCACAAGGTCAAACACTCCGCCGTCGGTCATCTGCTGGTCGCGATCACGATTCTCTTTCTCACCTTGTTCATCGTCCTGCCGGTTGCCAATGTCTTCAGCCAGGCCCTGTCGAATGGTTTTGCGGCCTATTGGCATGCGTTCTTTCCGCCGGCGGTCGATCCTGCCGCGCATCTGAGCGTATATGAGAAGCACCGGGTGGTTGCCGCGGTCGATCAAGCCGCGCGCACCTGGAGCGCGATCCGCTTGAGTTGCGGCATCGCCCTCATCGTCGTGCCGCTCAATATCGTCTTTGGGCTGGTGGCCGCTTGGGCGATCACCAAGTTTCGCTTCCACGGCCGCGTTTTCCTCCTGACCCTGATCGATCTGCCGTTCTCGATCTCGCCGGTCATTGCCGGCCTCGTTTTCGTGCTTTGGTTCGGCCGCGGCGGGATTTTGGGCGACTGGGGGACGAATGTCACCTGGCCCAATCCGACCTCGCTCGCCTGGCAGGGATTCTCCGGCCACTGGTGGCCGCTCACCTTCACCGACACTTATACCGGCATCATCTTCACGCCCCTGGCGATCGTGATCTCGACGGCCTTCGTCACCTTTCCCTTCGTAGCGCGCTCGCTCATTCCGCTGATGGACACGCAAGGCTCGGATGAGGAACTCGCCGCCTTGTCGCTCGGCGCTACCGGCTGGCGCACTTTTCGGAAGGTGACGCTGCCGAACATCAGATGGGGGCTGCTCTACGGGGCGATCCTCTGCACGGCGCGGACCTTTGGCGAATTCGGCGCCGTATCGGTCGTCTCCGGCCATATCGATTCCAACGATACGATCCCGCTCAGAGTCGAAAAGCTCTGGGACGGCTATAATATGCAGGGATCGTTCTCGGTCGCGACGCTGCTCGCGCTTCTCGCCGTCGTAACCTTGGTGATCAAGGGCGCGGTCGAATTCAAGACCAAACATGCCGAGGTGGGCACCACCGTGGCAAAAGAGGTGAAGCCCGGATGAGCATCGAAGTTCGTAAGATCAGCAAGACCTACAGCGCATTCCAGGCGCTGAAGGATGTGAATCTTAAGGTCGAGTCGGGCGAACTCGTCGCGTTGCTCGGGCCGAGCGGCTCGGGCAAGACGACGCTGCTGCGCATTATCGCCGGCATCGAGGCGGCTGACCTGGGCGGCGAGGTGCTGTTCGACGATGTCGATGTCTCCGATACCGACCTCGGCAAGCGCCGGATCGGCTTCGTCTTCCAGTCCTATGCTTTGTTTAAGCAGATGAGCGTGTTCGAGAATATCGCTTTCGGCCTGCGCGCCAAGCCCTGGCGCGAGCGTCCCTCGAACGCGCAGATCAAAGCCAAGGTGGAGGAGCTTTTGTCGCTCGTCCAGCTCAGCAATTTCGCGCAGCGTTATCCCTCGCAGCTTTCCGGTGGCCAGCGCCAGCGCGTCGCGCTCGCCCGCGCTCTTGCGGTCGAGCCGCGGGTGCTCTTGCTCGACGAGCCGTTCGGCGCACTCGATGCCACGGTGCGGCGCGAACTGCGCCGCTGGCTGCGCAAGTTGCACAACACGATCAAGATCACGACGATCCTCGTGACCCACGATCAGGAAGAGGCGCTTGAAGTCGCTGACCGCATCGCGGTTATGAACGGCGGGCATATCGAGCAATTTGATTCGCCGGAGGCGGTCTACGAGCGTCCGGCGAACCCCTTCGTCTTCCGCTTCCTCGGCAATTACAATCTGTTCCACGGCCGGCTGGCGGCACGCACGCCCGTGGAGGCGGCGCCCGAATCTGTGGTGGCGCAAGGCGAGAAGGCCGTCACCTTCGTGCGCCCGCACGATGTCGAAATCTCGCGCGCCAATGGCGGCGGATCGATCGCTGCCAAGGTCACCCATGTCGGCTTTGCCGGTGCGGCGGTGAATGTCGAGCTTGTCCGGCTCGACGATCAGCAGCTGATCGATGCCGAGTTGAGCACGCAGACCTACCGCGACCTGGCGCTGAAGGTGGAAGACCAGGTCTTCGTCCGCCTGCGCAATGCTCATTCCTTCGCGGACGATTACACGATCTGATTTCGGGGGCAGGGGCGTCCGCGAGAATTCGCTTGGCCTCGTCCGCAGCCTGGACTATATAACCAAGGTGTGGCGCGTGGCCGGTTGGCTCCGCGCCGCGACTTTTTTTGCCTGGGCGAACGCGGGCAGGGCGGCCTCAGCCCCTGACGCCGCCGATCCCCGGATAGGGCGAAAAAAACTTCAGTAAATCAGGTAGTTGAGCGACAATGGCTGATCCGTTGCAATTCATTCAGGAAGTTCGTCAGGAGGCCACGAAGGTCACCTGGCCGACCCGGCGCGAGACGATGATCACGACCGGTCTTGTTATTGTGATGGTCATTCTGGCGAGCCTGTTTTTCCTCGCCGTCGATGAAGTCTTGCAGTTGGTCGTCCGCTTCGTCCTCAATATCGGGCATTGAACCGCAGCGTTGATTTAGGAGCTTTCCGGATTCATCATGAGCACGCGCTGGTATATCGTTCACGCCTATTCCAATTTCGAGAAGAAGGTCGCCGAATCGATCCGCGAACAGGCGGCTCAGCGCAATCTCGCTGACAAGTTCGAGGAAATCCTCGTGCCGACCGAGCAGGTCGTCGAGGTGCGCAAAGGCCGCAAGGTAAGCTCGGAGCGGAAGTTCTTTCCGGGCTATGTCCTCGTCAAAACCGACCTCACGGATGAGATCTACCATCTCATCAAGAACACGCCCAAGGTGACGGGCTTCCTCGGCGCCGACAAGAAGCCGATGCCCATTTCCGACGCCGAGGCGGACCGGATCAAGGGTCAGGTCGCTGAGGGTGTCGAGCGGCCGAAGTCCACGATTACCTACGAGATCGGCGAGACGGTGCGCGTCGCCGATGGGCCGTTCGCTTCGTTCAACGGCACGGTCGAGGAGGTTGACGAGGCCCGCTCGCGGGTCAAGGTCGCGGTTTCGATCTTCGGCCGCGCGACCCCGGTCGAACTCGAATATTCGCAGGTCGAGAAGGTTTAAGCCCCGATTCGTGTCCGGCGGCGTGTCATCGCGCGCCGGTGGCTCTCTTTGTCCGGCAGCCGATCCCCGGCTCCGGCCGCACCCGGAAATTTTTGGATTGCTTCGTCGCTTCCCGCGCGCCATGAGGGCGGGGCGGCGAGAGGTTCGTCAACGTGTGAGACCCGCATGACCAAGAAGCTTCTGTTCCTTTTCGACACTGATCCCGTTGCCAGCGTCTTCGATACGGTCGTCGGCTATGACGGTGGGGCCGACAACGTTATCGGCTATGGCGGCGTGACGACGGAGAATGTCGGCGCCCTCGTGGACGGCTGCATCTATACGCGCGGCCCCAAGGAGAAGCAGAACACCGCGATTTTCGTCGGCGGCGGCTCGATGGTTTCGGGCGAAGCCGTGTTCAAGGCGGTGAAGAAGCGCTTTTTCTCCAATTTCCGCGTCTCGGTCATGCTCGATTCCAACGGCTCGAACACAACGGCCGCCGCGGGCGTTGCGCTGCTTGCCAAGGCGGCCAATCTCAAGGGCAAGAAGGCCGTCGTGCTTGCCGGCACCGGCCCGGTCGGCATGCGCGCCGCCGCCATGCTGAACATCGAGGGTGCTGAAGTCACGATCACCGCGCGCGATCAGGCCCGCGCCGACGCGGCCGCCAAGGCCATTCAGGAGCGCTTCGGCTTCACGCCCAAGGCGGTCGAGGCGAAGGACAATGCCGCCCGCGCCGCCGCCGTCAAAGGCGCGCAGGTTGTCTTTTCGGCAGGCGCCATCGGCGTCACGCTGCTCGACGAGGCCGATTGGCAGAACGATCCGACGATCGAACTCCTCGCCGACGCCAACGCCCAGCCGCCGCTCGGCATCGGCGGCCTTGAGGCCACCGACAAGGCCAAGGAGCGCCACGGCAAGATCGTCATCGGCGCGCTCGGCCTCGGCGGCCTTAAGCTGAAGCTGCATCGCGAATGCGTCAGCAAGCTCTTCGAGAGCGCCGACAAGGTGTTCGACTGCGAGAACATCTACGCTCTGGCGAAAGAGCTGGCCTGATGAGCGCGAAGACGGAAACGATCGGCAAATTTCTCGACGACCTCGCGAGCGAGGCTCCGACCCCCGGCGGCGGCGGTGCCGCTGCGCTCTCGGGCGCCCTCGGCGCGGCGCTGGTGTCGATGGTCTGCAATCTCACCATCGGCAAGAAGAACTATGAGGCGGTCTCCGAGGATCTGAAAAAGACCCTCGCCCGGGCAGAGGCCCTCCGCGCCGAGCTGACGAAAGGCATCGACGAGGATGTCGTCGCCTTCAACACGCTGATGGGCGCCTACGGCCTGCCGCGCGCGACCGACGAGGACAAGGCGGCCCGCTCTGCCGCGATCCAGGAGGCGCTGAAGGTTGCGACCCTGGCGCCGCTGCACACATGCAATATCTGTTACGAAGTGATCGCCCTGTCGAAGGATGCCGCCGACGAGGGCAATCTCAACGTCATCAGCGATGCCGGCGTCGCCGTGCTCGCGGCCAATGCCGGGCTGCGGAGCTGCGCGCTGAACGTCTTCATCAACGCCAAGTCGATCAAGGACCGCGACTTCGCCGAGAAGCGGCTTGCGGAGGTCAATGCGCTGCTCGCCAAGGCGGCGGCCGAGACCGAAGCGGTCTATGACGTCGTGCGCGGCAAGATCGGCTGACACCAAAGTTCGGCGGCTGGCGCATGAAACGCCTTGCCGCCGCAGACATTTCGGCGCTTGCGCCGAAACGGGCGATGCCTTAAGCACCGCCCTTCCGCTGTGGGAGAAAGGCCCGGTTGCCGCCGGGAGTCCCTTTCGCACCACGATCCGCAATAAACCGGGCTGTGAGGTCCGGCTTGTAGGAGTTTGAAATGGCAAAGAAAGTTGCCGGCTACATCAAATTGCAGGTGCCGGCCGGCGCCGCCAACCCGTCGCCGCCAATCGGCCCGGCGCTCGGCCAGCGCGGCCTCAACATCATGGAATTCTGCAAGGCTTTCAACGCGAAGACCGCGCAGATGGACAAGGGGACGCCGATCCCCGTCGTCATCACCGCCTATCAGGACCGCTCCTTCACTTTCGAGATGAAGCTGCCGCCGGTTTCCTTTTTCCTGAAGAAGGCGGCTGGTATTACCTCGGGCTCCAAGACCACTGGTCGTGGCTTTGTCGGCAGCGTGACGCGGGCGCAGATCAACGAGATCGCGACCAAGAAGCTGCCCGACCTCAACTGCGCGACGGTCGAAGCCGCCGCCAAGATGATCGAGGGCTCCGCCCGTTCGATCGGCCTCGAAGTGGTGGGGTGAAGCCATGACCCATATTGGAAAGCGCGTCGTCAAAACCCGCGAGGGCATTGAGCGGACCAAGCTCTACCCGATCGTCGAGGCGGTGAAGCTCGTCAAGGAACGGGCGAACGCCAAGTTCGACGAGACGGTCGAGATCGCCATGAATCTCGGCGTCGATCCCAAGCATGCCGACCAGATGGTCCGCGGTGTCGTCAACCTGCCGAACGGCACGGGCCGGACCCTGCGGGTCGCGGTTTTCGCCCGCGGTGCCAAGGCTGATGAGGCCAAGGCCGCCGGCGCCGACATTGTCGGGGCCGAGGATCTGGTGACCATCGTGCAGGGCGGTACGATCGATTTCGACCGCTGCATCGCCACCCCGGACCTGATGCCGCTCGTCGGCCGTCTCGGCAAGGTGCTGGGCCCGCGCGGCCTGATGCCGAACCCGAAGGTCGGCACGGTGACGACGGATGTCGCCGCGGCGGTAAAGGCCTCGAAAGGCGGCGCGGTCGAATTTCGTGTGGAAAAGGCCGGCATCATTCAGGGCAGCGTCGGCAAGGCTTCGTTCGACGAGGCCAAGCTTGTCGAGAACATCTCGGCCTTCGTGGATGCCGTGAACAAGGCCAAGCCTCAGGGCGCGAAAGGCACCTATATTCAACGGGTTGCCATTTCTTCCACGATGGGGCCGGGGGTCAAGGTCGATCCCGCCACGGTGCGCGTGTAAGACGGCCGGGACCGGCGTCCTTCGCGCCTGTCTTGACAAGTTGAAAAAAAGCGGAATCAGCCCTTGGCATTCCGGGGCCTTACCGTTAAATAGATAGACCGGGGTTGCGGCAAAAGCTGCAACCCCGAACCCATTTAGCTTCCGTGTCTGGAAATTACCGCAAGAGGCCTTGCCTCGACGGTGTGGAAGGACGCGGCGGATTGGCCGGTGAACCGGGCTTTGGCTTCCGCCACGGCGTGGTTCAGTTCGGCCAAGTCCTGTCCGAGACTGCCGGTGCCCGCGCGGGTCTGACCCGCAAAGGCTTAATGTCCAAGGCGCGTTTCCGGTTCCGGTGACGCGCGGCGGAGGCCAGCATAGACGGGGTCAGAGCGGAATACGAAGCGCAGGTGCGGCAGTTCCTGCAGCCTTTGATTTTGGTCGAATCCCTCTGTCCGGGGCCGATGCGTTCCGGAGGACAGGCGTAACGCCGTGCGATGAGCCGGCTGACGCAACCAGCGGGCAGAAATTGCCCGCGAGACAGAGAGAGTATTGTGGACAGAGCTGAAAAGAAAGCCAGTGTCGCCGCTCTGAGCGAGGTCTTTCGTACGACCTCGGTTGTGGTGGTGGCGCATTATTCCGGCTTGACGGTCGCCCAGATGCAAACTCTGCGCAAGCAGATGCGCGATGCTGGCGCCACGGTTCAAGTCGCCAAGAACCGCCTTGCCAAGATCGCCCTGGAAGGAACCGACACAGCCTCGATCTCGAGCCTGCTGAAGGGTCCGACGTTGCTTGCCTATTCGCAAGACCCGGTGGCGGCGGCCAAGGTTGCTGTCGGCTTTGCCAAGGATAACGAGAAGCTCGTCATCCTCGGCGGCGCGATGGGAAAAACCGCGCTCAATTCGGAGGCGATTAAGTCGCTCGCGACTCTGCCGTCTCTGGACGAATTGCGGGCCAAGCTCATCGGCCTCATCCAGGCGCCGGCGACAAAGCTCGCACAGCTCTCGACCGCGCCGGCCGCCAAGCTCGCGCGCGTCATTTCAGCCTATGCAAACAAGGATGCCGCCTGACGGCGCGTCCCGGACTTTCAGCAATTCACGACCAATTTCGAAGGAAGACATCACATGGCCAATCTGGAAAAAATCGTTGAAGACCTTTCGAGCCTGACGGTGCTCGAGGCGGCCGAGCTCGCCAAGCTGCTTGAAGACAAGTGGGGCGTTTCCGCCGCTGCGGCGGTGGCCGTTGCCGCTGGCCCGGCTGCCGGTGCTGCGGCTGCTCCGGCCGAAGAGAAGACCGAGTTCACTGTCGTCCTGGCTGCCGTCGGCGACAAGAAGATCGAAGTCATCAAGGAAGTCCGCGCCGTTACCGGCCTGGGCCTGAAGGAAGCCAAGGACCTCGTCGAAGGCGCGCCGAAGCCTGTCAAGGAAGGCGCGACCAAGGAAGAGGCCGAAAAGATCAAGGCGACCCTCGAGAAGGTCGGCGCCAAGGTCGAGCTCAAGTGAGTTTTGGCGGAATCGCTCGCGCGATTCCGTTTTCCCGATCGAACGGCTCCGAGGCTTTGCTTCGGGGCCGTTGAGCCGTTCCAATTCCGGCCGGTCAGTGACGCTTTTTGAAGGGGAAGGGCGCGAAACCCCCTGCGGCCGCTAGGCCGCGCAATGTTTCTGGGATGCAGGCGGCGTCCCGCGCAAACTAACCTGCGAGGAGCAAGATGGCCCAAGCCATAACGCAAACATTTTCTGGCCGGAAGCGGGTTCGCAAGTTTTTCGGGCAACTCCGCGAAGTGGCGGAGATGCCAAACCTCATTGAAGTTCAGAAGGCGTCCTACGATCAGTTCCTGCTCGTTGACGAGCCGGCGGGCGGCCGCCCGGACGAGGGCCTCGAAGCGGTGTTCCGCTCGGTCTTCCCGATCTCCGATTTTGCCAGCGTCTCTCTGCTCGAATTCGTCAAATATGTCTTCGAGCCGCCGAAATACGATGTCGACGAATGCCGCCAGCGCGGCATGACTTTTGCCGCACCGCTGAAGGTTACGCTGCGCCTTATCGTGTTCGACGTCGACCCTGAGACCGGGGCCAAGTCCGTCAAGGACATCAAGGAGCAGGACGTCTATATGGGCGACATGCCGTTCATGACCTCGAACGGTACCTTCGTCGTCAACGGCACCGAGCGCGTCATCGTCTCGCAGATGCATCGCTCGCCGGGCGTTTTCTTCGATCACGACAAGGGCAAGAGCCATTCGTCGGGCAAGCTGCTGTTTGCCGCGCGCATCATTCCCTATCGCGGCTCGTGGCTCGACATCGAGTTCGACGCCAAGGACATCGTCTATGCGCGTATCGACCGCCGCCGCAAGATTCCGGTGACGTCGCTGCTCTATGCGCTTGGCATGGACGGCGAGGAAATCCTCAGCACGTTCTACAACACCATCACCTATACGCGCGATGGTGAAGGCTGGCGTGTGCCCTTCGATCCGGAGCGGATGAAGGGCGTCAAGGTCAGCGAAGACCTGATCGATTCCGATACCGGCGAAGTCGCGGTCGAGGCGGGCAAGAAGCTCACGATCCGCTCGGCCCGGCAATTGGCCGAGAAGGGCCTGAAGGCGATCCGCGCCCAGGATGCGGACCTGAATGGCCAGTACATCGCCACCGATCTCTATGATCCCAACACAGGCGAAATCTTCGCCGAGGCGGGCGACGAGATCACGCCGAAGACCCTGCCGGCCTTGATCGAGGCAGGTTTCGCCGAATTGCCGATTCTCGACATCGACCACGTCAATATCGGGCCGTACATCCGCAACACGCTCGCGGTGGACAAGAATTCCTCGCGCGAGGAAGCTTTGTTCGACATCTATCGCGTGATGCGCCCCGGCGAGCCGCCGACGATCGATACGGCGGAAGCGATGTTCCATTCGCTGTTCTTCGATGCGGAGCGCTACGACCTTTCGGCTGTTGGCCGCGTCAAGATGAACATGCGCCTCGATCTCGATGCGCCCGATACGATGCGCGTGCTGCGCAAGGCCGACATCCTCGCGGTGGTGAAGGCGCTTGTTGATCTGCGTGACGGCCGCGGCGAGATCGATGACATCGATCACCTCGGCAACCGCCGTGTGCGCTCGGTCGGCGAATTGATGGAGAATCAATATCGCCTCGGCCTGCTGCGCATGGAGCGTGCGATCAAGGAGCGCATGTCCTCGGTCGATATCGACACGGTCATGCCGCAGGATCTCATCAACGCCAAGCCGGCGGCGGCTGCGGTGCGCGAGTTCTTCGGCTCGTCGCAGCTCTCGCAGTTCATGGACCAGACCAACCCGCTCTCCGAGATCACCCATAAGCGGCGTCTCTCGGCGCTCGGCCCGGGCGGTCTGACGCGCGAGCGCGCCGGCTTCGAGGTGCGTGACGTCCACCCGACGCATTACGGCCGCATCTGTCCGATCGAGACGCCGGAAGGCCCGAACATCGGCCTCATCAATTCGCTGGCGACCTTCGCCCGCGTCAACAAATACGGCTTCATCGAAGCGCCTTACCGGCGCGTGAAGGATGGCCAGGTGACCGATGAGGTCATCTATCTGTCGGCCATGGAAGAGTCGAAGCATTACGTCGCCCAGGCCAATGCGCCGATCGATGGCCAGCATCGTCTGACCGAAGACCTCGTCGTCTGCCGCCATGCCGGTGACGTGATCATGGTGCCGACCGAGCGCGTCGACTTCATGGATGTGTCGCCGAAGCAGCTCGTCTCGGTCGCCGCGGCGCTGATCCCGTTCCTTGAGAACGATGACGCCAACCGCGCGCTCATGGGCTCGAACATGCAGCGCCAGGCCGTGCCCCTCGTGAAGGCGGATGCGCCCTTCGTCGGCACGGGCATGGAAGCTGTCGTTGCCCGCGACTCGGGTGCTGCCATCGCGGCACGGCGCGCCGGCGTCGTCGATCAGATCGACGCGACCCGTATCGTCGTGCGTGCGACGGAGGAGCCCGATCCGAGCAAGCCCGGCGTCGATATTTACCGGCTGCTGAAATTCCAGCGCTCGAACCAATCGACCTGCATCAACCAGAAGCCGCTGGTGCGTGTCGGCGATTACGTCCGCAAGGGCGACATCCTTGCCGACGGTCCTTCGACCGACCTCGGTGATCTGGCGCTCGGCCGCAACGTGCTCGTCGCCTTCATGCCGTGGAATGGCTACAACTTCGAAGATTCGATCCTGCTCAACGAGAAGATCGTCAAGGACGACGTCTTCACCTCGATCCACATCGATGAATTCGAGGTGATGGCGCGCGACACCAAGCTCGGGCCGGAAGAAATCACGCGCGATATTCCGAACGTTTCGGAAGAGGCGCTGAAGAATCTCGATGAGGCCGGCATCGTCTATATCGGTGCGGAAGTGCAGGCGGGCGACATCCTGTGCGGCAAGATCACGCCGAAGGGCGAGAGCCCGATGACGCCGGAAGAAAAGCTGCTGCGCGCCATCTTCGGTGAGAAGGCGTCTGACGTGCGCGATACCTCGATGCGCGTGCCGCCGGGCGTCCAGGGCACGATCGTGGAAGTGCGCGTCTTCAATCGCCACGGCGTTGAGAAGGACGAACGCGCCCAGGCGATCGAGCGCGAGGAAATCGAGCGGCTCGCCAAGGACCGCGACGACGAACTCGCGATCCTCGACCGCAACGTCTACAGCCGCCTTTCGGAGCTTCTCATCGGCAAGACGGCGATCTCCGGTCCCAAAGGCTTCAAGAAGGACACGGTGCTGACGAAGGATGTCCTTGAGGGCTATCCGCGCTCGCAATGGTGGATCTTCGCGGTTGAGGACGACAAGCTCCTCGCCGAGACCGAGGCCATGCGCAAGCAATACGACGAAGCGAAGAAGGGGCTCGAGAGCCGCTTCCTCGACAAGGTTGAGAAGCTGCAGCGCGGCGACGAACTGCCGCCCGGCGTGATGAAGATGGTCAAGGTCTTCGTCGCGGTGAAGCGCAAGATTCAGCCGGGCGACAAGATGGCCGGCCGTCATGGCAACAAGGGTGTCGTCTCCAAGATCGTGCCGTCGGAGGACATGCCCTTCCTCGCGGACGGCACGCCGGTCGATATCGTGCTCAATCCGCTCGGCGTGCCGAGCCGCATGAATGTCGGCCAGATTCTTGAGACGCATCTCGGCTGGGCCTGCGCCGGTCTCGGCCGGCAGGTGAGTGAGGCGGTCAACGCCTATATGAGGACCAAGAATGCGGCGCCGCTTCGCGGCAAGCTCATCGAGATCTACGGCTCGAAGAAGGAGATCGACGCGCTGCCGGAAGAGACCCTGCTCGAGGTTGGCGAGAATCTGCGGCGCGGCGTTCCGATCGCGACGCCGGTCTTCGACGGTGCGCACGAGAAGGACATCGTCGAGATGCTGCACCAGGCCGGGCTCGACAGCTCCGGCCAGGTGACGCTGCACGACGGGCGCACGGGTGAAGCCTTCGACCGCAAGGTGACGGTTGGCTACATCTATATGCTGAAGCTGCATCACCTTGTGGACGACAAGATCCACGCGCGCTCGATCGGACCTTACAGCCTCGTCACCCAGCAGCCTTTGGGCGGCAAGGCGCAGTTCGGCGGCCAGCGTTTCGGCGAAATGGAGGTCTGGGCGCTCGAAGCCTATGGCGCTGCCTATACGTTGCAGGAAATGCTGACGGTGAAGTCGGACGACGTTGCGGGCCGCACCAAGGTCTACGAGTCGATCGTGCGCGGCGACGATGCGTTCGAATCCGGCATTCCGGAAAGCTTCAACGTGCTCGTCAAGGAGATGCGTTCGCTTGGCCTCAATGTCGAACTGACCATGACGCCGAAGCCAGAGCCGGAAGAGCTGCCGCCTGCCGAGGCGGCCGAATAGGCCATATCGTTGCGAACCAGGCGAAGCAATCCTGCGGTGGATTGCTTCGTCGCAAGGCTCCTCGCGGTGACGAGCCATGCAAGCGTTAAGCGTTGAAAGATATTCGCCCGCGGTCCGGTGACAGCCCGCGCGGGTAGATCAGGAGAAGACCATGAATCAAGAGGTCACGAATCTCTTCAGCCCGGTCGTGGCGCCCCAGGCGTTCGACCAGATCCAGATTTCGATCGCCAGCCCCGAGAAGATTCTGTCTTGGTCGTTTGGCGAAATCAAAAAGCCCGAGACCATCAACTACCGTACCTTCAAGCCGGAGCGTGACGGGCTGTTCTGCGCCCGCATCTTCGGCCCGATCAAGGACTACGAGTGCTTGTGCGGCAAGTACAAGCGGATGAAGTACAAGGGCGTCATCTGCGAGAAGTGCGGCGTCGAGGTCACCCTTTCGCGCGTGCGGCGCGAGCGCATGGGCAATATCTCGCTCGCGGCGCCGGTGGCGCATATCTGGTTCCTGAAGTCGCTGCCCTCGCGCATCGGCCTGCTGCTCGATATGGCGCTGAAGGATCTCGAGCGCATTCTTTATTTCGAGTCCTACATCGTCATCGATGCAGGTCTCACCCCGCTCAAGGAGCGCCAGCTCCTGAACGAGGACGAGTATCTGCGCGCGCAGGATGAGTATGGCCAGGATTCCTTCACCGCCCTGATCGGCGCCGAGGCGATCCGCGAGCTGCTGCGGTCGATGGACCTCGCCAAGATCGCCGAGCAGCTCAAGGTCGAGATCGCCGAATCGACGACCGAGCTGAAGCCGAAGAAGCTCGCCAAGCGGCTCAAGATCATCGAAGCGTTCATCCACTCCGGCAACAAGCCGGAATGGATGATCCTGACCGAGATTCCGGTCATCCCGCCGGATTTGCGCCCGCTTGTGCCGCTCGATGGCGGCCGCTTCGCGACCTCGGACCTGAACGATCTCTATCGCCGCGTCATCAACCGCAACAACCGTCTGAAGCGGCTGATCGAGCTGCGCGCCCCGGACATCATCATCCGCAACGAGAAGCGCATGCTTCAGGAAGCGGTCGATGCCTTGTTCGATAACGGGCGCCGCGGCCGCGTCATCACCGGCGCCAACAAGCGTCCGCTGAAGTCGCTCGCCGATATGCTGAAGGGCAAGCAGGGCCGGTTCCGCCAGAACCTGCTCGGCAAGCGCGTCGATTATTCCGGCCGTTCGGTCATCGTCGTGGGTCCCGAGCTCAAGCTGCATCAGTGCGGGCTACCGAAGAAGATGGCGCTCGAACTCTTCAAGCCGTTCATCTATTCGCGCCTCGACGCGAAGGGCTTCTCCGCCACGGTGAAGCAGGCGAAGAAGCTGGTCGAGAAGGAGAAGCCGGAGGTTTGGGATATCCTTGACGAGGTCATCCGCGAACATCCGGTGATGCTGAACCGCGCCCCGACGCTGCATCGTCTCGGCATTCAGGCTTTCGAGCCGAAGCTGATCGAGGGCAAGGCGATCCAGTTGCATCCGCTCGTCTGCGCGGCGTTCAACGCCGACTTCGACGGCGACCAGATGGCCGTGCACGTGCCGCTGTCGCTGGAGGCGCAGCTTGAGGCGCGCGTGCTGATGATGTCGACGAACAACATCCTGCATCCGGCCAATGGTCAGCCGATCATCGTGCCGAGCCAGGACATTGTTCTCGGCCTCTATTATTCGACGCTGATGCGCGACGGCGAGCCGGGGCAGGGCATGGCCTTCTCCGACATCGGCGAGATCGAGCACGCGCTCAACGCCAAGGCCGTGACGCTGCACACCAAGATCAAGGGCCGCGCCTGGACCTTCGACGAGGACGGCAAGCGCGTCTCGAAGATTTTCGAAACGACGCCGGGCCGGATGCTGCTTGGCCAGCTCGTGCCGGATCACAAGAAGATTCCCTTCGATGTCATCAACAAGCTGATGACGAAGAAGGAGATCTCCAACATGATCGATGTCGTCTACCGCAATTGCGGGCAGAAGGAGACGGTGATCTTCTGCGACAAGATCATGGCGCTCGGCTTCCGTGAGGCGTTCAAGGCGGGCATTTCGTTCGGTAAGGACGACATGGTCGTGCCGGAGACGAAGAAGAAGATCATCGAGCAGACCACGGCGCTCGCCAAGGAATATGAGCAGCAGTACAACGACGGCCTCATCACCCAGGGCGAGAAGTACAACAAGGTCGTCGATGCCTGGGCGAAATGTTCCGACAAGCTCGCCGAGGAGATGATGGCGCGCATCTCGGCCGTGCATAAGGACGACAACGGCCGCGATAAGCCGATCAACTCGATCTACATGATGAGCCACTCGGGCGCGCGCGGTTCGCCGACGCAGATGAAGCAGCTTGCCGCGATGCGCGGACTCATGGCCAAGCCCTCGGGCGAGATCATCGAGAGCCCGATCATCTCGAACTTCAAGGAGGGCCTGACCGTCCTTGAATACTTCAACTCGACCCACGGCGCCCGCAAGGGTCTTGCCGATACGGCGTTGAAGACGGCGAACTCCGGCTATCTGACGCGGCGTCTCGTCGACGTGGCGCAGGATTCGATCATCACCACGGTGGATTGCGGCTCGCAGAAGGGCATCCGCATGCGGGCGATCGTCGACGCCGGCCAGATCGTCGCTTCGCTCGCCACGCGTATCCTCGGCCGCACCGCGGCGGAAGACCTGAAATCGCTCGACGGCGAGATCATCGTTCCCGCCGGAACGATGATCGAAGAATGGCATATGGACAAGATCAACGCCGCCGGCATCCAGGAGGTGAAGATCCGTTCCGTCCTCGTCTGCGAGGCCAAGAACGGCGTCTGCGCCACCTGCTACGGACGCGATCTTGCCCGCGGCACGCCCGTCAACATGGGCGAGGCGGTCGGCGTTATCGCGGCGCAGTCGATCGGCGAGCCGGGCACCCAGCTCACCATGCGCACGTTCCACATCGGCGGCGCGGCGCAGATCGCTGACCAGTCGTTCCTCGAGTCGAATTTCGACGGCACGGTGAAAATCCGCAATCGTCACGTCGCGCGGAATTCGGAAGGCGATCTGATGGTCATGGCGCGCAACGTCGCTGTGGTCATCGAAGGGCCGGACGGTGTCGAGCGGGCGGTGCAGCGCGTGCAATATGGCGCGCGGCTCAAGGTCGACGAAGGCGACAAGATCAAGCGCGGCCAGCGGATTGCCGAATGGGATCCCTATACGCGCCCGATCCTCACCGAGGTCGACGGCGCCGTGGGCTTCGAGGATTTGGTCGAAGGCGCCTCGCTCTCGGAGACGGTCGACGAATCGACCGGTATCGCCAAGCGCGTGGTCGTCGATTGGCGGCTCAACCAGCGTTCAGCGACGCTGAAGCCGGCGATCGTGTTGAAGGGTGCTGACGGCAAGATTCTCAAGCTGCCGCGTGGCGGTGATGCCCGCTACACGCTGCCGGTGGAAGCGATCTTGAACGTCGATCCCGGCACCAAGATCAAGGCGGGCGACATCGTCGCGCGTATCTCGATGGAATCGGCCAAGACCCGCGACATCACCGGCGGTCTGCCGCGTGTTGCCGAACTCTTCGAGGCACGTCGGCCGAAGGATCATGCGATCATCGCCGAGGCTTCGGGCACGGTGCAGTTCGGCCGCGACTATAAGAACAAGACGCGGATTTCGATCGTTCCGAACGAGGAAGGTGCGGAGCCGATCGAATATCTGATCCCGAAGGGTAAGCACATCCACCTTCAGGATGGCGACATCGTCGAGAAGGGCGATTACATCGTCGACGGCAATCCGGCGCCGCACGACATCCTGGCCATCAAGGGCGTCGAGGAACTCGCCGCCTATCTCGTCAACGAGATCCAGGAGGTCTACCGGTTGCAGGGCGTCAACATCAACGACAAGCACATCGAGGTCATTGTCCGGCAGATGTTGCAGAAGGTCGATATCGTCGATCCGGGCGATACGGACTTCCTGTCCGGCGAGCAGGTCGATCAGCTTGAGATGGACGAGGCGAACGAAAAGGCGCTTGCCGAGGGTGGTAAACCCGCGACCGGCACCCCCGTTCTGCTCGGCATCACCAAGGCCTCGCTGCAGACGCGCTCGTTCATCTCCGCCGCCTCCTTCCAGGAGACGACGCGGGTGCTGACCGAGGCAGCGGTCAACGGCAAGACCGATACGCTTGAGGGCCTGAAGGAAAACGTCATCGTCGGCCGGCTGATCCCGGCCGGCACCGGCGCGGCCATGGCGAAACTGCGCCGAATCGCGACGACGCGCGACGAGCTCATCCTCGCCCACAAGGCGAGCGAAGTGCCGCTCGCCCTGCCGCCGGCGGAAGCCGCCAAGGAGGAAGTTGCCAAAGAGGCAGCCAAGTAAATTCGGGAGTCGCCCCTCTCTCGCTTGCGGGGGAGGGGCGACATCCGGTTTCCCACCGTGAAAATCCCTCGGAAAGGGGTTGACGCGTCTCGGGCGTATCATTAAGTTCCGCCCACTTCGACAGGTCGTAGGTTCTTTTGTTCGGGGCGTCGCGTCCTGAACCCAGTGGGCCTAAACGCTGTCGGTCTCATCGACTGACAAGTCACATCGGGTCCTGGCCGGCCCTCAGGTTGGCCGCAGACCTCCCGGAGGCAAGACCGAGGCTCCGCCACGGTCCTCTGCGATGTTCCAGCGCCGGAAGCCCCGTGGGGCCGAAGGCGCTGATTTGTTTGCGCGGATGCATGGCGCCTGAGGGTCCGGATTCGGGCCATACCAGATGCTGAAACAAGGGTTTAAGTGCCGCTCGCGCGGCGCGCTGTTGGGATTTGAAGGGCGAATATGCCGACGATCAGCCAGTTGATCCGCAAGCCGCGGCAGGAAAAGATCTATCGCGAGAAGGCGCGCCATCTGCAGGGTTGCCCGCAGAAGCGCGGCGTCTGCACCCGCGTCTATACGACGACCCCGAAGAAGCCGAACTCGGCGCTGCGTAAGGTCGCCAAGGTGCGCCTGACCAATGGCTTCGAGGTCATCGGCTACATCCCCGGCGAGGGCCATAACCTCCAGGAGCACTCGGTGGTCATGGTCCGCGGCGGTCGCGTCAAGGATTTGCCGGGCGTGCGCTATCACATCCTGCGCGGCGTGCTCGACACGCAAGGCGTCAAGAATCGCAAGCAGCGCCGTTCGAAATACGGCGCCAAGCGGCCCAAGTAAGACATTCGTCCGGGCGCGCGGAAGCGGGTCCGGGTTGGTTAAAGGCTTTAACGGATGGCCGGTGCGCCGGCCGACGCAGAGAGAGTGAAGCAATGTCGCGACGTCATCGCGCCGAGAAACGGGAAGTCATTCCGGATGCCAAGTTCGGCGATGTCGTTCTTGCCAAGTTCATGAATTCGATCATGTACGACGGCAAGAAATCGACCGCTGAAACGATCGTCTATGGGGCTTTTGACGCCATCGAGAACAAGCTGCGGGCCGAACCGTTGCCGGTTTTCCGCCAGGCGCTCGAGAATGTTGCGCCGGCGATCGAGGTGCGCTCCCGCCGCGTCGGCGGCGCCACCTATCAGGTGCCGGTCGAGGTTCGGACGGAGCGCCGTCAGGCGCTCGCGATTCGCTGGATCATCACGGCCGCCCGCGGCCGCAACGACAAGACCATGGTCGACCGCCTCTCGGCCGAGATCATGGACGCTGCAAACAACCGCGGCAATGCCGTGAAGAAGCGCGAAGATACGCACCGCATGGCGGAAGCGAACCGCGCCTTCTCTCATTATCGCTGGTAATTTTTCGAGTCTCCTAAGGAATCCGTCCGATGCCCCGCAGCCATAAAATCCAGGACTACCGAAACTTCGGTATTATGGCGCATATCGATGCGGGTAAGACCACGACGACCGAGCGCATTCTCTTCTATTCCGGCAAGTCGCATAAGATTGGCGAGGTCCATGAGGGCGCCGCCACGATGGACTGGATGGAGCAGGAGCAGGAGCGTGGCATCACGATCACCTCCGCCGCCACCACGACATTCTGGAACGGCTATCGTCTGAACATCATCGACACGCCCGGCCACGTCGATTTCACCATCGAGGTAGAGCGCTCGCTGCGTGTGCTCGACGGCGCGGTCTGCGTCCTCGACGGCAACCAGGGCGTTGAGCCGCAGACGGAAACCGTATGGCGTCAAGCCGACAAATATAACGTGCCACGCGTCGTCTTCGTCAACAAGATGGACAAGGTCGGCGCCGACTTCTTCCGCTGCGTCGAAGAAATCAAAACAAAGGTTGGCGGCCGTCCGGTTTGCATCCAGCTGCCGATTGGCTCGGAGTCGACCTTCAAGGGCATTATCGATCTCGTGCGTATGAAAGCCGTCGTCTGGGAAGACGAAGCTTTGGGCGCAAAATATCACGACGAAGAAATTCCCGCGGACCTGCGCGAGCAGGCTGAGAGCTATCGCGAGACGCTTGTCGAGGCGGCCGTCGAGCTCGACGATGATGTTATGTCCGCTTATCTCGACGGCACGCCGCCGGACGAAGCGACGCTGAAGCGGCTCATTCGTAAAGCGGTTCGGCATATTACCTTCATTCCGGTCCTCTGCGGCTCGGCGTTCAAGAACAAGGGCGTGCAGCCTTTGCTTGATGCTGTTGTCGATTATCTGCCGTCCCCGGTCGACCGCGAGGCGATCAAGGGCGTCAATCCCGACACCGGCGAGGAGATGGTTCGCATCGCCAGCGATGAAGAGCCGTTCTCCATGCTTGCGTTCAAGATCATGGACGATTCGTTCGTCGGTTCGCTGACCTTCGCGCGTATTTATTCGGGCAAGATCGAATCCGGCACGACCGTGCTCAATTCGACTAAGGACAAGCGCGAGCGTATCGGCCGCATGTTGCTGATGCACGCCAACAACCGCGAAGACATCAAAGAAGCCTACGCCGGCGATATTATCGCGCTTGCGGGTCTGAAAGAGACGCGCACCGGCGATACGCTTTGCGATCAGAACAAGCCGGTGATTTTGGAGCGGATGGAGTTCCCCGAGCCGGTCATCGAGATCGCGATCGAGCCGAAGTCCAAGGCCGATCAGGAGAAGCTTGGCGTTGCTTTGTCGAAGCTCGCTGCGGAAGATCCGTCGTTCCGCGTTTCGACCGATCAGGAATCCGGTCAGACGATCCTGAAAGGCATGGGTGAACTACATCTCGACATCAAGGTCGATATCTTGCGGCGCACCTATAAGGTCGATGCCAATATCGGCGCGCCGCAAGTTGCCTATCGCGAGAAGCTGACGCGGCGTGTCGAGAAAGAATATGTGCATAAGAAGCAGACCGGCGGTACGGGCCAGTTTGCGAAAGTGGTCATCATCTTCGAGCCGGCCGAGCCGGGTGCGGGATCGAGCTTCGAGTCGAAGATTGTCGGCGGCGCCGTTCCGAAGGAATTTATTCCCGGCGTCGAAAAGGGCATCAACAGCGTCATGGGTTCCGGCGTGCTTGCCGGCTTCCCGGTCGTCGATGTCAAGGCGACGTTGATTGACGGCGGCTTCCACGATGTCGATTCGTCGGTTCTTGCCTTCGAGATCGCGTCGCGCGCCGCCTTCCGCGAGGCGCTGCGTGAGGGCGGCTCCGTGCTGCTCGAGCCGATCATGAAGGTCGAGGTGACGACGCCGGAAGACTACACTGGGTCCGTGATGGGCGATCTGCTCGGCCGGCGCGGACAGGTGCAGGGCCAGGACATGCGCGGCAATGCGGTCGTCATCAATGCGATGGTGCCGCTCGCCAACATGTTTGGCTATGTCAATCAATTGCGGTCCTTCAGCCAGGGCCGCGCGAACTACACGATGCAATTCGATCACTACGAACAGGTGCCTGCGGCGGAAGCCGCCAAGGTACAGGCGAAGTTCGCCTAGAGACCGGGAAGGGTTAAAGGAGCCGAGTCATGGCCAAGGAAAAGTTTTCGCGCAACAAGCCGCATTGTAACATCGGAACGATCGGTCACGTCGATCATGGCAAGACGTCGCTTACGGCGGCGATTACCAAGGTCTTGGCAGAGACCGGCGGCGCGACGTTCACGGCCTATGACCAGATCGACAAGGCGCCGGAAGAGAAGGCGCGCGGCATCACCATCTCGACGGCGCATGTCGAGTATGAGACGAAGGCGCGCCATTACGCGCACGTCGATTGCCCCGGCCACGCCGACTATGTGAAGAACATGATCACCGGCGCCGCGCAGATGGACGGCGCGATCCTGGTCGTCTCGGCCGCCGACGGCCCGATGCCGCAGACCCGCGAGCACATCCTGCTTGCGCGTCAGGTCGGCGTGCCGGCGCTCGTCGTCTTCCTCAACAAAGTCGACATGGTCGATGATCCGGAATTGCTCGAACTCGTCGAGCTCGAAGTTCGCGAGCTTCTGTCGAAGTACGAGTTCCCCGGCGATGACATTCCGATCACCAAGGGTTCGGCCCTTTGTGCGCTCGAGAATCGCAGCCCCGAGATCGGCCACGACGCCGTCCTCGCGCTGATGCAGACGGTTGATGATTACATTCCGCAGCCGGAGCGTCCGATCGACCAGCCCTTCCTGATGCCGGTCGAAGACGTGTTCTCGATCTCCGGCCGTGGTACGGTCGTCACCGGCCGTGTCGAGCGCGGCATCATCAAGGTTGGCGAGGAAGTCGAGATCGTCGGCCTCAAGCCGACCGTGAAGACGACCGTTACCGGCGTCGAAATGTTCCGCAAGCTACTCGATCAGGGCCAGGCTGGCGACAACATCGGCGCGCTGCTCCGCGGCACGAAGCGTGAGGAAGTCGAGCGCGGCCAGGTGCTGTGCAAGCCCGGCTCGGTTAAGCCGCACACCAAGTTCAAGGCGGAGGCTTACATCCTCACCAAGGACGAAGGTGGCCGCCACACGCCGTTCTTCACCAATTACCGTCCGCAGTTCTATTTCCGCACGACCGACGTGACTGGCGTCGTGACGCTGCCGGAAGGCACGGAAATGGTTATGCCGGGCGACAACGTGACGATGAGCGTCGAGCTGATCGTGCCGATCGCGATGGAAGAAAAGCTGCGCTTCGCTATCCGTGAAGGTGGCCGCACCGTCGGTGCCGGCGTCGTCGCTTCGATTCAGGAATAAGGGCAAACCGGCCGGACGCGGGCTTTAAGTCCGCGTCCGATCGTCAGGGAAAAAAGAAGATGAACGGCCAAAACATTCGCATCCGCCTCAAAGCGTTCGATCACCGGATTCTCGACTCCTCGACCAAGGAGATCGTGTCGACGGCGAAGCGGACGGGTGCGCAGGTGCGCGGCCCGATCCCGTTGCCGACCAAGATCGAGAAATTCACGGTCAACCGCTCGCCGCACGTCGATAAGAAGTCGCGCGAGCAGTTCGAGATCAGAACCCACAAGCGGGTCCTCGATATTGTCGATCCGACGCCGCAGACGGTCGATGCTTTGATGAAGCTCGATCTTGCCGCCGGTGTCGACGTGGAGATCAAGCTCTAAAGCGTCGTTGCGGGAAGGGCGGAAGCCTCTCCAAGTTATGACGCGGAATAAGCATTGTCGTGTGACGGTGCTGTGAAAAGATGAACCGGGTCAGCGGCGCAAGCTCTGGCCTTGAAGGACGAAGAACATGCGGTCAGGTGTTATCGCACAGAAGCTGGGCATGACCCGCGTCTTTACAGACGGCGGTGAGCATGTGCCGGTCACGGTTTTGAAGCTCGACGGCTGCCAGGTCGTCGCGCAGCGGACCAAGGAAGTTAACGGCTACACCGCCGTGCAGCTCGGCATTGGCCGCGCCAAGGTGAAGAACGTGCCGAAGGCCGAGCGTGCCCGGTTCGCGATCGCCAAGGTGGAGCCGCGGCTGAAGCTCGCTGAGTTCCGCGTTGCGGAAACGGCGTTGCTGCCGGTGGGCGCGGAGATCACGGCGGACCATTTCATAGTCGGCCAGTTCGTCGACGTCACCGGCACGAGCATGGGTAAGGGCTTTGCCGGCGGTATGAAGCGCTGGAATTTCAGGGGTCTCCGCGCGACGCACGGTGTCTCGATCTCGCATCGTTCGTTGGGTTCGACCGGCGGCCGTCAGGACCCTGGCAAGACCTTCAAGAATAAGAAGATGGCCGGTCACATGGGTGTCGACCGTGTGACGACCTTGAATCTGCGTGTCGTGCAGACGGATGTCGAGCGTGGCCTCATCCTGGTCGAAGGCGCGGTGCCCGGCACCAAGGGCGGCTGGATTTATATCCGCGACGCGGTGAAGAAGGCTCTGCCGAAGGATGTGCCGCAGCCGGGCAAGTATCGCCTGGCGAACGAAGCACAGCCCGAGGCGCCTGCTCAAGTTTCCGCTGAGGCCCCCGCCACATCCACGGAAGGAGCCTCGTCGTGAAGATCGAGATTACCTCTCTCGACGGCAACAACGCCGGCGAAATTGAATTGAACGACGCGATCTTCGGTCTGGAGCCCCGCGCCGACATCATCGCGCGTATGGTACGCTATCAGCTTGCCAAGCGCCGCGCCGGCACGCATCAGACGCAAGGCCGCGCCGATGTCGCCCGCACCGGCAAGAAGCTGTACAAGCAGAAGGGCACAGGCAGCGCCCGTCACGGTGCGGCGCGCGCGCCGCAGTTCCGCGGCGGCGGTCGCGCCTTCGGTCCGGTGACGCGCTCGCATGCGCATGATCTGCCGAAAAAGGTGCGCGCGCTCGCGCTGAAGCACGCCTTGTCCGCGAAGGCCAAGGATGGCGGCATCATCGTCTGGGCGAATACTGATCTTGCCGATGGCAAGACGAAGGGGCTGCTGGCGCATTTCGCCAAGCTCGGCCTCACCAACGCGCTGATTATCGATGGTGCCAGCGTCGCCGAGAATTTCGGCCATGCCGCACGCAACATTCCTTCGATCGACGTTCTGCCGGTGCAGGGCATCAATGTTTACGACATCCTTCGCCGTGAGAAGCTCGTTCTCACCAAGGCGGCGGTCGATGCGCTGGAGGCGCGATTCGCATGAGCACGTCGAAAACTTTCGCCGACGCGCGCCACTACGATCTGATCGTCGCTCCGGTCATCACCGAGAAGGCGACGGCGGCGTCGGAGCATAACAAGGTGATCTTCAAGGTCCGCAAGGACGCGACCAAGCCGCAGATCAAGGCGGCGATCGAGAAGCTGTTCGACGTCAAGGTCGAGGCGGTGAACACGCTTGTCCGCAAGGGCAAGAAGAAGATCTTCCGCGGTGTGCGCGGCTCGCAGTCCGACGTCAAACAGGCGATCGTGACGCTGGCTGAAGGCCACAGCATCGACGTGACGACGGGGCTCTGAGGGTAGGATCATGGCACTCAAGACATTCAAGCCCATCACGCCCGGCCTTCGCCAATTGGTGATTGTCGATCGTTCGGAGCTCTACAAGGGCAAGCCGGTCAAGCAGCTCACCGAGGGTAAATCCTCGAGTGGCGGCCGCAACAACAATGGCCGCATCACGGTGCGGTTCCGCGGCGGCGGGCACAAGCAGTCCTATCGCATCATCGATTTCAAGCGCCGCAAGTTCGATGTCGCGGCGAAGGTCGAGCGGATCGAATATGATCCGAACCGCACCTCGTTCATCGCGCTGATCCGCTACGCCGATGGCGAGCAGGCCTATATCATCGCGCCGCAGCGCATCGGCGTCGGCGACGAGGTGATCTCCGGCCAGCAAGTCGACGTGAAGCCGGGCAATGCCATGCCGCTCGCCTCGATGCCGGTGGGCACGATCATCCACAATATCGAGCTGAAGATCGGCAAGGGCGCCGCTCTGGTGCGCTCGGCCGGCAATTTCGCGCAAATCGTCGGCCGCGATCAGGGCTATGTCATTGTCCGCCTCAATTCCGGCGAGCAGCGCCTGGTGCACGGCCAGTGCTTCGCGACGGTCGGCGCGGTGTCGAACCCGGACCACATGAATGCCTCGCTCGGCAAGGCGGGGCGCAAGCGCTGGCTCGGCCGCCGCCCGCATAACCGCGGCGTCACCATGAACCCGGTCGATCATCCGCATGGTGGTGGCGAGGGCCGCACCTCCGGCGGCCGTCATCCGGTTACGCCGTGGGGCAAGCCGACCAAGGGCAAGAAGACCCGCTCCAACAAATCCACCGACAAGTTCATCGTGACTTCGCGTCACAAGAGCAAGAAGAAGGCTTAAAGCGATGGCACGTTCGCTTTCCAAGGGTCCGTTCGTCGACGGCTATCTGCTCAAGAAGGCAGATGCAGCGCGTACCTCGGGCCGTAACGAAGTCATCAAGATCTGGAGCCGCCGCTCGACGATATTGCCGCAATTCGTCGGCCTGACGTTCGGCGTCCACAACGGTCACAAGCATATCCCCGTCTCGGTGAGCGAGGACATGATCGGCCACAAGTTCGGCGAGTTTTCGCCCACCCGCACGTTCCACGGACATGCGGGCGACAAGAAATCCAAGAGGGCCTGAGGCGCATCATGGGCAAGCAACAAACGCCGCGTGCGTTGAAGGACAATGAGGCCAAGGCGGTGACGCGGATGATCCGTGTCAGCCCGCAGAAGCTGAACCTCGTTGCGCAACTGATCCGCGGCAAGAAAGTGGAGCGGGCTCTGGCCGAGCTTCAATTCTCGCGCAAGCGTATCGCCGCCGACGTCAAGAAGACGTTGGAGAGCGCGATCGCGAATGCGGAAAACAATCACAGCCTCGATGTCGACGATCTTGTCGTCGCCGAGGCGTTCGTTGGCAAGGGCCTGGTGCTCAAGCGGTTCTCGCCGCGGGCGCGCGGTCGCGCCGGGCGGATCGAGAAGCCGTTTTCGAATTTGACGATTGTCGTGCGCGAAGTCGAAGCGCCGGCGCAGGCCGGGGCCTGAGGAGCGAGCAATGGGACAGAAAGTCAATCCAATCGGGCTGCGCCTCGGCATCAACCGGACGTGGGATTCGCGCTGGTACGCCAATAAGGGCGAATACGGCAAGCTGCTGCACGAGGACATCAAGATCCGTGAGCTTCTGCTCAAGCTGTTGAAGCAGGCGGCGGTGTCGAAGATCATCATCGAGCGGCCGCACAAGAAATGCCGCGTGACGATCTATTCGGCGCGCCCTGGCGTCGTCATCGGCAAGAAGGGCGCCGACATCGACAAGATCCGCAAGGCGGTGTCTAAGCTTACCGACTCGGAAGTCGTCATCAACATCGTCGAAGTGCGCAAGCCCGAGATCGATGCGACGTTGATCGCCGATTCGATCGCCCAGCAGCTCGAGCGCCGCGTGGCCTTCCGCCGCGCCATGAAGCGCGCCGTGCAATCGGCGATGCGTCTCGGCGCCGAGGGCATCCGCATCAACTGCTCCGGCCGTCTTGGCGGCGCGGAGATCGCGCGTCTCGAATGGTATCGTGAGGGCAGGGTGCCGCTGCATACGCTGCGCGCCGATGTCGACTATGGCACTGCGACGGCGCACACCGCTTATGGCACTTGTGGCATCAAGGTGTGGGTGTTCAAGGGCGAAATCCTTGAGCATGACCCGATGGCGCAGGATAAGAAGCTGGCCGAGCAGGATCATGGCGGCGGCGGTGGTGGCGGCGATCGTGGTCGCCGGCGCGACCGCGACGCGGCCTGAGACTTTGCGAAGAGAATTTTGAAAGACTGAACCATGTTGCAACCCAAGCGCACGAAGTTCCGCAAAGCTTTCAAGGGCCGTATCCACGGTGCCGCGAAGGCGGGCTTCAATCTCGACTTCGGCGAATACGGCCTGAAGGCGCTGGAGCCCGATCGCGTCACCGCGCGCCAGATCGAGGCGGCACGCCGCGCCATGACGCGCCATATGAAGCGCGCCGGGCGTGTCTGGATCCGCATCTTCCCCGATCTTCCGGTGTCGAAGAAGCCGGTCGAAGTGCGTATGGGTAAAGGCAAGGGCGCGCCGGAATTCTGGGCTGTGCGCGTCGCGCCGGGCCGGATCATGTTCGAAATCGGCGGCGTACCGACGGAACTCGCGCGCGAAGCCTTGACGCTGGCAGCGGCCAAGCTGCCGATCAAGACGCGCTTCGTGCAGCGTATCGCGGAATAGGAAGAGCGCAATGAAGAGCAAGCAACGCCTTTCGGACTTGCGCGTCATGTCCGACGATCAGCTGGAACAGGAAGCCTTGGGCCTCAAGAAGGAGCAGTTCAACCTGCGCTTTCAGCGGGCGACCGGGCAGCTTCAGGATACGACGCGGGTGCGCATCGTGCGTCGCGACATTGCGCGGGCGAAGACGATCGCTACCGAACGCGCCAAGAAAAAGGTTTGAGACTATGCCGAAACGCGTTCTCCAGGGCGTCGTCGTCAGCGACAAGCAGAATAAGACCGTTGTGGTGAAGGTCGAGCGTCGCTTCACCCACCCGCTGCTCAAGAAGACGGTGCGGCGGTCGAAGAATTATCACGCCCATGACGAGGCCAATAACTCGAAGGTCGGCGATACCGTGCTGATCGAGGAGACCCGGCCGATCTCGCGGCTCAAGCGCTGGATCATCGTCGATAGCGCGGCGGCTCCGACGAGTTAAGGCATGGTCCCGCAAGGGATCGTGTAAGGAATAAGGCAAACTCAGGCGAAGTCCGGTGACGGAAACCTGTCTGATAGGAAAGGCTGAAGGCCATGATACAGATGCAGACCAACCTCGACGTCGCCGATAATTCCGGCGCGCGCCGCGTGATGTGCATCAAGGTGCTTGGCGGTTCGAAGCGGAAATATGCTTCGGTGGGCGACATCATTGTCGTCTCCATCAAGGAGGCTATCCCGCGCGGCCGCGTCAAGAAGGGCGACGTCATGAAGGCGGTCGTCGTGCGCACCGCGAAGGACATCAAGCGGCCCGACGGTTCGGTCATCCGTTTTGATTCCAACGCGGCGGTACTGATCAACAATCAGTCCGAGCCGGTCGGCACCCGCATTTTCGGGCCCGTGCCGCGCGAGTTGCGCGCGAAGAACCACATGAAGATCATTTCGCTCGCGCCGGAGGTTCTGTAATGGCCGCGAAGATTAAAAAGGGCGACAAGGTCGTCGTGCTCGCTGGCCGCGACAAGGGCCGTGCGGGCGAGGTGCTGCAGGTGCTGCCGAAGGATGGCCGCGCGGTCGTGCGCGGCGTGAACATCGTCAAGCGCCACCAGCGCCAGACGCCGAGCCAGGAAGGTGGCATCATCTCCAAAGAGGCCACGATCCATTTGTCCAACCTCTCGATCGCCGATCCGAAGGACGGCAAGGCGACGCGGGTTGGTTTTAAAATTCTCGACGACGGCCGCAAGGTCCGCGTTGCCAAACGTTCGGGAGACCTGATCGATGGCTGAGCCGAAGACCGAAAAAGGCGCGCCGAAGGCCGCCAAGAAGGACGCCAAGAAAGACGTTAAGTCGGCCAAGGGCGGCGAGGGCGCGTCGGCGAAGGCGCGTGGCCGCGACGCAGCGCCGGCGCAGGATTTCGTTGCGCCGACGGATTATGTGCCGCGGCTCAAGAAGCATTATAACGAGGTCGTGCGCGACCAGCTCATCAAGGAATTCGGCTATAAGAATCCCCTTGAAGTGCCGGTGATCGACAAGATCGTGCTCAATATGGGCGTCGGCGAAGCGGTCAACGACACGAAGAAGGTTGCTTCCGCCGCAGCCGATCTTGGGTTGATCGCGGGCCAGAAGCCGATCGTGACCCACGCCCGCAAGGCGATCGCGACCTTCAAGGTGCGCGAGAACATGCCGATCGGCGCCAAGGTGACGTTGCGCAAGACGCGGATGTATGAATTTCTCGATCGTCTCGTCACGATCGCGTTGCCGCGGATACGCGATTTCCGCGGCTTGAACCCGAAGAGCTTCGACGGCCGCGGCAATTATGCGCTCGGCATCAAGGAGCATCTCGTGTTTCCGGAAATCGATTACGACAAGGCGGAGAGTCTTCTCGGTCTCGACGTCATCGTCTGCACGACCGCTAAAACCGACGAAGAGGCGCGCGCCCTTTTGCGCGCATTCAACTTCCCGTTCCGGCAGTGAGGCCAATTTCTCGTTTGACTGGCCTCAAACGCGGGACCAAGAGGTAGACCACATGGCTAAAAAGAGTTCGATTGAGAAGAACAAGCATCGCGAGAAGCTCGTCAAGCAATATGCGGCGCGCCGTAAGCGGCTGAAGACCCTGGCCGAGGATCAGACCCTCACCGCCGAGGAGCGTTTCGCCGCGCGGCTGAAGCTGGCGGAATTGCCGCGCAATTCGTCGGCGGTGCGCATTCGCAACCGTTGCGAAGTTTCCGGCCGTCCGCGTGGCTTCATCGGCAAGATGAAAATGTCGCGTATCGCGGTCAGGGATTTGGGCTCGCGTGGCCAGATCCCCGGTCTTGTGAAGTCGAGCTGGTAAGGAGCGCCGCATGTCTGTGAACGATCCGCTCGGCGATATGCTGACCCGCATCCGCAATGCGCAATTGCGCCGCAAGGGCAAGGTGAACACACCGGGCTCGCGGCTGCGCGCCCACGTGCTCGATGTGCTGACCCAAGAGGGCTATATCCGGGGCTATTCCTCGACGGAATATGGCAACGGCCGCACCGAGTTCGAAATTGAACTCAAGTATTACGATGGTGAACCGGTCATCAAGCAGCTTGATCGCGTCTCGAAGCCTGGCCGGCGCGTCTACGCGGCGGTGGCCGAGATGCCGCAGGTCGCCAACGGCCTCGGCATCACCATCGTCTCGACATCGAAGGGCGTGATGGCCGACCACTCGGCGCGCGATGCGCATGTGGGCGGCGAAGTGCTCTGCAAAGTCTTCTGATTAAGCTAGGATTGAGATCATGTCCCGCGTCGGAAAAAAGGCCGTGGTTCTACCGGCTGGCGTTACCGCCAAGGTCGAAGGCCAGACGATCGCCGTCAAGGGCGCGAAGGGTGAATTGCGCTTTGTGGCTCCGGGCGATGTCAACGTCAGCTTCGCTGATAATCAGATCACTGTTGACCCTCGCAACGAGACCAAGCGCGCCCGCGCGCTTTGGGGCACGACGCGCGCGCAGGTGAACAGCCTGGTCGTCGGCGTCACCAAGGGTTTCGAGAAGAAGCTCGAAATCAACGGCGTCGGCTACAAGGCTGCCGTCGCCGGCAAGAATCTGCAATTGTCGCTCGGCTACAGCCACGACGTGACCTATGCGATCCCGCAGGGCATCGCGATCACGACGCCGAAGCCGACCGAAATCACCATCGTCGGCATTGATAAGCGCCAGGTCGGGCAGGTCGCTGCGGAAATCCGTGCGTTCCGTCCGCCGGAACCCTATAAGGGCAAGGGCGTCAAATATTCCGACGAATTCATCTTCCGTAAGGAAGGCAAGAAGAAGTAAGGCAATTTTTCGCATGAGCCTGCCGGGGTCATGCGCGAGGAGCGGATTATGGCGAAGGATTTAAAGACAGAAGCGCGTCGCCGCGCCCGTGTCAGGCGTGCGGTGAAGGCACGGGCTTATGGTAAGCCCCGCCTGTCGGTGCATCGTTCGTCGAAACAGATCTATGCTCAGATCATCGATGACGGCGCCGGGCGCACGCTCGCTTCAGCCTCGACGCTGGAGAAGACCAATCGCGAGGCGCTGAAGACCGGGGCCTCGATCGAGGCGGCCCGCGAGGTCGGCAAGCAGATTGCGGCCCGCGCCCTCGAGGTGGGGGTCAAGGAGGTCGTCTTCGACCGCGGCGCTTACGTCTATCATGGCCGCGTGAAGGCGCTGGCCGAAGGCGCCCGCGAGGCAGGACTGACGATTTAATCCATTCGGAAGCGAGCGGCGGCATAGCGCCGGCCGCGCAAGTGACGAAAGAACGGAAAAGAATATGGCACGCGAAGGTGAAGGCGGCGGCCGCGGCCGCGAGCGGGATAGGGAAGACAGCGAATTCGTGGATCGTCTGGTCCATATCAATCGCGTCGCCAAGGTGGTGAAGGGCGGGCGTCGCTTTGGCTTCGCCGCGCTCGTCGTTGTCGGCGATCAGAAGGGCCGCGTCGGCTTCGGCCACGGCAAGGCGCGCGAGGTTCCGGAAGCGATTCGCAAGGCGACGGAAGCCGCCAAGCATTCGTTGATCCGCGTGCCGCTGCGCGAAGGCCGCACGCTGCATCATGATGTGACCGGCCGCCACGGCGCGGGCCGCGTCGTTCTGCGCGCCGCACCGGCCGGTACCGGTATCATTGCCGGCGGCCCGATGCGCGCCGTGTTCGAGACGCTCGGCATGCATGACGTCGTTGCCAAGTCGCAGGGTTCGTCCAATCCCTACAACATGGTCCGCGCGACCTTTGATGCGCTTCAGCACGAAGATTCGCCGCGTGCCGTCGCTGCCCGCCGCAGCCTGAAGGTTTCGACCTTGCAGGCACGCCGCGTGGGTGGCGAGGCCGAAGCCGCAGCCGAGGCGTAAGGAAGTTCGCTATGACCAACACTGCGAAATCAAAGCTCGTCGTCGAGCAGATCAAGAGCCCGATCGGCCGTCCCGCCGTGCAGCGCACGACGCTCATCAGCCTCGGCCTCAACAAGCTCGGCCGCCGCGCCGAACTCGCCGACACACCGGCGATCCGCGGCATGATCGATAAGGTCGCGCATCTCGTGCGCATCGTCGAGAACGCGTGAGGACAATCATGAAACTCAACGAAATCACCGACAATCCCGGCGCCACGAAAGCGCGGATTCGCGTCGGCCGCGGCATCGGCTCGGGCAAGGGCAAGACCGGTGGGCGCGGCGTCAAGGGCCAGAAGGCGCGGACCGGCGTCGCTATCAAGGGCTTTGAAGGCGGCCAGATGCCGTTGCATCGTCGCTTGCCGAAGCGCGGTTTCACACCGCCGTCCAGCAAGAATTATAACGAGGTCAACCTCGGCCGCATCCAGGAAGCGGTCTCCGCCGGCAAGCTCCCGGCGGATGCTGCGGTGACGATCGAAACGCTGCTCGCAGCGGGCGTCGTCACCAAGCGGCGCGACGGCGTGAGGATTCTTGGCGTCGGCGAAATCAGCGCCAAGCTCGCCTTCGAGGTTGCCGGAGCGTCGAAATCGGCTGTCGCCGCCATCGAAAAGGCGGGCGGTTCAGTCAAGCTTCTCAATGTCGTGGCTGAGGCCGCGGCTGAGGCCTAAGCGTCGGTTGCGGGGGAGCCTCGGGCTCCCCACATCTCGGGCTTAAGGTCATTCTCGGGATTGGGCGGCGCCGGGCGCGCCAGCGGAGTACCTCATGGCATCGGCCGCGGAACAGCTTGCAGCTAACGTCAATTGGGGCGCTTTCGCCAAAGCCGACGAACTGAAGAAGCGTATCTGGTTCACACTCGGCGCGCTGATCATCTACCGGCTCGGCACTTATATTCCGCTGCCGGGTATCGACCCCGAAGCTTTCGCGCGCGCCTTCAACGGCAATAGCCAGGGCGTCCTGCAGCTCTTCAACATGTTCTCGGGCGGCGCTGTGCAGCGCATGGCGATCTTCGCCCTGAACATCATGCCCTATATCTCCGCCTCGATCATCATCCAGCTTCTGACGAGCGTTTTTCCCTCGCTCGAATCGCTGAAGAAGGAGGGCGAGGCCGGGCGCAAGATTCTCAATCAATACACGCGCTATCTCACCGTGGTGCTGGCTGCCTTCCAGGCCTATGGCATCGCGGTCGGCTTGCAGGGGCAGGCCGGCATTGTCACCAATCCCGGCATCTTCTTCACGCTGTCGACGACGATCACGCTGACCGGCGGCACCCTGTTCCTGATGTGGCTTGGCGAACAGATCACCTCGCGCGGCATCGGCAACGGTTCCTCGCTCATCATCTTCTCGGGCATTGTCGCGGCTTTCCCGGCGGCGATCGTCCATACGCTCGAACTCGGGCGGCAGGGCCAGCTTTCGACCTTCTTGATCCTCGCTGTCCTGGTGGTGGCGATCGCGGTCATCGGCTTCATCGTCTTCATGGAGCGCGCGCAGCGGCGGCTCATCATCACGTATCCGAAGCGCCAGCAGGGCAATAAGACGTACGACCGGCAGACCTCGTTCTTGCCGCTGAAGCTCAATACGTCGGGTGTCATTCCGCCCATCTTCGCCTCTTCGCTGCTGCTGTTGCCGACGACGATCGCCAATTTCTCCAGCCACGGCGGCGCCGGCGGCGGAATCCTCGCGACGATCTCGCTTTATCTCGGCCACGGCCGGCCGCTCTATATGATCCTTTATGTCGTGCTGATCGTCTTCTTCGCGTTCTTCTACACGGCGATCGTCTTCAATCCGACCGAGACCGCCGAGAATCTGAAGAAACATTCCGGCTTTATCCCCGGCATCAGGCCCGGTGAGCGCACTGCACAATATATCGACAAGGTCTTGATGCGGATTACCGTTCTCGGCGCCGGCTATCTCTGCCTCATCTGTATCCTGCCGGAGCTTCTGGTCTCCTATGCCGCCATGCCGTTTTATTTCGGCGGCACCTCGCTCCTGATCGTCGTAAGCGTTATGATGGACACCGTGGCGCAGATCCACGGCCACCTTCAGGCGCATCAGTATGAAGGTCTGGTCAAGAAAGCCAGATTGAGAGGGAAGAAACGATGAGGCTGATTCTGCTCGGACCGCCCGGAGCAGGCAAGGGGACGCAGTCGGCACGCCTCGTAGAGAAATATTCCATCCCGCAACTTTCGACCGGTGACATGCTGCGTGCGGCTGTCGCGGCCGGTACGCCCATCGGCCTTAAGGCCAAGGCGGTGATGGATGCAGGTGGGCTCGTCTCCGACGATATCGTTCTCGGCATCATCGCCGACCGGATCGACCAGGCGGATGCGGCCAAGGGCTTCATCCTCGACGGGTTTCCGCGCACGGTGAAACAGGCCGAGGGACTGGACAGATTGCTCGCCGACAAGGGGCTACGGCTCGATGCCGTAGTCGAGCTCAAGGTCAACGAGGCCGAGCTTCTGGGCCGCATCGGCAAACGGGTCGAGGAAACGCTTGCGGCGGGCGGGAAAGTCCGCGCCGACGACAATCCCGAGGCCTTCAAGACACGGCTCGATGCCTATCGTGAGCTGACCGCGCCGGTCTCGGCCTATTATGCCAAACGGGGCGAGTTGAGAGCGGTCGATGGCATGGCGCCGATCGCGGCGGTCAGCGGGGCGATCGACGAAGCCATCGCGGCGAGCCAGAGGGTCTGAAGCGGTGCGAAATTGGCGGTTAAAGCGCTGATTTCGCCGCAATTTGGTGTTGACGGGGCGGTCGCGAGCCACTAGGTAGAGCGTTCCAAGCCGAAATGATCGGATCCGGTCCGCGTGGGCAACCATGCAAGGGCCGGTTTTGCATTATCAGCTTCCCCGCAAGGGCCGGCCTCCACCGGACGCGGGAATTTCCTTCGCCGCCATAGCGCGGCAGACATGGAGAACATTGTGGCACGTATTGCCGGCGTAAACATTCCGACGAACAAGCGCGTCGTCATCGCCCTTCAATATATTCACGGGATCGGTCCCAAGAAGGCGCAGGAAATCATCGAGAAGGTGCATATTTCGCCGGAGAGGCGCGTGCACGATCTGACCGATGCCGAAGTTCTGCAGATCCGCGAGACGATCGATCGCGATTATCAGGTCGAAGGCGATCTGCGTCGCGAAGTGTCGATGAACATCAAGCGGCTGACTGACCTTGGCGCCTATCGCGGCTTGCGTCATCGCCGCCAGTTGCCGGTCCGCGGCCAGCGCACGCATACCAACGCCCGCACCCGTAAGGGCAAGGCGAAGCCGATCGCCGGCAAGAAGAAGTAATCGCCACTTCGGCACGATCCCTCTCCGGGCCGGCATAGTGCTGTCCGGGGTTGCGTTGAAATTCTGACGTTTAAACCAAGAAGCCCTAGCGCCTGGCATTACGGGCGCGCTGGAAGGACAGAGAAATGGCAAAAGAAGCAAACACACGCGTCCGCCGCCGAGAGCGCAAGAACATCGTCTCAGGCGTGGCGCATGTGAATTCCTCGTTCAACAATACGATGATTACCATCAGCGATGCCCAGGGCAATACGATCTCCTGGTCGTCGGCGGGAACGATGGGGTTCAAGGGTTCGCGCAAGTCGACGCCCTACGCCGCGCAGATGGCGGCGGAGGACGCTGCACGCAAGGCGGCCGAGCATGGCATGCGCACGCTTGAAGTCGAAGTGTCCGGTCCCGGTTCCGGCCGTGAATCGGCGCTACGTGCGCTGCAGGCCGCGGGCTTCACCGTCACCTCGATCCGTGACGTGACGCCGATTCCGCACAACGGCTGCCGCCCGCGCAAGCGCCGCCGCGTTTAATTGTTTCAACTGTGCAAGGCCTCCGGCGCTGATTCAGCCGGGGGCTGTATATGCCCCCCAATGAGGATGCTCTCGTGATTCAGAAGAACTGGCAGGAGCTCATCAAGCCGAACAAGCTCGAAGTCGTCGCCGGCGACGATCCGAAGCGGCTTGCCACCATCATCGCCGAGCCGCTCGAACGCGGCTTCGGCGTTACCCTCGGCAATTCGCTGCGGCGGATTCTTTTGTCGTCGCTGCAGGGCGCGGCGATCACCTCGGTGCACATCGACGGCGTGCTGCACGAGTTCTCGTCGATCCCCGGCGTGCGCGAGGACGTGACCGACATCGTCCTCAACATCAAGGACATCGCGATCAAGATGCAGAGCGAGGGTCCGAAGCGCATGGTCTTGAAGAAGACCGGCCCGGGCAAGGTGACCGCCGGCGATATTTCGACGGTTGGCGATGTGCAGGTATTGAATCCCAATCTCGTCATCTGCACGCTCGACGAAGGCGCCGAGATTCGTATGGAATTCACGGTCAACACCGGGAAGGGCTATGTGACCGCGGATCGCAACCGCAGCGAGGATGCGCCGATCGGCCTCATCCCGGTCGACAGCCTTTATTCGCCGGTGCGCAAGGTGAGCTATCGCGTCGAGAACACCCGCGAAGGGCAGATCCTCGATTACGACAAGCTCACTCTGCAGATCGAGACCGACGGCTCGGTTTCGCCCGAGGATTCGGTCGCTTATGCGGCGCGCATTCTTCAGGACCAGCTCAATGTCTTCGTGAACTTCGAGGAGCCGCGCCGCGAGGAAGTGGCGCCGTCCATCCCCGAGCTCGCCTTCAACCCGGCGCTGCTCAAGAAGGTGGACGAGCTGGAGCTTTCGGTGCGTTCGGCCAATTGCCTGAAGAACGACAACATCATCTACATCGGCGATCTGATCCAGAAGACCGAGGCGGAGATGTTGCGGACGCCGAACTTCGGTCGCAAGTCCTTGAACGAGATCAAGGAAGTGCTCGCCCAGATGGGTCTGCACCTCGGCATGGAAGTCACCGGCTGGCCGCCGGAGAACATCGACGAACTCGCCAAAAGGTTCGAAGAGCATTATTGAGTAACAGAGCCCTCTTCCTCGGAAGAGGGCCGTTGATAACAACACCCGGCCGTACCTTGGCACGGCGGCCGCATAAGGAGACTGGCCATGTATCACGGTCGCGCAAAGCGCCGCTTTAACCGCACGCACGAACATCGCAAGGCGATGTTCGCCAATATGTCGCAAGCTCTTATCAAGCACGAGCAGATCGTCACGACGCTGCCGAAGGCGAAGGATCTTCGTCCGGTTGTCGAAAAGCTTGTCACGCTCGGCAAGCGCGGCGATCTGCACGCCCGCCGCCAGGCGATCTCGCAGATCAAGGATGTCGATCTCGTTCGCAAGCTCTTCGACGTGCTCGGCCCCCGCTACAAGGCCCGCAACGGCGGCTATACGCGCGTTTTGAAGGCCGGCTTCCGCAAGGGTGACAATGCGGCGCTCGCGGTGATCGAATTCGTCGATCGTGATGTCGAGGCCAAGGGCAAGGATTCCGGGCCGGTTCTGGAAGCGGCTGCCGCCGAGGCCTGAGCGCTTGGCGCAGTCGCCGGCGGTATGGGATGGCTTTTATTTAGAGGGGGCGGCGCTGAGTGTCAGCGCCGCCTTTTTCTATTGTCGCGACGGCGATACGAGTCTGGGCTGTATCGACCGCTGGAACATAATATCCGGCGCGAGAACGCCGGTCTGCGGGCTAGACGCTCAATGCGCGCGGGCGGTAACCGTATGCTCTTTCTTGATCGTAAGGTTCACGGGTGCGGGTGTGGTTAAGCTCACTGGAATCCATACCCCATTGACCAATTCCATCGGCCGCAACCCGGTGATGTTGTCGTTCGATCCCGCACCGAGCACATCGGTGACGCTCGGATAGGCCCCGGGCCCAAGGATCGCGGGTGTTTGGTTCAACGGATAAGGGTGTTCCCACATGTAGTCCTTGAAGAACTCCCAGTAGCCGTCGACGATATAGAACGAACTGATCGTGTCGTTGAACCCGCCATCCATGTTTTGCAGGTTTTCGCGGCCCTGGAAGATATGTTTGTGGTCGCCGAGAAAATCGGCATCTTTGAAAATAATGATGTGGGGCATAATTCGTGCTCCTTCGTAATTATGACGAGGTCTGTCCTCATCACGGTACGGATTGGGCCTCGCCCTTTCGAAAATGGCTGTGATAAAAATCACCGGGACTGCGGCGTCAGGCGCACATTTGAACCCTTGTGACGAAAGCTTTGCGGCAGGTAATTGGTTTCGCTTTAGTCTGTTCGCCGTCATCAGCGCCAGGATGGAGATCGCATGACAAAGATGTTTCGAATCGGGATCATGTTAACTGTAATGCTTGGCACGGCAGTCGTCGCAGCGCCTCTCGCGGCGGAGCCAGCCGTGCCGACCTCGGTAGCGGAGATCAACCTTTCGTTCGCACCGATCGTCAAGAAGGTCGCGCCGGCCGTCGTCAACGTCTATGCCTCGCGCACCGACTCCCAGCCGCGTAATCCGCTCTTCAACGACCCGATCTTCCGCCATTTCTTTGGCGACGGCGATTCCGAGGAAGGCCGTCCCGGCGGCCCGACTGCGCAATCGCTTGGCTCGGGCGTCTTGATCGATCCCAGCGGTCTCGTCGTCACCAATTATCATGTCATCGCAGGCATGACCGACGTAAAGGTGGCGCTCTCCGACCGGCGCGAGCTTGAAGCCACGATCGTCTTGCGTGATCAGCGGACCGATCTCGCCGTGTTGCGGCTGAAGGGAAAAGGGCCGTTCCCCTTTATGGAGTTTGACGATTCCGACAAGCTCGAAGTTGGCGATCTCGTGCTCGCCATCGGTGATCCCTTCGGCGTTGGCCAGACTGTGACTCAGGGCATCATCTCGGCGCTGGCGCGGACGGAGGAGGGCATCTCGCACTACGGCTTCTTCATCCAGACCGACGCAGCGATTAACCCGGGCAATTCCGGCGGCGCACTCGTCGATATGCGCGGCCGCCTCATCGGCATCAATTCGGCGATCGTGTCTCAGACCGGCAGTTCGGTCGGTATCGGCTTTGCGATCCCCTCCGATATGGTGAAGGTGGTTGTCGCCACGGCCAAGAGCGGCCGAACGGAAGTGCGGCGGCCGTGGCTCGGCGCCGGCCTGCAGAATGTGTCGCGGGAAATCGCCGATTCGCTCAATCTCGATCGGCCCGCCGGCACGCTCGTCACCGACGTCACGCCGAAGAGCCCCGCCGAGGCCGCCGGTCTAAAGCAGGGCGATTTGATCGTCTCCGTCGATGGCCAGCCGACGGATGATGTCGAAGCTTTCAGCTACCGCTTCGCGACCGCGCCGCTCGGCGGCAAAGTCACCTTGTCGATCGTTCGCGACAGCAAGCCGCTGACGCTGGTGCTCAATGCCGAACCGGCCCCGGATCTGCCGCGCGATCCGGTCAAGATCGCCGGCTCCTCGCCCTTCGCCGGCGCGACGGTTATCAATATCTCGCCGGCGGTCGCCGAGGAATATTCGCTGGATGCTGCCCGGCAGGGCGTTGTCATCAGCGATGTCGATGAAGAATCGCGCGCTGCGGCGCTGAACCTGCAAAAGGGCGACGTCATCATCACCGTCAACGACAAGAAGATCGAGACGACGCACGATCTCCAGCAGGCGACGACCGGCGATCATTACTTCTGGAAGATCAGCATCGGCCGCGGCAATCAGATCATCACCACGGTGATCGGCGGCTAGTCGTCGCTACGAGCAAATACGAAGCAATCCGGCGCAATTGGATTGCTTCTGCTCCCCAGCGATGAGCCGAGACGCGCTACGCCGCGCGGCGGGCGCCTTTTTCAGCGTGCTTGAGGCGGCTCAGACGCCGCTTCAGTGACGACCAAAGGTGGCGCACTTCCTCGGCGGCCTTGCCCTCGGTATCGATCTCGGTCACGCCCATGCCCTCGCGCGCGGCTTCCTGATAATCGACGCGGGCGACGACGAACGGGCGCAGCAGGCCACCCATCGCTTCGACAGCCGCGGCGCCGTCGCTGACGCGCTGGCTCTCCTGCAAAGGGGGGCACTGGTTGAGCACGAAGGCGTAGTCCTTGCTCAGGGTCTTGAGTTTGCCGCGTGTGGCTTCGCTCGCCCAGATGTCGAAAATGGTCGGCCGGGCAGGGATCAGGCAAAGGTCGGCGGCGCGCATGGCGGCATCGGCTGCGGGCGAGTCGGTGGCGGGCGTGTCGACGATGACGAGCGTGACGCGGCCGCGGGCGAGCGCCGCGATCGCCGCCTCAAGCTTGGCCGCCATCACCGCCTCGACCGGCATGTTCTTGTCCTGGCGGCGATGACCCCATTTGAGCAACGATTTCTGCGGGTCCATGTCGATGAGAAAGACGCGCTCGCCGGCTTCCTGCGCGGCGACGGCGAGGCAGGCAGCCAAAGTGCTCTTGCCGGACCCGCCCTTTTGGTTGACCAGTGCGACCACACGCATATTACGAAGCTCCCACGATTCGGTGAAATTATACTTGCTTTCAATTCTCATCGAAACGTTAACTGGCTGATAAAGATTTGCATTTGGCGCTCGCATCAGCGCGGGAATTATTCCGCGCGCGAGCCAATTTGCTCTTCATTTCCGGGGCTTTCGCGCCCAAATTGAAGCGATATGTCCGATCTTTTTGCTGCTGCTCATTTGTCCGATCAAGCGCCCCATCCGCTGGCTGACCGGCTACGCCCGCGCCACCTCGATGAGGTCGCGGGGCAGGATCACCTTTTGGGGCGAGACGGCGCGCTGACGCGGCTGATCCGCGCCGGCTCGCTTGGCAGCCTGATTTTCTGGGGACCGCCCGGCACCGGCAAGACAACGGTCGCCCGGCTGCTGGCGCAGGAGACGAAGCTCGCCTTCGTGCAGATCTCGGCCATCTTCTCCGGCATCGCCGAGCTCAAGAAGGTCTTCGAGGAAGCGCGCAAGCGCCGCGCCATCGGGCAAGGCACGCTTCTCTTCGTCGATGAAATCCATCGCTTCAACCGCACGCAGCAGGACAGTTTCCTGCCCGTCATGGAAGACGGCACGATCACTTTGATCGGCGCCACGACCGAGAATCCGAGCTTCGAGCTCAACGCCGCGCTGCTTTCGCGGGCGAGGGTGCTGACTTTCCGCGCCTTGGACGAGGCGGCGCTTGAAAAGCTGCTGGTTCGGGCGGAGACGGTCGAGGGCAAGCCTCTGCCGCTGACCCCTGAAGCGCGCGAGACCTTGCTGCGCATGGCCGATGGCGACGGCCGCGCCGTACTGACGCTCGCCGAGGAAATCTGGCGGGCCGCGCCCCCGGAACCGCTCGATGTTGCCGCTTTGACCGAGATCGTGCAGCGCCGCGCGCCTATTTACGACAAGGCGCAGGAGGGCCATTACAACCTCATCAGCGCGCTGCATAAATGCGTGCGCGGCTCCGACCCCGATGCGGCGCTCTATTACCTCGCGCGAATGCTCGACGCCGGCGAGGCGCCGCTGTTTATCGCCCGCCGTATCGTCCGCATGGCGATCGAGGACATCGGAATGGCCGATCCGCAGGCGCTCGTCGTCGCCAATGCGGCCAAGGACGCCTATGACTTTCTCGGCTCGCCGGAGGGCGAACTGGCGCTCGCCAACGCGCTGATCTATGTCGCGACCGCGCCGAAATCGAACGCCGCTTATCGCGCCTATGGTGCCGCCAACCGTCTCGCCAAGGAACATGGCTCGCTGATGCCGCCGAAGGTGATCCTCAATGCGCCGACGAAATTGATGAAGTCGGAAGGCTATGGCTCGGGCTATGAATACGACCATGATTCGCCCGAAGCCTTCTCGGGCCAGGATTATTGGCCGGAAAAGCTCGGCCGGCAGAACATTTACAAGCCGGTCGAACGCGGCTTCGAGCGCGAGATCAAGAAGCGACTCGAGTATTGGGAAAAGCTGAGGAAGGAACGGGAGAGGTCGTGAGTCAAAAACAAGCGCCATTGCGAGCGAAGCGAAGCAATCCGGAAGCAAAGGCTGGATCGCTTCGGAGCGATGCGCCTCGCGATGACGCGATTCATGGCTCTGTCCAAACCCTGCAAGTCACCGAAGACGAAGAGGGCATGCGGCTCGACCGCTGGTTCAAGCGGCGCCTGCCGACTCTCTCGCTGTCGCATCTGAACAAGATCGTCCGCACCGGCCAGGTGCGCGTCGATGGCGGCCGGGTCAAGACGGCGACGCGGCTCGCCGCTGGCCAGAAGGTCCGCGTGCCGCCGGTCGACGTGGCGCCGCCGCCAGCGAAACTGCAGGTGATCTCGGAAGCCGATCGCCGCGCCATCCGCGATATGATCCTTTACGAAGACAAGGATCTGATGGTCCTCAACAAGCCCTTTGGCCTCGCGGTGCAGGGCGGCTCGGGGACCAAGCGCCATATCGACGGCATGCTGGCCTCGCTCGCCGATGAAAAGGGTGAGCGTCCGGTGCTGGTTCACCGGCTCGACCGTGACACGTCGGGCGTCTTGCTTGTCGCCAAATCGCGCGGCATCGCCGCCAAGCTCGGCGAGATTTTCCGTTCACGTCAGGCGCAGAAAATCTATTGGGCGCTCGTCGAAGGCGTGCCGAAGCCGGCGCAGGGGCGCATCTCGCTTTTTCTGGCCAAGGGCGAGGGCATGGGCGATGCACGGGCCGACGCGAAAGCCCAGAAGGATCGCAGCGGTTTGGAGAAAATGCGCATCGCCAAACATGGCGATGAGGATGCGCAGCATTCCGTCACTTATTATGCCGTGGTCGACAAAGTCACGCCGCGGCTCGCCTGGCTGTCGATGAAGCCGATCACCGGCCGCACGCATCAATTGCGCGCCCATGCCGAGGCGATCGGCCATCCGATCATCGGCGACCCGAAATATTCCGGCGCTGCGAATGATCCGCGCCGGCACGATCCCGCGCGGCAAATCCCCGACGCCGTCGAGCACAAGCTGCATCTTCTCGCGCGCCGGCTCGTATTGCCGCACCCGCGCGGCGGCACGCTTGACGTGACGGCGCCGCTGCCGCCGCATATGCAAAAGAGCTTCGAGCTCTTCGGCCTCGACGTGAAGCAGTACGACCCGATCGAGAATGCGCCGGAATAGTCAGACCGCGAAGGCGGGATAGACCGGCTTATAGGCGCAGGCGCGGATATGGGTGGAGATGTCGGCGGGGCGTGGCACGCCGGCGAGATCGTGATCATAAATATATTCCGCGACGCGCGTGGCGACATGCAGTGAGGCTTCGAGGATTTTGCTCTGCGGCGGATAGATCAGCCCATCCGCGAGATTCTTCTCTGTCACCTGTTCGGCGACCGCCTTGGCCGCGACGATGAACATCTCCTCCGTCACGCGCTTCGCCTCGGTGGCGAATATGGCCATGCCCATCGCCGGGAAGATATAGACATTGTTGCCCTGGCCGGGCGTGAAGCTCTGGCCTTCGATCTCGACCGGCGGAAACGGACTGCCGCTGGCGAAAATGGCGCGGCCCTGCGACCAGCGATAGGCTTCCTCCGCCGTGCATTCCGAGCGCGAGGTCGGGTTGGAATAAGGAAAGATGATCGGTCGCTTATTGATGTCGGCCATCGTCTCGATGACGGACTGATTGAACAGTTTCGGCACGGTGCTGACGCCGATGATGCCGGTCGGCCGCAGCTCCTTGATCGCATAGACGAATTTCGTGATCGGTGCATGTTCGAGCGCGAACGGACGCTGAAAATCGGCGAGGTCGTTGCGCGAGCGGACGACGAGCCCGTTGATGTCGAAGAGCACGTTGCGCGCCCGCGCCGCCTTGAGGTCGAGCCCCTCCAGCGCCATCGCCTGGCTGATGAGCTCGGCGATGCCCGTCGCGGCCGAGCCGCCGCCGAGGAAGAGGAAACGCTGCTCGGTCAGCTTCTGCTTTGAAATCCGCAGCGCCGCGAAGACGCCGGCCAGCGCCACGGCCGCTGTGCCTTGAATATCGTCGTTATACGTGCAGATCTTGTCGCGATAGAGCTCGAGGATCGGCACGGCGTTGAAATTGGCGAAATCCTCCCATTGGATGCAGCACTTGGGATAGAGCTCCTGCACCGCCTGAACGAATTCATCGATGAAGGCGGCATAGTCCGCGCCGCGCACGCGCTTCTGGTTGAGGCCGAGATAGAGCGGGTCTTCGAGCAATTCGGGATTGTTGGTGCCGACATCGAGCGTGATCGGCAGGCAATATTGCGGCGGAATGCCCGCGCAGGCCGTGTAGAGCGAGAGCTTGCCGATCGGAATGCCCATGCCGCCGACGCCGAGATCGCCGAGGCCGAGGATTCGTTCGCCATCGGTGACGACGATGAAGCGCACATCCTTCTGCGGCCAATGGCTGAGCAGTTCTTTGAGCCGCCCGAGCGCCGTGATCGGCAGATAGAGGCCACGCGGAATGCGAAAAATCTGGTCGAACTTCTGGCAGGCTTCGCCAACCGTTGGCGTGTAGACGATCGGCATGAAGGTCGCCGGGTCCGACATCAGGATCGCGTAATAGAGCGTCTCGTTACGCGCCTGAAGGTCTGACAGAAACATGTATTTCTGCAGATTGTTGTCGAGGTTGGAGAGCTCTGCGTGGATGCGGGCCATCTGCAATTCGAGTGTCACCGGCCGCGGCGGCAGCAGCCCTTCGAGATGATAGGCGCGGCGCTCGGCTTCGGTGAAGGCGGTGCCTTTGTTGAGCCGCGGCGTGCGGAGCAGCTCATAGCCGACGGTTGCAGGTTCCGTGGACATTGTTCAGTTCCAAATTCGTTCGCATTGAATCGATCGGCGAGATGAGGTTACGGATTTATCATCTTTTTCGGATCGACCACACGATCAAAATCCTGACCGCTGATATAGCCAAGATGCAGAGCTGCGTCCTTAAGACTTAAGTCGTGCTCGGCCGCGTAATGGGCAATCTCTGCCGCCTTGTCGTAGCCGATCACCGGGCTCAGCACCGTCACGAGCATCAGCGAGTTCGCGACATATTCATCGATCTTCTTGCGGTTCGGCTTGGTGCCTTCGATGAGATATTTGCGGAAATTGGTGCAGCCGTCGGCGAGCAGGATGATCGACTGCATGAGATTGGCGATGATCAGCGGCTTATAGGCATTCATCTCGAGATGGCCGCCGGCGCCGCCGAAGCCCACCGCAACATCATTGGCCATCACCTGTACCGCGATCATGGTCAGCGCTTCGGCCTGGGTCGGGTTCACCTTGCCGGGCATGATCGAGGAGCCGGGCTCGTTCTCGGGCAGGATGAGTTCGGCAAAACCCGCGCGGGGTCCGCAGGCGAGAAGCCTTATATCATTGGCGATCTTGTAAAGCGAAACGGCGAGGGTGCGCAAAGTGCCGGAGAGCTGGACGAGCGCATCATGCGCGCCTTGCGCCGCGAATTTGTTCGGCGCGGTGGAAAAGGGCAGGCCGGTGAGGCGGGCGATCTCGGCCGCGGCCGCCGCCGCGAATGTCCGCGTGGCGTTGAGTCCGGTGCCGACCGCGGTGCCCCCGAGCGCCAGGGGATAGACGCCTTTCAACGCATCGTCGAGGCGAACGAGATCTTCGCTCAGCGCATGGGCATAACCTGACCATTCCTGGCCAAGCGTCAGCGGCGTCGCGTCTTGCAGATGGGTGCGGCCGATCTTGACGATGTCGCGCCACGCGCCTGCCTTGGTGGCGATGGCGTCGCGAAGCGCCGCGACGGCCGGCACGAGCCGGCTCTTCACATTGACGACAGCGGCAATATGCATCGCCGTGGGAAAGGCATCATTCGAGGATTGCGAGAGGTTGACGTGATCGTTGGGGTGGACCGGGTCCTTGCCGCCGAGCGGCTTGCCGGCGATCTCGGCGGCGCGGTTGGCGATCACTTCGTTGACGTTCATGTTGAACTGGGTGCCGCTGCCCGTCATCCAGACGTGCAGCGGGAACATATCGGCATGTTCGCCGGCGAGGATTTCGTCGCAGACCGCGACGATGCGCTTCGCCGTTTCGCTATCGAGCCGCCTCTCCGCCGCATTCACCGTCGCGGCCGCGCGCTTGATCAAGGCGAAGGCCGGGATGAGTTCCGGCGGCATGAGATCGCGGCCAATACTGAAATAAGCCAGCGACCTCTGCGTTTGCGCGCCCCAGAGCTTGTCGGCGGGGACATCGACCTCGCCGAGACTGTCTCTTTCGCGCCGGACCTCGCTCATGCCGTCCTCCGGCGGCATACGTTAGCCGCTGTTGCGCAGACCGGCGGAGATGCCGTTGATCGTGATCTGCACCGCGCGCAGGATCGATTCGTCCTGATTGTCCGCCGCGCGATGCAGCTTGAGCAATTCGACCTGCACATGGTTCAGCGGATCGAGATAGGGAATGCGCATCTTGAGCGAAGCGTCGAGCGCCGGATTGTCCTGCAGCAATTCCTTCTGGCCGGTGATTTTCAGCAGCGCATCGATCGAGGCCAGCCATTCGGCGCGGATGGCCTGGAAAATCTTGTCGCGTACCTTGCGGTCGGGAACCAGCTCGGCATAGCGCGAGGCAATGCCGATGTTGCTCTTGGCCAGCACCATTTCCATGTTGGAGAGCATGGTGCGGAAGAAGCCCCATTCCCGATACATGTCCTGCAGGAACGTGAGGCCGGTGTCCGGGTGCTTCTTGATCCAGGCCTTGAAGGCGGAGCCGAAGCCGAACCAGCCCGGCAGCATCAGGCGGCATTGCGCCCAGGAGAATACCCAGGGAATGGCGCGCAGGTGCTCGATCTTCCGTGTCTTGGTGCGCGAGGCCGGCCGGCTGCCGATGTTGAGCGTCGCGATCTCGGTGATGACGGTCGATCCCCAGAAATAAGCCTCGAACTCCGGGGTGTCGTAAACCAACGCCCGATAGGCGTTGAAGGCAGAGCCTGAAAGCTCTTCCATCGCGTCGAGATATTCCTCGCGCGGGGCGTGCGCCTCCGGCATCAGCAACGACGCCTCGAAGGTCGCGGCGACGAAGGTTTCGAGATTGCGCCGGCCGACATCGGGATTGGAATATTTCGATGAAATGATTTCGCCCTGTTCGGTGACGCGAATCTGGCCGCCCACCGCGCCGCTCGGTTGGGCGAGGATCGCCTCATAGGCCGGGCCGCCGCCGCGGCCGACCGAGCCGCCGCGGCCGTGGAAGAGGCGCATCTTCACCTTATGCCGCTTGAAAGTTTCGACCAGACCGATCTCGGCTTTGTACAATTCCCAGCCCGAGGTGACGAAGCCGCCATCCTTGTTGCTGTCCGAATAGCCGAGCATGATCTCCTGCGTATCGCCGCGGCTTTCGACAAGGCGGCGGTAGGCCGGCTGGCTGAAGGCCCTTTCCATGACAGCGGCGCAATTGCGCAGATCCTCGATCGTCTCGAACAGAGGCACGATGTCGATCTTGCTCTTGCCGTCCGGCGCGACGAGGCCGACTTCCTTGAGAATGACCGCGAGTTCGAGCATGTCGGAGACCGATTCCGCCTTCGAGATGATGCTCGTGCGGATTGCCTCGGTGCCGTAGATCGCGCGCGCCTCGACGGCGGCCTGGAAGATCGCAAGTTCCTTGCGGGTTTCATCCGAATAGGAAAAGAACGGCGAGATCAGCGGACGGACTTCGTTCAGTTCCTTGACGAGGAGGGCGACCCGCTCGTCCTCGCTGCGGGACGTATAGTCTGTGCCGGGCGCCACGGCGTCGAGCAATTCCGCAATCATGCGCTCATGCACATCGGAATTCTGGCGCAGATCGAGCGTGGTGAGATGGAAGCCGAAACAGCTTGCCGCGCGCCGCAGCGCGCGCAGGCGTCCCCGCGTCAGAAGCTTCGAGCCATGCAGCTTCAGCGATTGATCGATGATGTGCAGGTCGCGGCGGAATTCGTCGGCATTGTGATAGGCGGGCATGGCCTCGCCGGCGCGCTTGACCGGATAATGCTCGTCGATCGCGCTGATATTGGCCGCGATCCGGCCGCGGATGGCGGTTACAGCGCGGCGATAGGGCTCCGCCATCCGGTGCGGGGAGGAGTCGGGTGAACTCGCGGCGAGTTCGCGCAATTCGTCAGTCACCTCGACAATCTCGGCGCTCACCGAAAGCTCGGTGCCGAGTTTGTCGAGCTCGTCGAGATAGAAGGCAAGGATGCGCTCGCCATGCATGCGCGTGGTCGCGCGCACGACCTCCGCATCGACATAAGGATTGCCATCGCGGTCGCCGCCGATCCAACTGCCGAGCCGCAGGAAGGAGCCGATCGGCGCCTCTTCCAGCGAGGCATCATAAGCACGGACCTGCCGCTCGACCTGCTGATAGAGCCGCGGCACTTCCCGGAGGAAGGTATAGTCGTAGTAGGCCAAGCCGTTGGAGACTTCGTCGCGGACATTGAGCTTGGTGCGGCGCAGCAGGCTCGTCTGCCAGAGAATGAGGACGGCGCGGCGGATCTTGTCCTCGATCTCGGTTTCCTCGTCCGGCGACCATTCCTGGCGGTCGCGACGCTCGAGAAGATGTGCAATCGCCATCTCGCGCGACATGGTGCTCTTGCGCCGCACCTCCGTCGGATGGGCGGTGAGGACCGGGACCATAAAGGCGTTGTCGAAGAAATCCTGCAATTGCGGGGCGGTGATGCCGGCCTCGTGCGCACTGGCGAGGGCGCGGGCCAATGTGCCGGGCTTTGCCGGCTGGTTGGCGATAGCGTCGCGCCGCATCCGGCGGATCTGGTTCTGATCCTCGGCGATGTTCGAGAGGTGCGAGAAGTAGGAATAGGCGCGCACGATCTGCACGGATTGTGCGGGCGTCAGCGATTCGAGGATGGATTCGAGCTTACGCCGCGCCCCTTCGTCGCCGTCGCGATGGAAGCGCACAGAATTCTGGCGAATGGCCTCGACGAGGTCGAAGATATCCTCCCCCTGCTGTTCGCGCACCGTGTCGCCAAGGATACGGCCGAGGAGGCGGATATCGTTTTTGAGCGCGCGATCGGGTTCGCGGTCCGCGGAAAATTGGGTCCTGGCGGTTTCCTTGTTCATCGTTCGCTCCCGTCGTTCCCGTGGTTCTGGCCCCATCTATAGCCTCTGGCGCAGGGCCATGCTGGCTATTTTTCGCCGCCGTAGCGCGACATTTCACCCCCGGCCATTCTGCGTTAAAGAACGTCTATGCGTGAGGACCTTACCACCCCCCCGGCTGAGCCGAGCGACCCGATCGCGCTGGCCCGCCGCGATATGCAAAAACCGCTGCCGCAACGTTTCTACAAGGAAGTGGGCATCGCCCCCTCTGGGACCGGCTTCGCTCTCGTCCTCGACGGCCGCGTGGCCAAGACCCCGGCCAAGAGCGAGCTGGTTCTGCCTAGCGCGGCACTTGCTGAGGCGGTCGCTGGCGAATGGCGCGCGCAGGGCGACAAGATCGATTTCGCCACGATGCCGCTGACCCGGCTTGCCTTCACCGCCATCGACGGCGTCGCGCATCAAATGGACGCGGTGATCGACGAAATCGCCAAATATGCCGAAACCGATCTCGTTTGCTACCGTGCCGCGGAGCCCGCGAGTCTTGCCGAGGCTCAGGCGGCGGCGTGGGACCCGGTTCTGGATTTTGCTGCGGCGCAACTCGGCGCACGGTTCTTTTGCGCCGAGGGCGTGGTTTTCGTCGCCCAGCCACCCGAGGCGAGGGCGGCGGTCAGGGCGCGGATCGCCGAGATTGCCGCCGGGCCGGCGGCACCGTTTCTTCTAGCCAGCCTTTCTGTGATGACGGCGCTGGCCGGCTCCATTCTCATCGCCCTGGCGCTGGCGGAGGGGTCTCATAGCCTCGACCAAGCCTGGGCCGCCGCCCATGTGGACGAGGACTTCCAGGTCCGGCAATGGGGAACGGACAGCGAGGCTACGGCCCGGCGTAGCCGGCGTTTCGCCGATATGGCGGCGGCGGAGACCGTCTGGAAGCTGAGTCAGGCGCCTCACTAATCAAGCGCTCTGCTAACCACGTGCCTGCCTTGGCGGCGTAAAAAGGGCGGGAAATGCGCGCTATCCTTGTTTTCGCCCAGCTAGGGGCTTAGGTTCCGGCCAGAGTGAAAATGGAGATCCGCAATGGGATCGTTATCGATTTGGCACTGGCTGATACTCGGTGCCGTCGTGCTTCTGCTGTTTGGCGGCAAGGGCAAGATTTCCGACCTGATGGGCGATTTCGCCAAGGGCATTAAATCCTTCAAGAAGGGTCTCGCCGACGAGGAGACGCCGCCGACTGCGGCGCCGCAATCGCTCGACCATCGCCCTTCTGTCGAGGCGACTCCGGCGTCCCAGTCGCAGAAGGCGAGTTGATCTCTTCAGGCAATTGGACAGCTTTCGGACGGAAAACCGGTTTCCACTTTTCCTGAAGGCGGTCTCGAGGAATGTGAGCGAAAGCCCCGATGTTTGAATTCGACGCCGGTAAGCTGATCATCATCGCGATCGCGGCGCTTATTTTCATCGGCCCGAAGGATTTACCGCGCGTTATGCGGCAGGCGGGGCAGGCGCTCGCCAAGCTGCGCCGCATGGGAGCCGAATTCCAGGCTCAGTTCATGACGGCGATGAATGAGGCCGGCGCCGAGGATTTGAAAGCTGACGTCAACAAATTGACCGAGAGCGCCAAGATAGACCTCGGTTTCGATCCGTTGCAAACGGCCAACAGCGAAATCGCAAGTGTCATGCGGCAGGTCGAGGCGCCGGTCAAAACCGTTCCTGTGGAAGTCGCGGCGCTTCCGGTCGCTGCCGTTTCCGCGCCTGAGATTAACGAAGCTGCACCCGAGACTGCGCCTGTGGCCCGCGCCGCCAATGAATGATCTGCGTTGAGCCCCTCCATGACCGACGCCGATATCGAGGCGACACGCGCCCCGCTGATTGACCATCTGATTGAATTGCGTGCGCGTCTCATCAGGGCGCTTCTCGTCTTCGTCGTGATGTTTATCGTCTGCTTCTTCTTCGCCAAGGGCATCTACAACATCCTGCTCATTCCTTATGAGCGCGTGGCGGGGCCCGGCGCGAAGCTCATCTACACGTCGCCGCCGGAATATTTTTTCACGCAGGTCAGGGTGGCTTTCTTCGCTGCCGCTTTTCTTGCCTGTCCGGTGATCCTGGCGCAGATCTATGCTTTCGTCGCGCCTGGCCTCTACAAGCAGGAGCGGCGGGCTTTCGCGCCTTATCTTTTTGCGACGCCGGTCTTCTTTCTGCTCGGCGCTTTGCTCGTCTATTTCGTTGTCCTGCCAAATCTGCTGACCTTCTTCCTCGGCATGCAGCAGGCGGCGCAGCCGGGGCGGGCGCAGATCGAACTGTTGCCGCGCGTCAGTGAATATCTATCGCTGATCATGACGCTGATCTTCGGCTTCGGCGTGGTGTTCCAATTGCCGGTGGTGCTGACGTTGCTCGGCCGCGTCGGCCTCGTCGATGCTCCTTTCCTGCGCCGCCAGCGCCGCTATGCCGCCGTGCTCGTCTTCGCCGCCGCCGCGATCCTGACGCCGCCCGATGTCTTCTCCATGTTGGCCCTTGCCGTTCCGGGCCTGCTCCTCTACGAGCTTTCGATCGTCTCGGTCGCCTTCATCGAGAGGCGGCGCGCCGAGGAGGCGGCCAAGGCGGCGGCCGGCACCTGATTTTCGAGTTCATTCATGCACGACATCAAATGGATTCGCGAGAATTCGGAAGCCTTCGACACTGGCCTGATGCGCCGCGGCGCGGAGCCATTGTCTGCGAAGCTGCTCGCGCTCGACGACAAGCGCCGCGCCGCCATCGCCAGGGCGCAGGCCGCGCAGGAGCGCCGCAATGCGGCCTCGAAGGAAATCGGTGCGGCGATGAAGGCGGGCGATGCCGCCAGGGCCGAAGTCCTGAAGCAGGAGGTCGCCGATCTCAAGGCCGCGCTGCCGGGCTTCGAGGAGGAGGAACGTCAGGCGATCAAGGAGCTTGAAGACACGCTCGCCTGGGTTCCCAATATTCCGCTCGCCGAGGTTCCTTTCGGCAAGGACGAGAACGACAATCCCGAGTTGCGCGCCGTTGGCAAGCAGCCAGAATTTTCCTTCACGCCGAGAGAGCATTTCGAGATTGGCGAGGCGCTTGGCCTCATGGATTTCGACACCGCCGCGAAGCTCTCCGGCGCGCGCTTCGTCGTCTTGAAAGGCGCGTTGGCGCGGCTCGAACGCGCGCTCGGCCAGTTCATGCTCGATCTGCACACCGGCGAGCACGGCTATGCGGAGGTCAACCCGCCGCTTCTGGTCCGCGATGAGGCGATGTTCGGCACGGCGCAATTGCCGAAGTTCCGGGAGGATCAGTTCCCGACCTTTCTGGAGCCGATCGCGCGACTTGAGGCAATGAAAGAATACGAGCAGCAGCGCGCCGAAAAGAAAGACGCGATCGAGGCGGAAGCGGAAGCGCGCGCGGAGAAATTTGTCGAAGATTATATCCGCGACGTGAAAGGCCGCGGCCTTGACGAGCGCTATGCCCGAAATCAGGTGCTGCGCGATGCGAGGAATGATCTTTTTGCTCAATTCGATCTGAAATATTGGAACGAACATCTCACCAAGCGGACGCTTTGGCTCATCCCCACCGCCGAAGTGCCGCTGACCAATCTGGTGCGTGAAAAAATCCTCGACGAAAAAGACCTGCCGATCCGAGTCACCGCCTCGACGCCATGCTTCCGCGCCGAGGCCGGCGCGGCGGGCCGCGATACGCGCGGCATGATCCGCCAGCATCAGTTTCCCAAGGTCGAACTCGTCTCCGTCACGACACCGGAGCAGTCGCTCGCCGAACACGAGCGCCTGCTGAATTGTGCTGAAGAAGTGTTGAAACGGCTTGGCCTCGCTTATCGCGTCGTCACGCTCTGCACCGGCGATATGGGCTTTGCCTCGCAGAAGACCTATGACATCGAGGTCTGGCTGCCGGGGCAGGGGCGTTATCGCGAGATTTCCTCGTGCTCGGTCTGCGGCGATTTCCAGGCGCGGCGGATGGAAGCGCGCTACCGGCCCGAGGGCGGCAAGACGACACGCTTCGTCCATACGCTCAACGGCTCCGGCGTCGCGGTCGGGCGGGCGCTGGTCGCCGTCCTCGAAAATTACCAGAACGAAGACGGTTCCGTGACGGTGCCTGATGTTTTGCTGCCATATATGGGCGGTATCACGCGACTCACGAAAGCGGCCTGAAGAGAATCGCCCCTCCCATGCGCATCCTGGTCACCAACGACGACGGCATTCACGCTCCGGGGCTGGAAGTCCTTGAGCGGATCGCGGCGCGGCTCTCCGACGACATCTTCGTCGTCGCGCCGGAGCACGATCAAAGCGGCGTCTCGCATTCGCTCTCGCTCAACGACCCGCTGCGGCTGCGCAAGATTTCCGAGCGCCGCTTCGCGGTAAAGGGCACGCCGACGGATTGCGTCATCATGGGCGTGCGCGAGATTTTGCGCGCACATCAACCCGATCTCATTCTCTCCGGCGTCAACCGAGGCTCCAATATCGCCGACGATGTGACCTATTCGGGCACGATCGCCGCGGCGATCGAAGGCACCATCCTCGGCATCACCTCAATTGCTCTGTCGCAGACCTATCATCCGGACGATCACAACGTGCTCGACTGGGATTGTGCCGAGGTCCACGCGCCGCGCATCATCAAGGCGCTGCTGGCGGAGGGCATCGACCGCGACGTTCTGATCAACGTGAACTTTCCCGGCTGCCCGGCGCAGGATGTGAAGGGCGTTTCCGTCGCCATACAGGGGCGCCGCGATATGCAACTGGTCCGGCTTGAGCGTCGCAATGACGGCCGCGGCAATCCCTATTATTGGATCGCCTTCGAGCGTGACATCACCGAGCGTCGTCCCGGCACCGATATTGAAGCAATCGGCAACAATCGCATATCGGTGACGCCGCTGAAGCTCGACATGACCGATGAGGTTTCGGTGACGCGCTATGCGCGGCTGTTCGATCGCGCGGAATTCGCATCTTCGCAGAAAGAGCGCGCAGAATAGTGTTGGCAGCGGCGCGACCTGCTTTTGGCTCGACACAATTCGTGAAATCGTCAATCTTCACCTGATTCGGCCGCTGGCGCTTTCGAAGCGGCCGGCGCCGGGGAAGCGCGGAACGTGACGAGGATCGGATCGCTGGCTGTCGCGGAAGAGGATGCCGCCACCGCGCGCGGGGAGGAGAAGGCCGCCTTCCTGTTGCGCCTGCGTTCAAGCGGCATTCGCGATCTCGATCTTCTGCGTGCGCTCGAGAAAGTCCCGCGTGAGATGTTCGTGCCCCACCGTTTCGTGGATCTTGCGCGGCGCGATCTCGCTTTGCCGATCGGTTGCGGCCAGACATTGTCCGAGCCTTCGCTTGTCGCGCGGATGATCGCGGCGCTCGGCGTAACGCGCGAACAGCGTGTGCTCGAAATCGGCACCGGCTCTGGCTACGCGACGGCTATCCTTGCCGAGATCGGCGCGCAAGTTGTCTCCATCGAGCGGTTTCAGACTCTGGCGATCGCCGCGCGCTTGCGGCTCGAGCGGCTGGGCAGGCAAAATGTCGAGGTCATCTTCGCCGACGGTTTGGGCGTTCCCGCGGCGGCCGGCCCGTTCGACCGCATCTTGATCCATGCCCGGCTCGATGAACTTCCGCCCGATCTCGTCGCACTTTTGGTGTCGGATGGCCGCATTGTCGTCGCGCGGCCAGACCGCGAGGTTGCCTGGCGGCAAGTGCTTGTCGAATTGCGCCGCGATGCAGCAGGTGCGCTTGTTGAGACGCAGATCGGCCCTTGCCGTTTGCAGGCGTTGCTCCCCGGTATCGCGCAGGTTTTGTGAGACGGCCCGCGTTAAGTTTACATTAAGCTAAAACGCGATGGAATTAGGTGAAGGCGCGTTCATCTTAAACGCTCCCTTAACTCGCTTGCTCCCTTAATGCGACCCAGAGTTTTTCGTCTGTGGGTTGCGTCATGGCCAGTTTCGCGTCGGTATTGAGTTCCGGTCTCACTATTCGCCTTCTCATGATCGGTTGCTGCGCCGGCTTGCTTGCCGGATGCGCTGATTCCCAGCGTCTGACGGATCCCTTCTCCGATCCCTTCCGCGGCGATGTCGACCACACGCCCACCGGCAGCATTTCCGAGCCGCAGCCGCAGCCCTATGCGCCGACGCAGCCGGTCGAATCGCGGCCGCTGACGCCGCCGCCCGCAGCCTCCTATTCGACCCCGGCTTACAGGAGCCCGCACGTCGCTTCTGCCGGCTGGAGCGGCAGCGATACAGCCTCGCGCAGCGTTCATCCGAGCACCGCGGGCTGGACGGCGGAAGGCGGCATGCCGGTCGTCGTGGCGCAGGGTGAGACGGCGGAGGTCATCGCCCGCCGCTATGGCATTCCGACCGACGCTTTGGTGCATGCCAACGGCTATTCTTATGCGGGGCAAGTCCGCCCCGGCGCGCGGATCGTGATCCCGACCTATAACGCGGCACTGGCGGCTTCGAGCGGCCTGCGCTTTTCGACGGCCCGCAACGAGCAGCGCCGGACGCAGGAACGCATCCACGAGGCGCGGATTCACGACACGCATCTGCATTTCGTCCGTGGCCCGGCATCGGCCGAGGATCGTCACGCCCGCGCCGCGGAGATCAAGGCGCAAAAGCGTGCCGAAAAATTGGCCCGCGAAAAGCATGAAGGCGCTCCGCTCGCCAGCGCCCGGACACTCAAGTCGCACCCGCGCCCGGAGGCGAATGCAGCGCCGGTGGGTCACGTTTATGCCCACGCGACGCCGGCGGCCCCGATCGATCATATGCCGACGGCCAGTCTCGAGCCCGCGCCGGATCAGTCCGCCGACGCTGCGCCAGCATTCCGCTGGCCGGCCCGCGGCCGGATCACTGAGGGCTATCACCGGGGCGTCAACGACGGCATCAATATCGCTTTGCCGGAGGGCACATCGGTTAAGGCGGCGGAGGCGGGGCTTGTCGTCTACGCCGGCAACGAAGTGCGCGGCTATGGCAACCTTGTGCTTATCCGCCATCCCAATGGCTTCGTCACCGCTTATGCCGATAACGGCGAACTCAACGTCAAGCGTGGTGAGACAGTTCGGCGCGGGCAGGTGATCGCCAAGTCCGGCGAAACCGGCAATGCGACGTCGCCGCAGCTTCACTTCGAAGTCCGCAAGGGTTCAACGCCGGTCGACCCCACTCAATATCTCGCCGGGCTTTGATCCAGACGCGTTGGTGTGAAGGTGCTTTTGCGCCGCTCAAAACCGCGCGGCGAAGACCAGATAGGTCGTCACTTCGGCGACCTGCTGCGCGGCGCCGGCGACGTCCCCCGTTTGGCCGCTGTACAGCCGCCGCGCCAACAGCGTGACTCCGTAGACTGCCACGGCGCTGCAGGCCAGCGCGTTGAATACACGCCATAGACTCGCGCCGGCGAGCAGGGGGAGCAAGCTCAGCGCTAACGCGAAGAGCGCGGTCACTCGCAGTGGCGGCTGATCGCTCGTTGCGGAAAAGCCCGCGCCCTCGGTGCGCGCCGGAGGCAGAAGCACAAGCGGCAGCAATCCCAAGGTGCGCGAAACGCCGCCGGTTGCAATCAGGACCAGACTGGCCAACCCGAGATTGTGCCGCGCGAATATCCACAAGCTCAAGACGCGCAACAGCACGCTGCCGATCAGGGCGATAGTCCCAAAAGTACCGATCCGGCTGTCCTTGAGGATTTCGAGGCGCGTTTCGCGCGTCGTGCCGCCAATCGAATCCGCGAAATCTGCGAGACCGTCCTCGTGAAAGGCCCCGGTGACGGCGATAAGGCACAATATCGCGAGCGTTGCCGCCAGTGGAAGCGCCAGGCCGAGAGCTTTGCTGGACAGGAGGGCGAGCGCTCCGAAGGCGCCGATCAGCGCACCGGCGAATGGCAACATTCTCATACGCGCCGTGATCCCGGAGCCGTAAGGATTTTTCTCAAATTCGAACGGCGGAATTGGCAACCGTGAATAAAATCGCAGACAAGCTAGGAGGTCTGCCACAAATTCGCTGGCAACACGTCTCACCGTGCTCAAGTATGATTCCATTTTCCATCTCTTGGTTGCTTGCTTAGTTCTACTGCCAAGCTGGACTGACGAATGTAGGCATGTCACCTGTGCGCCAACTCACGCTGTTGTTCGTCGAATGACCGAGATGATCAAAGCCGGCCCCCTTTTGGCTGCGGCGACCGCCACCGAGCCGACGCCCAAGCGCGCACTTGCCGACGCGCTCTTGCCGATGGTCAGCTTTATCGTCGTCAATTACAATTACGGGCGGTTTTTGCGCCAATGTATCGACACGATCTTCTCCCAGACCTACCCGGCGATCGAATGTATTCTCGTCGACAATAAATCGACCGACGAATCCGCCGCAATTATTGCAGACCTCAAGCTGTCATATCCGCAGCTTCAAGTCATCTACGAACAATCCAATCTCGGCCAGAGCGCGGCATGTCTTGATGGCTACCGCAAGTCGCGCGGACCCTATGTCGTGTTCGTCGATGCCGACGATTATTATTTCAATACTTTTGCCGAGACGCATGTGCTCGTGCATCTCTCGCTGCGCCATGCGACGGGATTTACGTCCAGCGACATGACGCAGGTCGTCGATGGTGCGGTCGTCCTAGGGACTACATTTCAAGCGCGCGGGCGTGCCGCCGCACGCCAATTTCTGGAAGTGGCGCTCAACACGCCGCGGCACTTCCCCGAAGCGGCCGCTGGCGGCTTCCACTTTTCGGCCGATGTCAAGGATCTGCCGCTCAAGGCGATCTCCACGTCCGCCGTTGAATGGGTTTGGGCGCCGACGTCGGGAACGATGTATCGGCGGGATGCACTCGCTATGTTCATCGACGCGCCGCAGTTTCCGACGCTGCGAAGCGCGACGGACGCGTTTTTCAATTTTGCCATCAACGCTTTCGTCGGCAGCGTCCTTATCGAAAGGCCGCTGGGCGCCTATCGCATCCATGGCGGCAATACGTTCACCAGGCATCCGTCGCTCAACAACATCAGAGGTTACGAGAGCGAAAGCGATATGGCGCCCCGGGCAGCCAAGGCCGCACTCGACCATGTCCTGAACAATTTCGATGTTTTCGACAGGCAGATGATGGGACCGTGGCAGTTGTTCCGCGCGATCAGTTGCCTGGACGGCAAGACAAAGTCCCGAGGCTGGCAGGGATTTCACAGCTTGCGCGTGGCGGTCGCGCGGCTCCGCTGGCTTCTCAAACGCCGAACGCGGGAAAACTGACATTCCCCTGCGCCGCGGTTTCCCTGAAACGTGAATATTCTACCAAACGCCGGCTGACCTTTAGCGCGGCAATGGTATAGTCGTGGACGGCGACCGGACTAAGGTCAGAGTCCCATGGGAGCTTCGTCGAGACGCGAAGAAACCGAACCGGACGTCAAAAAAGCCGCAGAGAATTTGCGGCGCAAAGACCAAGGGGAGGACTTCCATATGCCCGCCGACATTCAATCCATAGAACGAAATCCGAAGTTCAGGGAGCTGGTCGAGGCCCGAAAATTGTTGGGCGGATCGCTGACCCTGCTCATCATCATCATCTACTTTGGCTTCATTCTTCTGATCGCGTTCGATCCGAAACTGCTCGGCACACCGATCTCCGGCGTCATCACGCTCGGCATTCCCGTGGGTCTTTTCGTCATCGTCGCGGCTTTCGTCCTGACCGGCATTTACGTCTTGCGCGCCAATGCGACCTACGATGTCTTGACCAAAGAGATCATCGAGGAGAGCAAGTGATGTCGCGCCTCAAGACTCTCGCTGCGGCGATCACTCTCGCGGCTTTCGCGGCACCCTCGCTGGCTCTGGCCGATGCGCTGACCGCGCCAGCCGTGAAACAGCCAACCAATTGGGTCGCCATCGGCATGTTCGTCGCGTTCGTCGCCCTGACCTTGGCGATCACCAAATGGGCGGCTGATAGAACCCGCACCGCGGCGCATTTCTATTCGGCCGGCGGCAGCGTCACCGGCCTGCAAAACGGCCTTGCCATTGCCGGCGACTTCATGTCGGCAGCGTCCTTCCTCGGTATTTCGGGCCTCGTCTATCTTTCGGGCTATGATGGGCTGATTTATTCGGTGGGCTTTCTTGTCGGCTGGCCGATCGTCACCTTCCTCATCGCCGAGCCGTTACGCAATCTCGGCCGCTATACCTTCGGCGATGTTGCCTCGTTCCGCTTCGAGCAGGCGCCGATCCGGGTGCTCGCCGCCTGCGGCACGCTGGTGACGGTCGCTTTCTATCTGATTGCCCAGATGGTCGGCGCGGGATCGCTTATCAAACTGCTGTTTGGCCTCGACTATTGGGTCGCCGTGGTGATCGTCGGCGTGCTGATGATTGTCTATGTCACCTTCGGCGGCATGGTGGCGACGACCTGGGTGCAGATCATCAAGGCGGCCCTGTTGCTCGCCGGCGCCACCTTCATGGCGTTCATGGTGCTTGCGCATTTCGGCTTTAGCGCCGAGGCGCTATTTGCCAGGGCGGTGGAGGTGCATCCGAAGAAGCAGGCGATCATGGCGCCAGGCTCCTTCGTGACCAATCCAATCTCCGCCGTTTCGCTCGGCATCGCGCTGATGTTCGGCACTGCCGGGCTGCCGCATATTCTCATGCGCTTCTTTACCGTCGCCGACGCCAAAGAGGCGCGCAAGTCGGTGTTCTATGCGACCGGCTTCATCGGCTATTTCTACATTCTGACCTTCATCATCGGCTTCGGCGCCATTGCGCTCGTCTCGACCAATCCGGAATATCTGACCAATCCGGCCAAAGGTCTCGCGGCGATCAAGGGCGGCTCGAATATGGCGGCGATCCACCTCGCCTCAGCGGTTGGCGGCAATGTGTTTCTCGGCTTCATCTCGGCCGTTGCCTTCGCCACGATCCTCGCGGTCGTATCCGGGCTCACCCTCTCGGGCGCTTCCGCCATCAGCCACGATCTTTATGCCACCGTGCTCAAAGGCGGCCGGGCCAACGAAAAGGACGAAATCTGGGTCTCGAAGGTTGCAACCGTCGTGCTGGGCATCATCGCCATCCTTCTCGGCATTGTCTTCGAGAAGCAGAACGTTGCCTTCATGGTCGGCCTCGCTTTCGCGATCGCGGCCTCCTGCAACTTCCCGGTTCTGCTGACGTCGCTTCTGTGGCGCGGGATGACCACGCGCGGCGCTGTCATCGGCGGGTTTCTAGGCCTCATCACCGGCTTGGTCGGCGTCATCCTGTCGCCGAGCGTGTGGGAATTGGTCCTGGGCCACCCCAAAGGCTCGGCGCCGTTCCCCTACAGCAATCCGGCGCTGTTTTCGATGACGCTCGCCTTCATCGGCATCTATGTGTTTTCGAAGCTCGATACCAGCGCCAGGGCGGCCAAGGACAAGGCCGGCTTCGACGCGCAATTCGTGCGGGCGGAGACGGGCATCGGTGCCTCTGGCGCGGCCGTGCATTGAGGCGATGCTGCAAGGCAAAAAGCGGTGCGGCGGTTTCCGCCGCGCCGCTTTTTTGACACATCGTCGGGCTTGGCCTGTGGCTTCGATGTCCTAGCGGGCGTCCAGCCGGTCAGCCATACTGTCAAGTTAAGATCAGCAATGAGACCGGGGTGTGGAATGCTCAAAAAGATTGCGCTTGCGCTTCTCGTGCTCGGGCTTGCCGGATGTGGGCCGCTCGGGCTCCCGTCGCCGTCCGCATCATCATCGTCGTCGGCATCGCCTAAGCCACTGAATGATTTTTCCGCTATGCGCTGCGGCGACGCGACGGGGCCGACGACAGGATGCTGATGATATTATTTGGCGACCGCCGTTTCGGGTAGGTCGGCATAATCTTCGGCGCGCGTTTCGTCCCGTGCGGTATTCGGCAGCAATGCCGAAAGGATGACGGCGACCAGCACATTGGCGACGAAAGCCGTGACGCCGTTATAGATGGCAAAGCTGGAACCGAAGACGGTGTGGACCGGCACCCAGGCCGTCGGCGTCCATGCGAGCCAGGTGCCGAGCACCATGCCGCTGGCCCAACCAGCGAGCAGACCCCAGCCGTTGAACCAGCGCGTATAGAGCCCGAAAATCACCGCCGGGAAGACCTGCGCCATCCACATGCCGCCGAGCAATTGCAGATCGAGCGCGAACTTGGTCGGTACGAACAGGATAAAGGCGAGCGCGCCCACTTTGACGATCAGCGACATCAGCTTGGCGAGCACGGCCTCTTCCTGTGGGCTCATCGCCGGATGGATGAAGGGCTTCCAGATATTACGGGTGAACGTATTGGCGGCGCCGATCGACATGATTGCGGCGGGGACGAGCGCGCCAATCGCGATGGCCGCGAAGCAGAAGCCGACGAACCAATCCGGAAAGACCGCGAGGATCAGATGCGGCACGGCGTCCTGCGGGTTTGTCACATGCACGCCGACCGCCAGCGCCATGTAGCCCATGAGCGCGATCAGCGCGAGCATCACCGAATAGGCGGGCAGGGCGATGGCGTTCACGCGGATCGTGTTGCCGCTGCGCGCCGAGAGCAAGCCGGTCACCGAGTGCGGATACATCAGCAAGGCCAGACCCGAGCCGATGGCGAGCGAGACGAAGGGAAACATCTGCTTCGGCGACAGCAGCAGCCCGGCGGCGATCTTGCCGCCGCTCGCCGCCGCTTTTTTGGCAAGCGCCGCGCCAGCCGCGTCGAAGATCGCGCCGTAGCCGCCAAGTTTCATCGGGACGATGACGACCGCCGCGATCACGAAGATATAGATCATGATGTCTTTGACAAAGGCGATCATGGCCGGTGCGCGCAGGCCGCTACGATAGGTGTAGAGCGCCAGGATGACGAAGGCGATGGTGAGCGGCAGATGGCTCATCAGGCCGTGCCCCTCGAAGCCCAGAGCATCGATCACCCGCTCCATGCCGACGAGTTGCAGCGCGATATAGGGCATGGTCGCGAAAATGCCGGTGAAGGCCACCGCAAGTTCCAGCCATCTGTTGCCATAGCGCCCGAGGATATAATCGCTGGCCGTCAGATAATTCTTGCGATGCGAGACTGCCCAGAGCCGTGGAAAGGTCAGATAGAGCAGGGGGTAGATGATGATCGTATAGGGCACGGCGAAGAAGCCATAGGCGCCGACCGCATAAAGCACCGACGGCACGGCGATCACGGTATAGGCCGTATAGATGTCGCCGCCGATCAGGAACCAGGAGATCCAGGCACCGAAACGCCGGCCGCCCAGGCCCCATTCGTTGAGGTCGTTAAGGTCCCCGCGCTTCCAGTGCGCCGCGACGAAGCCGAGCACGGTGACAAGCAGGAAAAAGCCGAGAAAGATCGCGGCGGCGGTCCAGTTCAAATGGTCGATCACCGCTTCTCCCCCTTATAGACGATATACGTCACAAGGCTGGAGAACGGGATCAGGACGATCAGAAACCAGTAGAAAAACGGGAAGCCGAAGAGCCGCGGTTCGGTGACATTGTAAAACGGCACCAGAAAGCTCGCCAAAGACGGCAGCACCAGCAGCAGATATTTCATCTTCCCCCCGTGCGCTATCCCGCAACGCGGAACAGGTGCCGCCTGTATTCGGCGGTCAGGAAGACTTAACGAACCGGGTGGCAGCGATCAAGCCCGGGCTTGCGGCGCCTATCTGGCAACCACTTCCACGTCCTGGTCGTGCGTGGATTCCACCTTGAAAGTCGCCTGATAGGTCTTATCGCCATGACGCGCGATGGCGACATATTCGCCCTCGGACAGCACGAGCGAGGGGAAGGCGCCGATCAATTCACGGATCACGTCGCCGCCGGGGGTGAGGATGGTGAAGGCGGAATTGGCCAAAGCCTCGCCGCCCGGCGCGTTGACGAGTTTCAAGGTCATCACCGCGGCGCGGTGGCGCAGCGTGGCGTCGGTCAGCTTGCCAGCCTGCACGTGCAGATCGGCGTTGACGACGGAGTTTGTCGCGTTGGCGATGCCGTTTTGCGCCAGCGAGCCGACGCCGGTCGTATCGAGCAGGGTCGAGACGACATGATAATTGCCTTCCGGAAGACCGATGATGTCACCGGCACGGGCCTTGGCGACGACCAGCTTCGCCTCGGAATTGTTATGCTCGGGCACATAGATGGAGATGATCAGCTTGGATGGATTGATCGGCTCGTCGCCAAGCATGGGGACAATGCGCAGGCCCCCGGCATTGAGTACAAGCCGTTCGCTCATCGGCGCGCCAGCCATGCTGACGCGCTGGGTCATGCTGGCGAGTCCCATGGCGCAATGCACGATGTAATTGCCATCCGGAAGCGAAAGCGACGGGGTCGCCTCGCTCGACTCGGCAACGAGCCGATGCGAGCCATCGGTCTCGGTGGCTTCGTCGAACACGCGCCATTTGAGCCCCGAGCCGATGGGGCGCAGGTCGGTCGCGCTCAGAAGAGCCGATAGCAGCAAAGGATTGTGCGGCACGCTCGGCTGCGTATCGTGGCGCGGCCCCATTAGGCCGCCGGGCGGGATGATCGGCGCGATCACGTCAGCATTGCCGTCTTGCGCGAGTCTCTCTTGCGCGTGAGCAATTCCAGGCGCGCCAAGGACGCACGCGAAGATCAAAACGGCGGCGAATTGGACGTGGGGGTGGCGCAGGGCTGCAAAGTCCATAGGCGGCTTTTTGCCGTAAAATTCGGCTTTGTGATGGCTCGGTATCTGGGAAGGGGCCGAAAACACGTGCGGCTTGGAATATTCCATGCCATTGAGCCTACACGATATTCAGGAATTGGAGGCGATGAACTTGAGCAATGCGACGATCGAACTTCTGCGCACACGCCGTTCCGCGCCGCCGGTGGCGCTCGCCGGACAGGGCCCGACGGCGGAAGAGCGCGAACTTCTGCTGACGCTCGCCGCGCGGGTGCCGGACCACGGCAAGCTTGTCCCCTTTCGCTTCATCGTTTTCGAGGGTCCGGGGCGCGACAAGGCGGGCGAAATCATCGCCGAAGTCTTCGCGGCCGCGCATCCCGAGGCGAGCGCCGCCGATCTCGCCAAGGAGCGCAAGCGCCTCGCGCAGGCGCCGCTGGTGGTCGCTGTGGTTTCCCGCGTGGCGTCGCATGTCAAAGTTCCGGAATGGGAGCAGGTGCTGTGCGCCGGCGCCGTCTGCTTCAATCTGGAGATCGCCGCCAACGCGCTTGGCTTCGCCAGCATCTGGCTCACCGAATGGTTTGCCTACGACCGCACAGTGTTGGCGCGTTTCGGTCTTGCGGAGCATGAAAAGATCGCGGGCTTCATTCACATCGGTCACAATGCCGGTCCGCGCGAGGATCGCGTGCGCCCGCAATTTTCCGAGATCGTGACCCAATTCGGAATCTGATGGGGCCGAATGTTTTACGCACCGGAACATCGCGACAAGAGCTTGCTGCCGCATGATCCGTTCAAGGCGCTGATCGCGCCGCGGCCGATTGGCTGGGTCTCGACCAAAAGCAAAAGCGGCGCGATCAATCTCGCGCCCTATTCCTTCTTCAACGCGGTCGCGGAAAAGCCGCCGATCCTTATGCTGTCCTCGTCGGGCTGGAAGGATTCCGCGACTTTCGCGAGCGAGACGCGCGAATTCGTCTGGAACATGGCGACCTATGATCTGCACGAAAAGATGAACCTGACGGCGGCGAACCTGCCACGCGGCGAGAGCGAGTTCGCCTTCGCCGGCCTCGAGCCGGCGCCGTCGCGTTTCGTCGCGCCGCCACGTGTCGCGCTGAGTCCCGCCGCGTTGGAATGCAAGGTCGTCAATATCCTGTCCTTGCAGGACATGGACGGCGGGCTGACGGGCAACATCCTCATCTTCGGTCAGGTCGTCGGCGTCTATATCGACGATGCCTTCATCAGGGATGGGCGGGTCGATGCGGCGGCCATGCGGCCGCTCGCGCGGTGCGGCTACATGGACTATGCCGTCGCCGATCATTTGTTCGAGATGCTGCGGCCGCCGAGGATTTGAAGAGCGTCAGCGTGCGGCGCGTATCGCGGCGATGGCGTCCGCCCGTGCCGTGACGATCCCGTCGAAAGCCGCCTGCTTCGCCTGTTGACTGAATATCGTCAAATCCATCGCGCCGTTTTCCACGAGGAGGGCCGAAACCCCGGCGGCTTTGGCCGCGAACAAGGTGAGATTGCGGGCGAGAGTTAGAGGCGCGCCGGGCGCGTCATCATTCGTGCCGAGAGATGCCGCGAGCGCGCTTGCGTCGAAGGCGAGCGCCACAAGCCTCGCGCTGGCACCGGCGAAGCTCGGCAATTGGAAAATCGCGCCGGGTGTGGCGCCGGCAAGCGCGATGATCCGCATCGCTCTGTCCGCGATACCGAGTTCCGCCTCCCGGACCGCGAGCTTGACGCCGAGATGCTGAACATCGGCGCCGCCCCGTGCCGGCAACACGATCCCGTCCGGCGCCGCAGGCATAAGCGCGTCGAGTTCTGCCTCGATCGGGCCGTCGAGGCCGCTTACACGGACGTAGAGCCTTAGTCCCGCCCCGACGCGCCGTGCGGCGCGAACAAATTCCGCTGCTGCAGCCGGGTCCCCGTCGAGCCAAAGCGCATCGGCGCGATGCTTCAGCGCCGTCTCGGGCGTCCCGGAGGCCGGAACCGAAAGATGAACGAGCATGAGCACTGCCTTAAGGGTACGTTTACCATGATCGCGGATGGTGAACAGGAGCTTAAGACGCCGATGCTTCGGGGCGGCGCGGCAGGAAGATACAATGATTGTGCGTCGATTCATGCATTGGGCGCGGACCGCCGGCGCGGCACAGCGGGCGGAAGCAGCCGCGGCCCTGGCCCGGGTTTATCTCATCACCGATCTCGATCCCGCCGAGCACGAGGAAGCCGAACTCGCCCTCACAGGGCTCCTCGACGATCCTTCGCCGCTGGTACGCCGGGCGCTCGCCGAGGTCTTTGCCAGCGCGCCGAATGCGCCGCATCATCTCGTGCTCGGCCTCGCCGACGACCAGTCGGATGTTTCCTCGATCATTCTCGGCCGTTCGCCCGTCCTCTCGGATTCCGATCTCATCGACTGCGCCGCGATCGGCGATGCCATTGCGCAATCTGCCATCGCCTTGCGCCCGAATGTTTCGCCGGCGGTGGCCGCTGCGCTGGCCGAAGTCGGGGCCCGCGAGGCGCTGATCTCACTCGCCATCAATCCCGGCGCCGAGGTGCCGGAATTTTCCCTGCGCCGAATGGTCGAGCGGTTTGGTGCCGATGGCGAGATGCGTGAAGCCCTTCTCATGCGGCCCGGCTTGCCGACGGCGCTACGGGCCGACCTCGTCGCCGCGATGGCCGACGCGCTTCGCGCCTTCGTCATCGAACGCGAATGGATGTCCGGCGAGCGGGCGCAGCGCGTGACGCGCGATGCCTGCGAACAAGCACGAGTGATCATCGCCGCGACGAGCGAGGAGGGCGAGAATGGCGCGGCGGCGCTGATCGCGCATTTGCGCGCCTGTGGCCAGTTGACCGCGAGCCTTCTCCTGCGCGCTCTGCTCAGCGGCAATGCGAGCCTTCTCGAAGCCGCGCTGACGGAACTGTCCGGCCTGCCGCCGCTGCGCGTGAAGGGCCTGACCCGCGACTGGCGCGGCTCGGGGTTTGCCGCACTTTATCGCCGGGCCGGCCTGCCGGACGCGCTATTGCCGGCATTTCGGGCCGCGATCGAAGCCTTGAGCAACGGCGAAGTCGGCGACACCTCCGGCGCGAGCCTGTCGCGCCAGCGGGTCGAGCGCGTGCTGACCGCTTGCAAGGCCGAAAATACCGGCGAACTCGACTCGCTGCTCGCGGTTCTGCGGCGCTTCGCGGCCGAGGCCGCGCGCGATGAGGCCCGGCAATTCTCGGCGGCGCTGCCCGACAGGATGGAAGGCGTCGAACGCCTCGTCGCGAGCGAGGAAATACCGGCTCTCCCTTTGCCGGAAGAACCGCCGCTGCGGCTCAGCGATGAGGAAGTGGCCGAAGCCGCCCCGGCCGGGATTACCATCGATCTCGCCGCTATCGAGGCCGAACTGGCAGCGGCCTAGCGCTCCAGCAGCCGGTGCAGCACGGCGTAATGGATGAGCAGGATCGTCTTGGCGTCCTCGATCTCGCCGCGCGTGATCATGTCGAGCGCCTCCTCGAGCGTCGGCTCGAGGATTTCGATGTCCTCGTTTTCGTCGTCGAGTCCGCCGCCATCCGCGACCCGATCCTGCGGCGTGTAGGGCGCGGTGAAGAAGCTGATCTTCTCCGCATAGACGCCGGGGCTCATGAAGGCGGAAAAGAGATAGGTCGGCCTTTCGATCTTGAAGCCCGTCTCTTCCAGAACTTCGGTGACGATGCGGTCGGCCGCCGCCGCGCCCTCGAGCTTGCCGGCGCAGGTCTCGATCAGGCTGTCGCGCCCCTCGACGAGATAGGCGGCCGGGCGAAACTGCCGCACGAGGACAATGCGCCTGCGCTCCGGATCGTAGAGCAGGATCGTGGCGCCCGGCCCGCTGTCATAGAATTCGCGCGTGAACTCCCGCGGCGCGCCGTTGAACTTGCGCCGCCAGAAGGTGACACGTTCGAGCAGGCCGAAGCCGCGCGAGACGATCTCGCGCCGAAGGATCTTAATGGCGTCGTTCATCTTCAAAGCCGAATTGTTCGCGCAGAATCCGCTCGTCCAGCGAATGGCCGGGATCATGCAGAATGACGAGGTTCGTCGCATGATCCATGGCGATTTCGACTTTCACGACGTCGCGGAATTCGAAATGGTCGGCGACGGCCGCGACCGGGCGCTTCTCGGCCTCCAGCACGTCCAGCGTGACTTGCGCCGTGTCGGGCAGAAGCGCGCCGCGCCAGCGCCGGGGGCGGAAGGCGGAAATGGGCGTCAGTGCCATCAGCGGCGAATTGAGCGGCAGGATCGGCCCGTCGACTGAGAGATTATAGGCGGAGGAGCCGGCGGGCGTCGCCAACAGCACGCCGTCGGCCACAAGCTCGGCGAGCCGTTCCTTGCCGTCGATCGAGATGCGGATTTTTGCCGCCTGATAGGATTGCCGCAGCACCGAAACCTCGTTGACCGCCATCGCGGTCGCGACCTTGCCGCGAACATCCGTGGCGATCATCGCCAGCGGATGCACCACCGAGGATTCGGCATCCTCCAGGCGCTGAAGCAGGTTTTCTTCGCGGTATTCGTTCATCAGAAAGCCGACCGAGCCACGGTTCATGCCGTAGATCGGCTTGCCGGTGCGCATGAAGCGGTGCAGCGTCTGGAGCATCAGCCCGTCGCCGCCGAGCGCGACAATGACATCCGCCGCCGTCGGATCGCCGTCGCCGTAGAGCTGGACGAGGCGGACGCGCGCGGCCTCGGCCTCGGGCGTCGCGGCGCTGAGGAAGGCGAGGCGCTTCACCTGCGGGTTCTTCTCGCTCGTCATCGGGTCTCGATCCATCGCCGTTCGCAAGGCTGGGCTTGAGGGACACCGCCGAAAGCGGCGCCCGGCTCAATAGGCGGCATAGCTTTTTTCTTCGACGATCGGGCTTAACAGGAGGGTATTGATCTCGCGTTTCAGTGCCGCCCGGCGGTCGTTGGTCTGATAGACCGAGCGGGCGAGGGCGATGAATTCCGGGCCGAAATCCTTGATTCGTTCACGTTCGCGGATATCGTCCTCGATATGCCAGAGTTCCTGATTGGCGTCCTTCAGGGCGGCGGTGAGTTCGGCGAGTCTGTCGCTCGGCGGCACATGTGTCTGGAAGACCGCGCTCAATTGCTCGTATTCGCGGCGGACGTTGGCGCGCTTTCCAGCCTCGCCGATCCGATCGAGCTTGATCTCGAGAATGGTCATCTTGTCGATGAGTTCGCCGGCGGCGATCTCGACGAGAATGGGCATGGCGGCCCCCTTGTTAGCTAGGTGCCGGTCTTAAACATTCGGGCGGCGCGCGGCAATACATTGAAATGCCGGCCGCCCGCCTATAGAAGCGCCTCGCGCCCCCGGCCATTGTGAAACCCATGCCCGATTTTCTGCTTGAGCTCTTTTCCGAGGAAATTCCCGCCCGCATGCAGGCGCAGGCGGCGCAGGATTTGAAAAAGCTCGTCACCGACGCCCTGGCCGAACGCAATCTCTTCGGCGAATCCGCCGGCAGTTTCGCAACGCCGCGCCGCCTCGCGCTGCATATCGAGGGGCTGCCCACCCGTCAGCACGACACCAGGGAGGTTCGTAAAGGCCCCCGCACCGATGCACCGGCGGCGGCGATCAACGGCTTTCTGAAAAGCGCGGGCCTTGCCAGCGTTGCGGACGCGCAGATCGAAACCGATCCGAAAAAGGGCGATTTCTATGTCGCCACCATCGCGCGGCCGGGGCAGGCGACCGAGGCGGTGCTGGCGGAAATCCTGCCGCCCATCCTCGCCAATTTCCCGTGGCCGAAGTCGATGCGCTGGGGCGCCGATTCGGTGAAGCCCGATGCCTTCCGCTGGGTGCGCCCTCTGCATGCGATCCTTGCCACTTTCGGGCCGGAGACGGAAGAGCCGGAGGTCGTCCATTTTTCAGTCGCCGGGATCGCGGCTGGCAATGTCACCTATGGCCATCGTTTTTTGGCACCGGAGGCGATCCGGGTGCGCCGCTTCGACGATTATGTGACCTCGCTCGAAAAGGCGAAGGTAGTGCTGGACCCGGCCCGGCGGCGCGACATCATCCTTTATGACGCGCGCAATCTGGCCCATGCTCAGGGGCTGGAGCTTGTCGAGGACGCGGGCCTGCTCGATGAGGTCGCGGGACTGGTCGAATGGCCGGTGGTGCTCATCGGCAGTTTCGACCCCGAATTTCTGGCGCTGCCGCCGGAAGTGATCCGGGCGACGATCCGCGCCAACCAGAAATGCTTCGTGTTGCGCAGCGCGGGGACGGGGGCTCTTGCCGGCAAATTCGCGCTGGTCGCCAATATCGCGGCGCCGGACGGCGGCGCGGCCATCGTCGCGGGCAATTCCCGCGTCGTCCGCGCGCGGCTCTCGGATGCCAAGTTCTTCTACGACACCGATCTTCAAGTGAAACTTGAAGATCGGCTGCCAAAGTTAGAAAATATCGTCTTTCACGCCAAGCTCGGGACGCAGGCCGCGCGGGTCGCGCGCCTGATCGAGCTCGCTCGCTGGCTGGCGCCGCAGGTCGGCGCCGATCCTGAACACGCAGCACGGGCGGCAAAACTCGCCAAGGCCGATCTCGTCACCGAAATGGTCGGCGAGTTTCCTGAGCTTCAGGGCTTGATGGGGCAATATTACGCCCGCGCGCATGGCGAGCCGGCCGAGGTCGCCGCCGCCATCGGCGAACATTACCGCCCGCAAGGGCCTTCGGACTCGATCCCGGTTGCGCCGGTTTCGGTCGCCGTGGCTTTGGCCGACAAGCTCGATACGCTCGTGGGCTTCTTCGCCATCGACGAAAAGCCGACCGGCAGCAAGGACCCCTATGCGCTGCGTCGTGCGGCGCTGGGCATCATCAGGCTCATCCTCGAAAACGATCTGCGTTTGCGGCTCGTGGCGGCGGTGCAGGCCGCGCGCACCGGCTATGCGGGCCTCAAAGGCGTGCCGGACGATCTTCCGCAACAGGTGCTTGGTTTCTTCGCCGACCGGCTGAAGGTCTATCTGCGCGACAAGGGCGCGCGGCATGATCTTATCGATGCTGTGTTCGCATTGCCCGGCCAGGATGACCTGCTGCTCGTTGTCCGCCGGGTCGATGCACTTGGCGCCTTTCTCGAAGGCGATGATGGCAAGAATCTCCTCGCTGGCTATCGCCGCGCCGCCAACATTCTCCGCGCCGAGGAGAAGAAGGCACCGGCTGAGGCAAAAAGCTATTCTGAGCCTTTCGCGCGCGACAAGCTTGAATTGCCGGAAGAGATCGCTTTGGCCGATGGCCTGACCGCAGCCGTCGCGGGCGCTGGTGTGGCTATCGGCGGCGAATATTTTGCCGCCGCCATGCGGGCGCTCTCGCATCTGCGCGCACCAGTCGATGCCTTTTTCGACAAGGTGACGGTCAATGCCGAGGATCCGGCGCTGCGGCTGAACCGGCTGCGGCTGCTCAATGCTTTGCGCGAGGCAGTCCACAAAGTTGCCGATTTCTCCAGGATCGCCGGATAGGCATTTTTGCCGGCGCTTATATGCCGCGCCTGGCTTTCGGCTATGCGGCTTTTATATCGCCGCGTTTCGAGACCTCTCGAATCTATATGCTCTCTTCATCAGATTCCGTTCGCTGCCGAGGTTTCGGCGTTGGAGAGGAAGATGAAATCGAGAGCACGTGTTCGCCGCGCGGAATTGACGCCCGACATCATCATCCGGCCCGAGGGTTCTGTTTGCCGGCGCGATCGCTTGCGTCATCGTTTTCTGCATGATCGTTCGTGCCGTCGATTTTCTTGCGGCCCATTGATCCCGAACATGTCATCGGAAGACCAGCGCGCAGCGGCGCCCAACTCCCTGCATTTCGTCGTCGGACGCGATACCGAGGCTCATTGGATCGTCGTCGAAACCCACGGACTCTGCGGCGGCCTTTTCCGCGACCAGGCCGCAGCTTTGCATTACGCCGAGGAAGAGTGCCAGGCGCAGGCGGGCGATCTTGAAATCGCCTGCGAGCCGATCCGCCTGATATTCCGTTAGCTTAGGTTCCTCTCGACTTTCTCCGCCGATCCGCTACCAAAGCGGAATCGGTGGAGATCGCGCTCGGGTGAAAGAGGAAAAGGCCAGGAAACTCAGACCTTCGGGCATGACGCTCCGCGGCGGCGCTTTCGTGCTTCGGGGCCGCGAGGCGCGCAAGCTCGATTGGCGCGATCCTTATCATCTGGCTCTGGCGATGAGCTGGCCGCGTTTCGTCATCTCGCTTCTCACGATCGATCTGTCGCTGAACTTCATCTTCGCGCTGCTCTATCTGGCGCAGCCGGGCAGCGTGGCCAATGCTCATCCCGGCTCGCTGAGCGATGCTTTCTTCTTCAGCCTCGAGACGCTGGCGACCGTCGGCTATGGCGTGATGGCGCCGGCGACTCTCTACGGCCATATCGTCGCGACCGTCGAGATTTTCGCCGGCATGACGTTTATGACGATCATGACCGGCCTCGTCTTCGTGCGTTTTTCACGCCCTCGCGCGCGGATCGTCTACGCGGGAAACGCCGTCGTCGGCCATTTCAACGGCCAGCGCACGCTGATGATCCGCATCGGCAACGGCCGCGCCCATGCGATGGCCGAGACGAAGGCGCAGCTTTCCGCCCTTATCAACGAATGGACGACGGAAGGGCAGTTCTTCCGCCGCATCTACGACCTGCGATTGTCGCGTGCGCATATTCCGGTCTTTCCACTGACCTGGACCTTGATGCATCCGATCGACGCCGAGAGTCCGCTCTATAATTACGACGCGGAAAACTTCTCGAAATTCGTGTCGCGGCTCTTTCTATCGATCGAGGCGCGCGATCCGATGCTCTCCGCGCATGTCTACGACGGCAAGGATTACGCTCCGGAAGAGATATTGTTCGGCCAGCGCTATGCCGACGCCGTCGCTATCGACGATCAAGGCCGCACGATCGCCGATTTGTCGCGGATTGGTTGGACGGAAAACGAAAACGCCCCGGAGGAGACGGACTGATCTAGTCCACGTCGAGCGGCGTGGTGCCGGTCGGCGTGCCATCGGCGCCGAGGGTGATCTTCTGGATTCTCTGTTCGGCGCTCTTGAGCAGGGCTTCGCACCGCGCCTTCAACGCCTCGCCGCGCGCATAGATCGCGATCGATTCCTCAAGCTCGACATTGCCCTTCTCGAGCCGGTCGACAATCGATTCGAGCTGCTTCATCGCGCTTTCGAAGGAAAGGGTAGCGATATCGTCGTTGGTCTCGGTCAAGAGGCGGGTCCGTTATTCGTTGGCTGCGGGCTTATATCACGTTTGCGCATTTATCATGTTTGACGTCGCGCGGCGTCCGAGGCTTGTCGCATCAATAAAGCTCCAGCGCGAAAGGCTCAGCTTCGAAGCACTCGGCGCCGCGGCCGATTTCCCGGATCGCCGTGATCATGCGGCCATCACGGCCAAGGGCCTGGTCGGCAAGGCTTACGAGATGGATGTTCGGCGTCGCGGTGGGGGAGGCGCGCCGCATCCGTCGCGCGATCTCCGCTTCATTGACCTGCGGGTTCAGCGTGCAGGCGGCGATGAAGGCGCCCGCCGTCGAACGGCTGACGCCGGCGAAACAATGGATCACGAGCGGCTCGGCCTGGTCCCAGGCGCGAACGAAATCGATCAGGCTCTGGATATGTCCGCTGTCGGCCAGAATATGTCCCTCCGTTTCCTCGCAGACGTCGGAAATCGCGACCTGTAAATGCCGTTCGGGCGCGATGGCTGGCGGCCGATCGACATAAATGCCTTGATTGATGACGGTGATGAGCGATCTGGCGCCGGTCGCCGCCGTCACATCGGCAATCTGAAAAAGCGAGCAGACGTGAATGCGCGGCACCCGGCGGCTCCCCTTACTGAACTCCCCGGCGGTGCAGGAATCACGGCCGGTCCGGCTATTCTAATCACGCCATTGCCTTTGCGGCGAGGGCATCATGCCGCGCTGCGATCACAGATGGCCAAGGCGATCTAAGTCAATGATTTCTCGTGTTTCTTCCGGCCCGGTTGAGAGCTTGTCTGGATCAGCGCGCGCAATTCGGCCAGAAAGCGCTCCGCCGCCACCTGCGGCGGCCAGGGCTCAAAAGCCGTGCCACCGTAGAGCGGCAGCAACGGGTCCTTGGTCAGCGGCTCGTAGGGAATGCGCAGCACGCGTTGCACTTCCTCCTCGGTCCAGCCGACGACGCGCACCGCTTCGGTGGCCGCCGCGACGCGATCGGCTTCCTTGTGGATGCGCTTTTCCTTCACCGTCCAGGCCGGCAGTCCATAACGCACGCAGATGGCATTTTGCAGACGTTCGACGAGTTGGTGATAAGCTTCGCCGAGGAAGGGCTTGAGCGGCGAGATCGAATCGAAGCCGAGGAGGCCCTCATCGGCATCGTGGAGCAATTCGCGCAGGTCCGCGCGGGCGTCTTTCAATTCGGGCGAGCGGAGCCGGCGCAATTGCAGCACGAAGAGCGAATGCTGCGCCACCGAGAGCGGTAGCGGCCACGCCGAATGTCCGCCCCAGCGATAAGTGCGGGCGAGGCCGACGGCGAGATCCTCGTCCTCCCAATCGAAGGGTGTCGGATTGAGGAGATCAAGCCGCTTGCCCGAGAGCAGGCGGACCCAGGCGCGCGCCGCGGCCATGTCAGCGGCCCTTGCCCGGGTGCGCGCTGAGCACGGCGCAGGCTTCGTGCCGCCAGCAGGGCACGACATGGTCGTTGACCATGCCGACCGCCTGCATGAACGCATAGACGATGGTCGGGCCGCAGAATTTGAAGCCGCGCTGCTTCAGGTCCTTGGAGATTTTGAGCGAAAGCGGCGTTTCAGTGGGAATCTGCTCATGGCCGCGGAACGTGTTCTGGATCGGCGCGCCATCGACGAAATTCCACAGGTAATGGCTGAAACCGTCACCCTCCTGCAGCGCGAGATAGGCTTGCGCCGAGGCGACTGCGCCTTCGATCTTGGCGCGGTTGCGGATGATGCCTTCATTCTGCATCAGCGCGGCGAGTTTCGCCGGCTTGTAGCGCGCGATCTTCGCCGGCTCGAAATGGTCGAAGGCTTTGCGGAAATTCTCGCGTTTGCGCAGGATGGTGATCCACGAAAGCCCGGCCTGAAACCCGTCGAGGACGAATTTCTCGAACAGCGCCCGGTCGTCGAATTCCGGCACGCCCCATTCCTCGTCATGGTAGGCGAGATAGAGCGCGTCGCTGCCGGCCCAGCGGCAGCGCGTCTTTCCATCGGAGTGCGGGTGCTCGTGCGTCATTGCGGCGGCGCCGGCGTGACATCGAGCGCGGCCGTGCCGGCGATAAGCGGCGTGCCCGCGGCCTTGGCATCCTCGATCCGGTCGAGCCGCAACATGGCGAGCCCGGTCGCTCCGGCGACGGAGCCGATACGGCCGATATTGATGTCGCCCATCTTCACCTCGGCGCCCGGGGCGGGCGGCGGCCCGTCGAAGCGCACTTTCAAAATACGCTTGCGCGCCGATTTGCGGAAATGCACGCGGGCGACGACCTCCTGGCCGGGGTAGCAGCCCTTTTTGAAATCGACGCCGTTCAGCCAGTCGAGATCGGCGTCATGAACGAATGTATCGCCATAGGCGAAGTCGATTCCGCCTTTCGGCACGCCGAGCGCGGTGCGATGCTCTTCATAGTAGATCTGGGGCGTCGTCGCGAAGGCGAGCGCTTCGGGCGGCGCGATCAGCCGGGTGCCGAGCGCCTCGGCGCGGGGATCGGCGAAAGCGATCCCTGAAAAGTCAGCGGGGACCGGAATGCCCCAGACTGCGGCCACGGCCAGGCTTTCGCTCGCATCCTCGATCGTCACGGGCGCACGGAGCTTGTGCAGATTGAGCTTTTTGACGAGGTCCGGAATCTGCTCGCGCAGACAATCGAGCAGGCAGCCCGCTTGCGGGCCTTCCGGGAGTGGCGTGACGAAGAAATCGTAGAGCAGCTTGCCCTGGCCGGAGAGCAAAGCGGCGTAGCGGGCCTCGCCCGGTTTGAGATCGAGCAGGCTGTTGGTGACGAGCCGGTGCAGGAAGTCGAGTGTCTCCGCGCCCGAAATTTTGACGATGCCGCGGTCGGCAAGAATGCTTGCGCCCTTGTCCATGAAATTGGTTCCAGCTTGCGTTGCGGCCCATTCGTATTTAATCGGCCCGGAGAGAGACGCAAGCCGCGCAATTCCGCCGTCCGTCCGCCGAGGGAGCCATGGCCCGCACGTTCGATCTCATCCTCAAGGGCGGCACTCTGGTCAATCAGGACGGGATCGGCCAGCGCGATGTCGGCGTCAGCGGCGGCCGGATCGCGGAGATCGGCGATCTCTCGCAGGCCTCGGCCGGCGAGATTCTGGACGCGAAGGGCCTGCACATCCTGCCGGGCGTGATCGACACACAAGTGCATTTCCGCGAGCCGGGCGCGACGCATAAAGAGGATTTGGAGACGGGCTCCCGCGCCGCGGCTCTCGGCGGCGTCACTGCCGTCTTCGAAATGCCCAACACCAATCCGCTGACGACCGGCGCCGCCGAACTCGAGGACAAGGTGCGCCGCGCGCATCACCGGATGCATTGCGATTTCGCCTTCTGGGTCGGCGGCACGCATGAGAATGTGAAGCAGATTCCCGAGCTGGAGCGGCTGCCGGGCGCGGCGGGCATCAAGGTCTTCATGGGCTCGTCCACCGGCTCGCTGCTGGTCGCCGATGATGAAGGCGTCGCGGCGATTCTGGGCCAGACGCGACGCCGCGCGGCTTTCCATTCCGAGGACGAATATCGGCTCGAAGAGCGCAAGGGGCTGCGGGTCGCGGGCGATCCGTCCTCGCATCCCATCTGGCGCGACGAACAGGCGGCGCTCGGTTCCACACAGCGGCTCGTCCGCATCGCCCGCGCGCAACATGCGGCGATCCATGTGCTGCATGTCTCGACGGCGGAAGAGATCGACTTTCTGGCGCAGCATAAGGACATCGCCAGTGTCGAGGTGACGCCGCAGCATCTGACCTTGAGCGCTGACGATTATGCGCGGCTCGGGACGCGCTTGCAGATGAATCCGCCGATCCGTGCGCCGCGTCATCGCGATCGCATCTGGTATGGATTGCATCAAGGCATCGCGGACATTCTCGGCTCGGATCACGCGCCGCATACGTTGGAGGAAAAGGCCAAGCCCTATCCGCAAAGTCCCTCGGGCATGACCGGCGTGCAGACGCTTGTGCCGATCATGCTCGATCATGTGAACGCCGGGCGGCTTTCGCTCGAACGCTTCGTTGACATGACGAGTGCCGGGCCGGCGCGGCTCTTCGGCATCGCCGGCAAGGGGCGTGTCGCCGTCGGCTATGACGCCGATTTCACGCTTGTCGATCTCAAGCGCCGCGAGACGATTACCGACGCCTGGAGCGCCTCGCGCAGCGGCTGGACGCCTTACGATGGCGTGACAGTGACCGGCTGGCCGGTCGGCACCGTCGTGCGCGGCCAGCGCGTGATGTGGCAGGGCGAACTCGTGACGCCGGGGCAGGGCGAGGCGGTGCGGTTTACCGGCGGCCTGTAATCGCCTCTACGATGTTCCGTAGCGATGCGCGACATCGCGGGCGATCTTGCCGGATTCATCGAGGAAGCGGGTGATGATCGTCTGCGCATTCGGCGTGCATTCGCGGTAATTCAGTTCATAGCCGTTGAAGCCGCGATTGTAGGCACCCGCGAGCCGCGAGCGGCGCAGCGGATTCTGTGTCTCGGCGTCCATGAGTGCCGTCATCTTGTCGCGCCAGATCTGCCCATTCTGGCCGCCGCAAAGATTTTGCAGATAGGTCAGCGCGCCAAGCAATTCCGAGAGGCGCAGAAGCTGCGGCTCGTAGGGCGGTGGCGGCTCGTCGGGAATTGCCGCCGGCGTAGCGGGCTTGGCGCCCGGCGCGCCGGGCTTGGGCAGATTGGCAAGGGGGTGCGGGGGGTGCGGATGCGGGTGCGGGTGATGCGGCACGATGCGCGGGCGCTGTGGCTCGAATTCTTGCGGCCGATATTGCGGCGGCGGCCCGAAGAGGTTGCCGAAAAACCCTTGCGCCTGCGCCGTTGACGGAGCGGCGGCGCAGATCGCGCAGAGAAGGATCACGACCTTTCGTTTGACCACAGGATCAGTCCGGCAAGGTTTTGCGAGCTAACACTTTCTGCGCGTTCGTAACGACTTCGATGAGATAGGGCGATGTCTTTAATAGGGCGATCTGCTTCGGATCGGCCCACAGAATTTCGCCAGCCTCGGGGCCGGGCGAGCCGTCGCCCGACGTCCAGATGCCGACGAAGGAGAGGATGATGAAATGGCGGCTGATGCCGCTCGCGTTCGGCGGCGTGACCGTTTCGACATATTGGTTGAAGCCGACGAGCTTGGCCTTGACGCCGGTTTCCTCCTGCAATTCGCGAAGCGCGGCATAGGAGGCGGTTTCGCCTGATTCGATGTGGCCGCCCGGCAAGGTGAACATGCCGACGTAGGGCGGCTGCGTGCGCGTCGTGAGCAGAACCCGTCCTTCGCGGAAGACGGCGATGCTGACGCCGACATGCGGATTGGCCGTGTCGAAGCGTTGGGGCGCGGCACGCAACGTCATGGATAAAGCCGCTGCTTCTGCCAGCCGTCCGTGAGCGCGGCGCGGGTAAAGGCGATCCGGTCATGCAGCCGGAAGGCGCCGTCCGACCAGAATTCGATCGCGAGCGGCTGAATCCGGTAGCCGATCCAATAGGCCGGCCGCGGCACCGACGTGAGTGCGAATTTGGCGGCATATTTCGCAACTGCTGTCTCGAGCGCGAAGCGGCTCTCGAGCGGGCGCGATTGCCGGCTGGCCCAGGCACCGATGCGGCTCTGCAACGCCCGGTTGGAAAAATAAGCGTCGGCTTCGCTGTCGCTAACTTTTTCGACAGGTCCGCGCAGGCGCACCTGGCGACGCAGCGATTTCCAATGGAACAGCGCCGCCGCTTTCATGTTGGCGGCGAGTTCGCGGCCCTTGGCGCTTTCAGAATTACTATAGAAAACAAAGCCGCCAGGGTCGAAACCTTTGAGCAGCACCATGCGCACATCGGGCAGGCCATCGCCATCCGCCGTGGCGAGCGCCATCGCATTCGGGTCGTTTGGCTCGGTCTTTTCGGCCTCGGCAAGCCAGGTGGAAAAGAGCGCGAAAGGGTCTTCAGCTTCGGTAAAGTCACGCACGATTAATTCATTCGCCCTAGACTTCTCGCGTCGTTGATGATGAGTTCGGTTATCCGCCGGAGGGGGTGTGCTGGATGCCTTATAGTGGAACCAGGGGCGGTCTGACGAGGGCTTATGCGCTGCCCTTGCTGGGCTTGGCGCTGGCCGCCGGCACCGCTTTGGGCGGCTGCTCGATGTCGATGCCTATGGGCTCGCTGCTCGGCGACGATGACAGCACCGGTGCGATCGCGAAGTCGCAATTCGACGGCCTTGTCGGTGAGGATTGGCGCCGCGCTAAAGCCGCGCTCGCCCAGGCGCTTGGCGCGGGCGACGACAAAATCTCCGTCGCCTGGACCAACCCTGATTCGGGGGCAAAGGGCTCGTTCCAGCCTGTCGGCGCCGCCTATACGACAGCTTCGGGCACCTGCCGCAGCTTTGCCGCGGCCGTCGACAGAAACGAAGTTGACGATTCCCTGCAGGGCACGGCCTGCGCCGGCAAGCCCGGCGATTGGCAAGTCACCGACGTGCGGCCGGTCAGCAAGAGCTGACCTGGCGATTCGGGCCTTCAATAGTGCCCGCAGAAATTTCTTCTCGTGTCTTCGATACCGGCGGCTTTGGCGTTGCCAGCGAGATAGCGTCGCATTTTCTCGCGGCGCAAAGGCTGTTATCAGGATTGACAGCAGGGCGAGTCCTGCTGCCGGGGAAGTGAAAATGCAAAAATCGATGTCGGTGCTCACGCGTCCGCTCTGGTTCGCCACGCTGCTCGTTGCGGGCATCGGCACCAGCCTCGGCTTCGCTTGCGCCGTGCCGCTGGCGGCTCTGGCGGCGCTCGGCACGTTGACCCTGGGCCGGGGCACCGCGCTCGCGCTTGTCGTTGTGGTGGTTGCGGCCAATCAGGCTGTCGGCTTTGGGCTTTTGCACTATCCACATGATCCGGTGACGATCGCTTGGGGCGGCGCCTTCCTGCTCGTCGGTGTTCTGGCGGTTTTCGCTGCGGATTTCATTGAGGCGCGCGGCCCGGCCCTGCCACAGGCGGCGCTCTATGCGCTGGCCTTCGTCGCGGCCTTCACGGCTTACGAGGGCGGCCTCTTCCTGCTGTCGCTGGCGACGCATGGCGGGCTTTATCCCTACGAGCCGGCCATCGTCCTGCGGGTTCTGGCCATCAACGCGGTGACCTTCGCGGGTCTGCTCGCCGCCGGCCGGCTGGCGGTCGGGGCCGGGTTTTCGGATGGCGTACGGCTCAGCCGCGAGGCCGCCTGAAACCGCTCTAAGTCTTGCGTCCAGCGCCTGAAACCCCCAAGTTGGCGCTGAGACATTGCGCTCGCGCCAATGCCGGGCGGGCGCTCTAACGGGCTCGAAAATGCGTGATCCTTATACAGTCCTGGGCGTGGCGAAGACGGCCGATCTTGCCGAAATCAAAAAGGCATATCGAAAGCTCGCCAAGAAATTTCATCCCGATCAGAGCAAGGACCCCAAGGCGAAGGACAAATTCGCCGAGGTGAGTTCGGCCTACGAGATTCTCGGCGACGAGGCGAAGCGCGGCCAGTTCGATCGCGGCGAGATCGATGCCGAGGGCAAGCCGCGCTTCCAGGGTTTCGAGGGCTTTGGCGCCGGCGCTGGGCCAGGCGGCTTCTCCCGCCGCGCGCCGGGCGGCGGCTTCGAGCAGTACGAGTTCCGCGCCGGACCTGGCGGCGGCGGCTTCGACGCGAGCGACATCTTCAGCGAATTGTTCGGCGCGGCGCGGCGTGGCGGCGCGGGCGCGGGTCCGAGTCCGGGCGCGCAGGGGCGGGCGAGCCCGCCGCGCGGCGAGGATGTCACTGCCCAGATTTCCGTGAACCTGCGCGAGGCTGTCCACGGCGGCAAGAACCGGGTCACTCTGCCGACCGGCCGTACATTGGAAGTCACGGTTCCGGCCGGGATCGAGGACGGCCAGACGATCCGCCTCAAGGGGCAGGGCCATGCCAGCCCCTATGGCGGCGAGGCCGGTGATGCGCTGGTGACGGTGAAGATCGCCAAGCATCCCTATTTCCGCGTCGAAAACCGCGATCTGCGGCTTGATCTGCCGCTGACTCTCTACGAGGCCGTGCTGGGGGCCAAGGTGAATGTGCCGACGCTCGATGGCAAGGTGGAACTCACCGTTCCCGCCGGGTCGAACGGCGGCCGCACGTTGCGGCTGCGCGGCAAGGGCCTGCCCAATCCGAGCGGCACGCCGGGCGACCTGCTTGTCACTCTGCGGATCGTGCTGCCCGAGGGCAGCGACCCGGACCTCACGGCGCTCGCGGAGAAGTGGCAGAAACAGCGGCCCTACGATCCGCGGCAGGATCTCGCCTGAGTCTCGATCCATCGCATCCGATCACGGTTCGCACCTCGCTTGTAACCGTTCGCAAGCCGGCGTGATCGGGAACGGGCAAAACGTCGCGAATAACGCAGGCTGCACCGCGAATAGGTGGGTTTGACTGCCATACGCGGCTACATGGGCTTGGCCAATCGTCATAAACCGGGTTAAAGGCTTCTACCTAGCCGGCGTTGCCGGCGGCAGCCCCACATCATTGCCTCAGGACGAAGAATGACGCAGCCGGAGCGCCTTTCCGCAGAAGTGATAGCCCCTGGAATTCTGGCCGGTAAGCGCGGCCTCGTGCTGGGTGCCGCCAACAATCGCTCGATCGCGTGGGGCATCGCCAAGGCCGCGCGCGCCGCGGGCGCAGAACTCGCTTTCACCTATCAGGGCGAGTCCCTGGAGAAGCGGGTGCGTCCGCTTGCCGAAGAGCTGAACGCGGCCGTTGTCGGCCATTGCGATGTCACCGACGAATCCTCCATCGACGCCGTCTTCGCGACAGTCGAGAAGCTCTGGGGCAGGCTCGATTTCGTCGTCCATTGCGTCGCCTTTTCCGACAAGGACCAGCTCACTGGCCGTTATGTCGAGACGACGGCGGAGAATTTCACCAATACGCTGCTTATCTCCTGCTATTCCTTCACCGCGATCGCAAAGCGCGCCGAGAAGCTGATGACGGACGGCGGCTCGCTGCTGACGCTCACCTATTACGGCGCCGAGAAGTGGATGCCGCATTACAACGTCATGGGCGTCGCCAAGGCGGCGCTCGAAGCGTCCGTGCGCTATCTCGCCGCCGACCTCGGCCAGAAGAACATTCGCGTCAATGCGATCTCGGCCGGCCCGATCAAGACTCTTGCGGCCTCGGGCATCGGCGACTTCCGCTACATCCTCAAGTGGAACGAATATAATGCGCCGCTGCGCCGCTCGGTGACGATCGACGAAGTGGGCGAGAGCGCCGCGTTTCTGCTGTCGCCGCTGTCGCGCGGCATCACCGGCGAAATCCTGCATGTCGATGCCGGCTATCACATCGTCGGGATGAAGAATCCCGCCGCGCCGGACATATCGGCGTTGATCAGGGAGTAGCGCGAGCGCTCTCCCGCCATGTCCCACAACACTTTCGGCCATCTGTTCCGCGTCACGACCTTCGGCGAAAGTCATGGGCCGGCGATCGGCTGCGTGGTCGATGGCTGCCCGCCCGGCATTGCGCTGACCGAAGCGGACATTCAAACCTATCTCGATGAGCGGCGCCCCGGCACCTCACGCTTCACCACGCAGCGCCAGGAAGCCGATAGAGTCAAAATTCTTTCCGGCGTCTTCGAGGGCCGCACGACCGGCACGCCGATCGCTCTCTTGATCGAGAACGAGGATCAGCGCTCGAAGGACTACGACGCGATCAAGGACAAGTTCCGTCCCGGCCATGCCGACTTCACCTATGAGGCGAAATACGGCATCCGCGATTATCGCGGCGGCGGCCGGTCGTCGGCGCGCGAGACAGCGACCCGCGTCGCCGCCGGCGCCATCGCGCGCAAGGTCATCGGCAATGTCCGCGTGCGCGGCGCGCTCGTGGCGATCGGCGACGATTGGATCGACCGCACAAAATGGGATTGGGCGGAGACGCGGCGCAACGCCTTCTTCTCGCCCGATGCCGACAAGGCGCGCGAGTTCGAGGCTAAGCTCGACGCCGTTCGCAAATCCGGTTCCTCCATCGGCGCGGTCATCGAGATCGTCGCCGAGAATGTGCCGGCGGGCTGGGGCGCGCCGATTTATGGCAAGCTCGACGCGGAGCTTGCAGCGGCGCTGATGTCGATCAATGCCGTCAAAGGCGTCGAGATCGGCGATGGCTTCGCCGCCGCGGCTTTGTCGGGAGAAGAGAACGCCGACGAAATACGCATCGGCAATGACGGCCAGCCGGTTTTCTCCAGCAACCACGCGGGCGGTATTCTCGGCGGTATTTCGACGGGGCAGGCGATAATCGCGCGCTTCGCGGTAAAGCCGACCTCTTCAATATTGTCGCCGCGCAAGACGATCGATCGTCTCGGCGCGGAAACCGAGATCGTCACGAAGGGCCGTCACGATCCCTGCGTCGGCATCCGCGCTGTGCCGGTCGGCGAGGCGATGGTCGCCTGCGTGCTCGCCGACCAATTCCTGCGCCACCGCGGACAGATCGGTTAGCGCTCGGCTTTGTCCACGACCCCGACGATGGGGCCGAGCGGCAGCAGCGTGTCGTCACGGCCGAAGTCCGGCGCGTAAAGGCTCGAGACCGAACCGTCGAGAAACAGCGCGTTGGGGCATTGCAGTCGGTCGCGGAACAAGGTCGCGAAGCGATAGAAGGTCACCGGTTCGTCCGAGATCGCGAAGATCACGATATGGCCATCGCGCACGCCGACGCCGTTGCGGATTTTCTCGGACGTGCCCGTGGCCTCGATTTTGGGATGCAGGGCGCCGTCGATGACGAGCATGGGGCCGGATTGGGTCGCATATTCGGGATGCAGTCCGGCCTTGAGAAAACGGCCCGTCTCCATGATCCCGGCGCCCGCGTTGCCGAAATAGAAGATTCCGTTCGGCATCATGTGGAAATTGCCGGAGCCCCGGCGCGTGTTGGCGGCGCGGAGCTGACGGCCGCGCTCGACATAAAGCCCGACAGGGCGAAAATCTGTCCCGAACATCCCGGCGTTCATCGCGAAGGCGAGCGAATCGCCTTGCGATTTCACCGCCTCGGCGATGGCTTGAAAACCGCCATAGGGCTTGCCGTCGGCGCTGGCGAGAAATAGCCGCAGCCGGTCCTTGCGTGCGTCGAAGACGCAAATCGTGTATTGGCGATCCGCCTCGGTGACCGCTTCACAGGGCGGTTTCTCGGCCGGCCGCGCCGAGGGCAGCGAGATGAAAAGCCCCAAGGCACCGAGGGCGATGCGCAGCAGCGTTCCGGGGCCGGCGTTCTGCAGCATTGTTCGACCGCGCAATGTTTCCTATCTACCAAACTTATCAGGATTCGGAGTTTCCAGCATGCATCATACCGTGACAGAGGCGATCGAGGCCATCGCGCGCGGCGAGATCGTAATCGTCACGGACGATGACGACCGCGAGAACGAAGGCGACCTGATCTGCGCCGCCTCGCTCTGCACGCCGGAGAAGATGGGCTTCATCATCCGCCATACGAGCGGCATCGTCTGCGCTCCGCTGACGGCGGCGGATGCGCGCCGGCTGAACCTTCAGCCGATGGTCGCGACGAACGATGCGCCGCTGGGGACCGCTTTCACTGTATCCGTCGATGTCCGGCACGGGCTGACCACCGGCATTTCCGGTGAGCAGCGGACCAATACGGTGCGCGCTCTCGCCAACGGCAATATGGGCGCCGACGATTTCGTGCGCCCCGGCCACGTCTTTCCGCTCATCGCCCGCGAGGGCGGCGTGCTGACGCGCTCGGGCCATACCGAGGCGGCTGTCGATCTTTGCCGTCTGGCTGGCTTGCCGGCCGTCGGCGTCATCTGCGAGCTCGCCAATGACGACGGCAGCGTCATGGCCGGAAAGCAAATCCAGGCCTTCGCCGATCAGCACAAGTTGAAGCGGATTTCCGTCGCCCAGCTCATCGCCTACCGCCAGGAGCGCGAAAAGCTGGTCGAACGGGTCCGGGTCTTTCCGGTCGAGGGGCCGAGCGGGCCGTTGACCTGCTATGCCTATCAGACGCCTTTCGATCCGGTGCATCATTTTGCCTTTGTCCAGGGCGAGATCGGCGACGGCCGCAACATGCCCGCGCGTCTGCATCGCGTCGATCTCATCGCTGATGTTGTCACTGGCAGCGCGCTCATTCCCGAGACGTTCGCGCGCTTCAAGAAGGAGGGGCGGGGCGTTCTCGTCCTGCTGCGCGACGGCACCGCCGGCGTGCCCGCGCTCTCGGAAGTGAATGAAAAGGCCTCGGAGGCCATGCGGACCAAGGAATGGCGGGAGATCGGCATCGGCGCGCAAATCCTGCGCGATCTCGGTATTTCCTCGATCCGGCTGCGGACGTCTTCGCCCTTGAACTATGTCGGCCTGTCGGGCTTCGGTATCGGGATCATCGCCTATGAGGGAGTCGAAGGCGAGAAATAGGAAAGGCCCATCAACGCGGCGACATGCGCCGCGGCCGAGGCGCCCAGCCCCTCGAGATCGTAGCCGCCTTCAAGAACCGAGATGATGCGGCCGCCGCTGCTGCGCGCCGCAACCTCCATGATTTCGGCGGTGATCCAGGCAAAATCCATCTCGGTCAGGTTCAGGTTGGCGAGAGGATCGCGCCAATGGGCGTCGAAGCCGGCCGAAATGATGATGGCATCCGGCGCGAAGCCGATGAGTCGCGGCAGGATGACGGATTCGCAGGCTTCCCGGAAGATCGTACCGTCGGAGGCCGGCGCGAGCGGGGCATTGACGATCGTGCCATAGGTGCCGGTTTCCGACGCCGCGCCGGTGCCTGGAAAAAGCGGCATCTCATGGGTCGAGCAATAGAGCACGCTGGCATCGGCCCAGAAAATCGCCTGCGTGCCGTTGCCGTGATGGACGTCGAAATCGACGATCGCGACCCGCTCGGCACCATAGGCGGCCTGGGCGTGGCGTGCGGCGATAGCCGCATTGTTGAAGAGGCAAAAGCCCATCGGCACTGTCCGGCTGGCATGATGGCCGGGCGGCCGCGTCATCACAAAGGCATTGCTGGCCTCGCCCCGCATGACCGAATCGACCGCGGCGACGGCGCCGCCAGCGGCATGGAGCATCGCCTCCCATGAGCCGCGGCTGATCGGCGTGTCGTCATCAATGTAGGAGAGACCTTCGTCGGGCACGGCGGCTTCGAGCGCGGCGACATAGCCCGTGGGGTGGACCCGCAGAATCGGCGCGGACTCGCTACGCGGCGAGCGCCGCCGGTCGAGGTCACGGAATGTATCGACGGCCAGCGCATCCGTGATCGCAACGAGACGCGCGGGCGATTCGGGATGATAGGGCCCGGTATCGTGACCGAGGCCGGCCGGATGATCGAAGAGCAGGGTTGCCACGGAACCTTAGCCGTCCGGAAACGATTCGCCTTTACCTTAGCATTGCCGTGCGACAGGCCGAGCATGCCGTGCGGCGGTCGTTGCATGCGTCACAGCCTGCACAAATGTTTCTTTTGCGCCACAGGTTTTCATCTTCTCGCACTCTCATGGCGTTCCATCTGCTCGTAACGGTAGCGAGACCAGCATCGATGCGTTATTTCGTTCAGTAGACGTGGGGATAAGCGATGAGATTTTCCAAGATAACCTGGGCATTGCCGTTTTTCGCATTGTTGTTGGCCGGGTGCGAGGGCGACGGACTGGCGACGCCGGATCCGAGCCTTTCGGGCCGCGACCAGGAATTCCTTGCGCTTGCGCCGAAAGCCGACATTCCTTCCCAGTTCCAACGCTATGAGGTCGCCGATCCGACGGGCGAAAAGCCCGGCACCGTGATCGTCGATACCAAGCATATGTATCTCTATTACATCCTGCCGGGCGGCAAGGCGATGCGCTACGGCATCGCGGCGGGCTCGGAAGCAGCGGGCTGGACCGGTACGGCCACCATCGGCCGGAAGGAAGAATGGCCGCACTGGATGCCGCCGTCCGACATGCTGAAGCGCTGGCCGCACCTGCAGCCGACGGCTGATGCCGGTGGCCTTCCGGGCGGTCCCGGTAATCCGCTCGGCTCGCGGGCGATGTATCTGTTCCAGGGCAACAAGGACACGCTCTACCGCATCCACGGCACCAATGAGCCGGAGCAGATCGGCCAGGCGGTGTCCTCGGGCTGCATCCGGATGTCGAACATCGACGCGATCGACCTCTACGACCGCGTAAAGGTCGGCACCAAAGTCATTGTTGAATAAGCAATAATCAAGGTCTGAGATTTAACGCCTGCATCCCCGGATGCGGGCGTTTTTTTTGGCGCGTTGCTAAGCCAGGGCGGAATCGGCGCCGATCGTGACAAGCACGATTTCCGGCGGCCGGAACAGCCGGATGGGCGCGATCGACGTGCCGAGTCCCGCCGAGATGATCATGTGACGGTTGCCGTCGACAATATGGCCGTAGACCTGCCGCATCCCGAATTGCGACTCGGTGAACAGTTCGGTGATGATTGGCAGATTGACCTGGCCGCCGTGGGTGTGGCCGCAAAGCGTGAGCGAGACGCGCTCGGGCACGCGGCGGAAGACGAAAGGCTCGTGCGCCAGCAGGAGCACCGGCGCCCCGTCCGTCACTTGCGCCAGGGTGCCATTGAGATCGTCGAACCCCTGAAAGCTGTTTGGTCCTTGCGGATAGGCGAGCTGATCGCCCAGTCCCGCGACCCAGAAGCTCATCCCGTCCTTGACGAGAGGGACGGCAGCATTCTCCAGAACCTTGAAATCCGCGTGCTGCAACGCGCGGCGGACGCTTTCGCCATCGTCGCTGCGCATCCGCACAAGCGCGCCGTGCCACCAGTCGTGATTGCCGAGAATGGCATAGGTGCCGAGCGGCGCATCGAGAACGGAGAGCGCCTCGGCCCATTGTTCGGGGAAGACCGGGCCGGTCACGAACCGATGGCCGGCATTGAAATCGCCGAGCAGGAAGACGACGTCGGGATTGAGCGCGTTCGTGGCCTCGGCGATGCGCCGGATTCGCGCCGCCGACATTTGCGGCTCGCAGGCATGGATGTCGGCGATCAGCGCCGCCTTGACCTGCAGACCGGGGGTCCAGTGCGGCGGCGTGATGCGATAGGTCGTGATGTCGAGAAGAAAGCCCGGCTCGATCGCGCAGGCGTAGGTTCCGAGGCCGGCCGTTGCCAAAGTGAAAGCGCTGGCGCCTTGGATGAAATGCCGGCGCGTCAAGAGGGCCATCAGGAAACCGATCCGAGGGGGCAGGCCGGCGCCCACCTGCAGCCTGCGTGCGCCCCGGCATTTGCCGAGGCGGCGTTTTGCTAAACTGACTTAGAGGCCGAATTTTGTCCAGCAGGTCAATGGCTAAGCGGCTTTGCCGCCGAACCGGCGTTGCGGCTGGCGCTGGGCGTCCTGGCTCTCCGCGTCCTTGGGCTTCGGCGCGGTGGCCTGCAATGCCGCCGCGACGGCGGAAATGCCGATTTCACGATAGAGGCGAGCGAGGATATCGCGGGCATCGCCCGGCGTTTGGCTGGAATGGAAATTTACGTCGCGGTCCTGCATGGGGTTTTCCTTGCTGCCTGCATTGGCGTGCTGTGCGTGCGGGCAGCTTCCAGCCGGGCGGTAAACATAACCTTGCCAATTTAAGTTAATAGCGTGGGAATGTTCCGGCCGCCGGAGATTGCACGCAGGTGTGTCTCGTGCTCAACATCCATCGACATTCGAGCGGCATACGGGTTGGCTCATGCGGCATTTGATTATCGAGGAGCCGTTCTCGGAGAGTGCGATCTGGTCCCGGCGGCTCGCTGTCTTCGCGGCGGCGGTCGTGGCGATGGGCCTCGTTCTCGCGCGGCTTGGCCTCGATGCGCCAGCGGTTCTGGCGGTCGTCGGCTCGGCGATCGTGCTCGCCTGTCTCGCCGTTCTTTGCGCTGGCGTCGCGACGGTCGAGATCTGGCAGACCGGACGCAAGGGTCTCGGCTTGCTTCTCGGCGGTGCGGTGCTGGCGGCGCTGCTTCTGGCCTATCCCGCCTATCTCGCCGTGCAGGCGGTGCGGCTGCCGGTGTTGAACGATATTTCGACCGATACCGACGATCCCCCGGCCTATTCGCTGTCGCGCAAGGCGCTGGCCGCGCGGCATGGTTGGGTGCCGCCGTCGATCCCGGCGGCGTCCCGCGAAGCGCAAGCGACCGCCTATCCCGATGTCGAGCCGATCTATCTCGATCTCGACGGCGGCGAAACCTATCAGACGGTGCTGAGCGCCGCCGCGGCGCGGCACTGGAAAATCATCGACGCTGTTCCGCCCGGCGGCCGGCTCGGCTACGGCCATGTCGATGCCATCGCGCATGGCCTCATCCTCGGCTTCGCCGATGACATTACGATCCGCATCTGGCCTTTGGCGGGAGAAACACGGGTCGATGTCCGCTCCGCCTCGCGCATCGGCCGGCATGATTTCGGCGGCAATGCCGCTCGGATCGAAGCTTTCGCGGACGAACTGAATACCGAGGCCGAGGCGAAATAATCGCCGCGCAGATTACCCGCGCGTGTAAACGGCGTCGCGGCCTGCCGCGCCGTCGCTGTGCACCAAACCGCGCTCGGACAAATCCTGCAAATGCGCGAGAACTGAGAGGCCCGCCGCGCCGACGAGGCGCGGATCGAGGCCGCGATAGAGGGCGCTGACCAGCGTCGGAATGTGTGCCGGACCCTTGCCGAGTTCGGCGAGAATGGCCGCTTCGCGCAGGCGGCGGTGATGGATGAGCGCGCGGACCATCCGCTGGGGTGTTGCGACCCCGCCGCCGTGGCCGGGCCAGTAATGCGTGTCGGCGCGGCCCGCGAGCTTTTCGAGCGAAGCCATATAGTCGCCCATCCTGCCGTCGGGCGGAATGACGACGGACGTCGACCAGGCCATGACATGATCGCCGGAGAACAGGGCGCGTTCCGCTGCCAGCGCAAAGACGAGGTGATTGGCGGTATGGCCGGGGGTCGCGAGCGTTTCGAGCGTGTAAGCCGGCCCGGCGACGACGTCGCCCTCGCGTAAAATTGTGTCCGGGCGATAGGTGCGGTCGTGCGCCGCGTCCGTCCCCGCACCATCTTCGCCGGTCGCGGCGGGATAGGGTGCGCAGCCGAGGATATCCGCGCCGGTCGCGGCTTTCAGGGCTGCCGCGCCGGCCGCATGGTCGCGATGCGTATGGGTGACGAGAATGTGCCGCACCCGCTCCGTGCCGAGGCTTTCCAGCAATGCAGCGAGATGCGCGGGCGAGTTGGGCCCCGGGTCGATAACCGCCACCTCGCCTTCGCCGACGACATAGGTGCAAGTGCCGGTGAAGGTCATCGGGCCGGGATTATCAGCGATGATCCGACGGACCTTCGGCGACAGCCGGACAAGCCTCTCCGCCGCGCCGGGCGGCGTCTGGTCGAAGGGAATGTCCTGGTCCTCGTCGCTCATTCCGGCTCTTGTATGGGGGTCTCGCCGGCGTTCTTCAGGAACACCGCCGCCAGGGCGTGATAGATGCTGTCCTTGCAGATTGATTTCGAAACCGCATCGGCGATAACCGCCGCAAGCATCAGCGGAATGATCATCGTGCGGTTCTCCGTCATCTCCGAGACGATGACGAAAGACGTGATCGGCGTCTGCACCACGCCCGTGAGATAGGAGACCATGCCGAGGAGCGCCAGAGCGCCGAGCGGGACATCCTGAAAGAGCGTGTGCAGATTTGCCGCAAGCCCGGCGCCGACGGCGAGGGACGGCGCGAACAGGCCGCCGGGGATGCCGCCGATCGCGGAGAACAGGGTCGCAAGGAACTTCATAAGTCCGAAGATCGCGCAGGCGGGCGCCGCGCCGTGCACGATCGCACGTGCTTCATCATAGCCCGTGCCGTAGCTCGTATCCTGCGAGAGAAGGCCGGTGAGGGCGACACCGAGGCCGCACAGCATGGCGAAGACGATCGGGTGACGGGCGATCAGTCGGCCGAGAGCGCCCGGGAGGCCACGCGCGAATGTGATGACGATGCGGCTGAAGAGGCCGCCGAACAGGCCGCCGAGGACGGCGCAGATCGGCAGCACCAGCCAGGCGCGGCCCAGCGGCAGCACCGCATTGGTGGAACCGAAATAGGCATAATTGCCGACAAGGCTGAGCGAGGTGAGGCCCGCGGCGATGATCGCGCCGAGGACGAGGCCGCTCGTCCGCGACTCGAAGGAGCGGCTCAGTTCCTCGATGCCGAAGACGATGCCGGCGAGCGGCGTGTTGAAGGCCGCGGCAATGCCCGCGGCGGCGCCCGCGAGCAACAGGCCGCGTTGATATTCGATCGCGCCGCGGCCCACCGCATTCATCAGCGCGGCGCCGACTTGCACGGTCGGACCTTCGCGGCCGATCGAGGCGCCGCAGAGCAGACCAAGCGTGACGGAGACGATTTTCCCGATGGCGACACGCAGCGAAACCAGCGACGTGCGGGTCGGGCCGTCCGGCAACTCGCGCGCGGCGATCACCTGCGGAATGCCGCTGCCCTGCGAATTCGGGAAGACCTTCAGCGTCAGGAATACGATGGCGCCAAACCCGAGCGGCGTCAGTGCGAGCGAGAGATAGCGCGATATTCCGAGCAGGCGATGGAAATCGCGCTGGGCGAAGTCGGCCAGCGCGGCCATGAGGATTGCCGCCGCGCCGACGAGCAAACCGCCGATGACAAAGAGCGTTCGGCGCCCCCAGCGCTGGAGAGTCTCGCGGGAAAGATTTTCGAGGTAGGGGAGGCGATCGCGAAAGGTCATGGGCGCGGTCTACAATGGCTCGGCCGCCTGCGCAGAAGAAAACCGCGTTTCCGGTGCGCAAGGGTAACGCTCACGGTAAAATCTCCGCGAGTTTTTCAAAGGCGGCGGCGTTGGTCGCGGCATGGCTCCGCGGCGCGGCTGGCTCATGTCGGAGAGCAACAACAGGGCCGTGCCAGAAATGGCCGAGACTTTCCTGCGTCGCCGCGATTGACACCGTCGAGCCTGTGGTCTCGTTGAGAACAAGGGCGGCGATCTTGAGCCCGCGTTTCTCAGCGACTTCGATCGCCGTCAGCGTGTGGCTAAGGCTGCCGAGATAAGTTCCGGCGACGAGAATCAGAGGAATGTTCAAGGCGCCGATCAGGTCGCAGATCGTATGCCTGGCGTCGAGCGGCACCATGAGGCCGCCGATCCCTTCGACGATGACGACATCTTCCGCGCTCGCGATGGAGTCAGCGTAAAAGCGGCGCACCGCCGCCACGTCGATCGTCCGGCCTTCCAGCGCAGCGGCCTGGTCCGGCGAGAGCGGCGCGGCGAAGCGCCAGGGCGAGATTTTCGCGATGGCATCGAGAGTGGGCTTTTGCCCGCAGGCCGCAAGCAGAGCGGCCGGATCGCTGGCGACGAAATTCTGTGCGTCGAAACCCGAGACGACCGGCTTGAGCGCGATGATCTTTCGTCCGCGCCGGCGCAAAGTGGCGATGAGGCCAGCGGCGACATAGGTCTTGCCGATATCGGTTCCGGTGGCGGTGATGAAGAACGCGGACATGGCGGCGCCCGTCACGCCTGCACGCGCATATCGAGCCGCGTCGTGACGACATCGGCGAGACGTGCAACATCCGCGTCGCTGTGCGCGGCGGAAAAGGCAAAGCGCAGCCGCGCCGATCCTTCCGCGACGGTCGGCGGCCGGATCGCGACGACGAGAAAGCCTTCGTCCTGCAAAAGCCGCGAGGCTTCGAGCGCCGCTTCCGCGCTGCCGAGCACCAGCGGCACGATGGGGCTTTGCGCATCGGGCAGGCCAAGCCGCTGCGTGAAGGCACGCGCCTTGGTGAGCGGGCGCGCAGTGAGCGCCGGATCGGCGGCGATGATATCGAGCGCGGCGATGGCCGCAGCGGCGGCCGCTGGCGGCAGGCCGGTCGAATAGACGACCGTGCGCGCGCGCGACGTCATGAGATCGACGACCGGAAGCGAGGCGCAGAGATAACCGCCATAGCTGCCGAGTACTTTCGACAATGTGCCCATCTGCAAAGGCGCGCGTACATCGCCCGGCGCCAGCACGCCGAGCCCATGCGCATCGTCGCTCATCAGCCAGACATCGTGTGCGGCACAAATTCCGGCCAGCGCCGCGAGTGGCGCGCGATCGCCGTCCATCGAAAACACGGTTTCGGTGATGAGCAGCACATTGCGATATTTGCCGCGCTCGGCTTTGAGAATGTCTTCCGCATGTTCCGCGTCGTTGTGGCGGAAGGTCAGCAGGGTCGCGGCCGACAATTGGCTGCCCGCGAAGATACAGGCGTGGGATAATTCATCGGCGAGGATGAGATCGCCTTCGCCCGCCAGCGCCGGAATAACGCCAAGATTGGTCAGATAACCGGAGCCGAAGACGCGCGCCGCAGGCGCCTGTTTCAGTTTCGCCAGCCGGGCTTCGAGTTCGACGAGCAGGGGATGATTGCCGGTGACGAGGCGCGAGGCGCCGGCGCCTGTACCGTATGTCTCGATCGCCGCGAGGGCGGCGGCTTTCACATGCGGATGCTGCGACAGGCCGAGATAATCGTTGCAGGAAAACGAAACGAATTGCCGCCCGCCGCGATAGACCATCGCGCCATCGGTGCGCGTCGTCACCGTCAATGCGCGCCGCAGCGCGTGCTGCTCCAATTGCGCCAGCTTCGATTCGGCAAAGGCGTCGAGAGACGTCACAGGCTTCCCTTTATCGCCATTGCGGTTTAACCCTGACGCGCGGCTCTGGCAATAAGGCGGCATGGTGACGGACGGGACGGGCTGGCAAGAGGATTGGCGCGAACACATCTGGCTGCCATACGCACAGATGAAACACATCGCGCCGCCGCTGCCCGTCGTGGCGACGAACGGAACGCGCATCAGGCTCGCCGACGGCCGCGAACTCGTCGATGGTATCGCGAGCTGGTGGACCGCCTGTCACGGCTATAATCATCCGCATATTCGCGCCGCGGTGACACGCCAGATTGAGGTGATGCCGCATGTGATGTTCGGCGGCCTGGTGCATGAGCCGGCGGTGCGGCTCGCGACACGGCTTGCGGCGCTGCTGCCCGGCGATCTCGATCGTGTGTTCTTTTCCGACAGCGGCTCAGTCTCTGTCGAAGTCGCGATGAAAATGGCCGTGCAATATTGGCTCAATCGCGGCATTCGCGGCCGGACCAAGATGCTCGCTTTCCGCGGCGCCTATCATGGCGACACATTCGCCACGATGGCGGTGTGCGATCCCGACGAAGGCATGCACAAGCATTTTGCCGGCATTCTGCATGAGAACATTATCGCCGATCTGCCGCATGACGACGAAAACGCCGCGACGCTCGACGCGCTCGTTGCGCGCCACGCAAATGAGATCGCCGCGATCATCGTCGAGCCGCTGGTGCAGGGCGCGGGCGGGATGCTGTTTCATGAGCCCGAGGTCTTGCGGCGGCTGCGTGCGCTTGCGGATAAATATGACCTGCTTTTGATCTTCGACGAGGTCTTCACCGGCTTTGGCCGCACGGGGACGATGTTCGCTTGCGAGGCGGCACAGGTCGTGCCTGATATCATCTGTTTTTCTAAGGCCCTGACCGGCGGCACGATGGCGCTCGCCGCGACCGTCGCGCGCGAAAAAGTGTTCGAGGCTTTCTGGTCGGATGATCCGGCGCGGGCGCTGATGCACGGACCGACCTTTATGGCCAACGCCTTGGCCTGCGCCGCCGCCAATGCCTCGCTCGATCTTTTCGAGAGCGAGCCGCGGCTTGAGCAAGTCGCCAGGATCGAGGCTGCGTTGCAGGCAGGGCTCGAAGCCTGCCGCGGGACGCCGGGCGTTCGCGATGTGCGCGTGCGCGGTGCGATTGGCGTCGTGGAGCTCGAAAAGATCGATGATCTTGCGGCGCTGAAGCGCCGCTTTGTCGCACGTGGCGTCTTCATCCGGCCGTTCGGGAAAATCGTTTATCTGACCCCAGCCCTGACGATAGATAATATCGATTTGAAACGGTTAACGGATGCGGTCGTCCATGTCGTTCGGCAGATACCTGACTGACGGGCAAGCTTGGCAATTGCGAAGCCACTTCCGAAGCCACCTGCAAAGCCACTTGCCAAATTCGCGCTTGCCGCACATATAGGGGCCTCGCTTTTGGACTGATTTCTGAATCGCTTCGTCTGGACTGCCGGCGCACGTTTCAGCCTTGTCTGCCAAATTCGACTGTGAAATGGGCGGCCGCGACGATGCGACCGCTAAACTAGTGGCTAGAAAGGACGACCGATGCCGGTAGGTACTGTCAAGTTTTTCAACGATCAAAAGGGTTATGGTTTCATCCAGCCGGACGACGGCAGCAAGGATGTTTTCGTTCATGTGACGGCCGTTGAGCGCTCCGGCCTCAATGGCCTCGTCGAAGGCCAGAAGGTGCGGTTCGAGGTCGAAACCGATCGCCGCTCCGGCAAGCCGTCGGCTGTGAACCTGCAAGCCGCTTGATTGTAGAAGCTTAATCTTCAGAGAACCGCCGCTCCTTCGAGCGGCGGTTTTTTGTTACGTCAAAAGCTCAATGGAAATTGCGGCCTTTCGGCATGACGCGATGAATATCGTCGCGAGCATCGATCGGCGCCGGCGCAGCCTTCGTTTCGAACAGGCCTGGTTCCGTCAGTCGCATCTGGTCTCGCGGATGCCGATACGGATTTTTGATCGGATGGGCGAGGCCGTTGGTCTCCGGCCGTGACAGCAGCCCGAGCAGGGGTGTCATATCGTCGATCCGTTCGGCGATGACATGGATGACGCCCGATTCCGATTGCAGCCGGCCGGTGACGGCGATGAAGCGCGCGGCGATGACGACGGGCCGATAGGCTTCGAAGACCTTTGGCCAGACGATCGCATTGGCGATGCCGGTCTCGTCTTCGAGCGTGAGGAAGATGACACCGCTGGCCGTGCCGGGCCTTTGCCGGATCAGCACCAGGCCGGCGGTGCGCACGCGCTGGCCCGAGGGCGTGATGGCGAGATCCTGTGTGCGCACGATTTTCTCCGTCTTGAGATGCGGCCGCAGGAAGCTGACGGGATGCGCCTTCAGTGACAAGGAGAGATGGCGGTAATCCTCGACGACATGTTCGCCGAGCGACATCGGCGGCAGATGTGCTTCCGGCTCCAGCGCGCGGAAACTCAAATCCTTCAGCAGGGGCAGATCATCCTTGTCGCCGGCGCGGTTGAGGCCGCGCACGGCCCAGAGCGCATCGCGCCGGTCGAGGCCCAGCGAGCGGAAGGCGTCGGCCTCGGCCAGCGCGGCAAGTGTGCCGGGCGCAAGGCCCGTGCGCAGCCAGAGATCGCGGATCGAATCATAGCCTTTGCCGCGCTTGTCGACGAGCGTGGCCATGTCCGTCTCTGCGATACCTTGAACCTGACGAAAGCCGAGCCGGATTTTGTGGGTCGAACGGATTTCGTTCTGCATCGAGACATGACGCGGATGGAGCCTGTCTTTTACGCCGTCATGGTCCAGCTCGTTATCCGTCTCCAACGTGCAATCCCATTGCGAGAAATTCACATCCACCTCTTCGATCGCGATGCTGTGTTCGCGTGCGTCACGGACGATTTGCGCCGGCGCGTAAAAGCCCATCGGCTGCGCATTGAGCAGCGCGCAGGCGAAGACGTCGGGATAACGGCATTTGATCCAGGACGAGGCATAGACGAGCAGGGCGAAAGAAGCTGCATGGCTCTCGGGAAAGCCGTAGGAGCCGAAACCCTCGATCTGTTTGAAGCAGCGTTCGGCGAAGTCGCGCGGGTAATGGCGCTCCACCATGCCTTCGACCATTTTGGTGCGGAATGTCTCAATGATGCCAACGCGCTTGAAGGTCGCCATGGCTCGGCGCAATCTGTCGGCCTCGGCCGGGGTAAAGCCTGCAGCGACGATGGCGATCTTCATCGCCTGTTCCTGGAACAAAGGCACACCGAGAGTTTTGCTCAGCACCTCTTCAAGCTCTTGACGGTGATAATTGACGGGATCGAGACCCTGCCGGCGGCGCAGATAGGGATGCACCATATCGCCCTGGATGGGGCCCGGCCGGACGATGGCGACCTCGATGACGAGATCGTAAAACGTGTTCGGCCGCAGCCGCGGCAGCATCGACATTTGCGCGCGGCTCTCGATCTGGAACACGCCGATCGTGTCCGCGCGAGAAATCATCGCATAGACGGCGCGTTCTTCCGCTGGAATGTCTTTGACCTTGTAGTCGAGCCCATAATGATTTCGCAGAAGGTCGAAACCCCTGCGCAGGCAGGTAAGCATCCCGAGGGCGAGAACATCGATCTTCAACAGGCCGAGCGCGTCGAGATCGTCCTTGTCCCATTCGACTGTCGTGCGCTCGTCCATCGCCGCATGGGCGATGGGCACGGTTTCATCGAGCCGGTCGCGGGTGATGACGAAGCCGCCGGTATGCTGCGAGAGATGGCGCGGAAAGCCGACAAGCTCCTGCGCCAAAGCCAGGGTCTGTGCCAGCCGGTCTTCTTGCGGATCGAGACCGAGGCGGCGAACCTGCTGCGCCTGCGGGCCTTGTGAAGCGCCGCCCCAGAGCGAGCTCGACAGGGCCGCGATGACATCCTCGGAGAGGCCGAAGACCTTGCCGACATCGCGCAGGGCGGAGCGGCTGCGATAGGTGATGACAGTGGCGGTGAGTCCGGCGCGGGCACGGCCGTAGCGATTGTAGATATATTGCATCACCTTTTCGCGCCGCTCGTGCTCGAAATCGACATCGATGTCCGGCGGCTCGCCGCGGTCTTTCGAGATGAAACGCTCAAAGAGCAAGGAGGCTCGCGCCGGATCGACATCGGTGATGCCGAGGCAATAGCAGATCGTCGAATTGGCGGCCGAGCCGCGCCCCTGGCACAAGATCTTTTCGCTGCGCGCATAACGCACGATGTCATGCACGGTGAGAAAGTATGGCGCGTAATTCATCTCCTTAACGAGGGCGAGTTCATAAGCGAGCGTGTGTTTTACTTTCTCAGGAACTCCGCCCTTGTCTTCATAACGCTCGGTAGCACCGGCATAAGCAAAAGCTTCAAGCGCCTCTTGCGGCGTCGCATAGCCGGCGCGCAATTCCTCTGGATATTGGTTCTTGAGATCGGCGAGCGAGAAGGTGAGACCTTCGAGAAAGCGCAGGCTTTCATCGATGGCCTCCGGCGCCTCAGTGAACAGCCGGGCCATTTCGGCGCCGCTTTTCAGATGCCTCTCGGCATTGGCCTGCAGCTTCCGGCCAATCGCGTCGAGCGTGGTGCGATGGCGGATGGCAGTCAGCACATCCTGCAAGGGGCGTCGCGCCGCATCGTGCATCAGCACGTCATTGGTCGCGAGCAGCGGCAGGCCGAGGCGACGTGACAGCGCGGCACATTCGGCCAGCGCCCGGCGCATTTGCGCTCCATAGGTCATGCTTGCGGCGAGCCAGACGCGGCCGGGCGCGACCTCGCGAATCCGGTGCAGGAATGTTTCATCGCCGGGCGGCAATTGCCTTTGCTCCAGAGGCAGGGCGGGCGTCGCGGCCTCACCGCCCGCGAAATCTTCATAGACCTTGCCCGGCTTGGCGGCGGCGTCCTCAGGCTCCCAGGTACTGTGTGGCAGGATAGCGAGTTGAAGACCTTCGGCGGCTTCGAGAAGGTTAGTCGCCGTGAGCCGGCAGAGGCCCTTCTGGCCTTTCATATTACCGCGCGTGATGAGGCGCGTGAGCCGCGCATAGGCGGCGCGATCCTGCGGATAGGCGAGAATGTCCGGCGTGCCGTCGCAGAAGACGAGGCGGCAGCCGGTGACGACGCGCAAAGTCCCGGGCGCGATCTCGTTCAGGCGGGCGAAGCTATAGGCGCGCACCACACCGGCGAGCGAATTGCGGTCGGCGATGCCGATGGCTTTGAGGCCAAGCTCACGAGCCTGTGCGACGAACTCTTCAGGTTGTGAGGCGCCGCGCAGAAAAGAAAAATTCGTCGTTACGCCGAATTCGGCGAAGAGGACGATGGTTTTTTCTGCCGCGGTTTCGTCATTGCGAGGCGCAAAGCGCCGAAGCAATCCAGGTTTCGCTTCTGGATTGCTTCGCTGCGCTCGCAATGAGGGGCTCTTGTCGCCGCTCACGCGAACAGTCCGTGCAGGAACCAGCGCGGCTGCGCGGTCTCGGTCTCGTAGAGTCCTTCGCGGAACAGCCAGAACCTGCGGCCCTCGCTGTCTTCGGCGCGGAAATAATCGCGCGTTAGAGCGGAATGTTTCCACCATTCCGGCGCGATCCGCTCCGGCCCCTCGATGGCGGCGACCACATGCAGCACGCGCCGCCAGCGGAAGCGCACCGGCGGCCCGTCCGGCACGCTGGCGATGGCCTCGATCGGCTCGGGCTGGGTGAGAAGGCGGATGGGGCGGGTGGAGAGCACGCTTTGTGCTTGCACGTCATGCCCGGCCTTGTGCCGGGCATCCATGCCATGCCGATGGGTCGAAGACGCGGAGAAGGGCACAGCCGTCACCGCGAACTCCGGCCAATGCGTATCGCTGAGATCCAGCCGCGTGACGCGCCGCAGGCCGAGCCGCGCGCCCAGCCGGTCGACGAGATCGGCGAGATCGTCCTGCGTGGCTGCTCCCAGCCAATGGGCCTGATCTTCATCCTGCCGCTCGACCGCCTCGGCCGCGAGCCGCACGACATCGAAGCCGAAGCCGGCATCGAGCGGATCGCGCTCGTCTATGTTGCCGGCGGCCTCGATCTTTTCGCGAAAGAGCCGCGCGATCATCGCCGGATCGCGCAAGGGCCGGCTGGTGCCGGCGCGCAGATGCCGCACGCGCCCGTCGACGCCGAAGAGGCTCACGTCGAGCTGCCGCGCGCCTTCACCCTGCCGCACGAGCAGCAGCGCCAGTTCCTGCGCCAAAGCGCGGATCGTCGCTTCGATCGTTTCGCGCTGGACAATCGGCTCGGCAAAGCGCCGCTCGGCGAGATAGGCCGGCGCCTCGAAGCGCGGCGTGATGGGCGTCTTGGCATGGCCGAGCAGCGCATCGAGCCGGACAAAGAGCTGCTTGCCGAACCGCGCGGCAAGCGGCGCGCGAGGACGCAGGATGAGATCGCCGATGCGGCGCAGACCCGCCTGCGCCAGATCGGCAAGAGTCTTCGCGTCGAGGCGGAGGGCGGCGAGCGGCAGCGCGCCGAGGCGGCGGCGCAGATCCTCTTCGCGATCCCCCTCCGGGATTACGCGCGCTTCGCCGAACCGTGCCAGGGCCCAGGCGGCCTCCGGTGTTGGCGCGATCGCGGCGCGGGCAGCCAAGCCTTGCGTGGCAAGGCGCGCCTCGATCTCATCGAGCAGTTTCGCCTCGCCGCCGAAGAGATGCGCCGCGCCGGTGATGTCGAGCATGGCACCGTCCGGCGGATCGAGCGCCGCGAGCGGCGTGAAGCGGCGGCACCAATCGGTGATCGCGGCGAGCGTCGCCGCCTCCGCCGCCTCATCCACCGCGCAGCAGGCGAGTTCCGGCAGAATGGCGCGGGCATCGGCCAGCGCGAGGCCCGGTTTCAAGCCGTGCCGGGCGGCGGCGCGGTTCACGGCGGCGAGGCGCTGTGCGCTCCTCACCTTGGCGATGGTGGCAAGCGGTGCTTCACGCGCTGCGGCGCTGTGGCGGCTGATCCGGTCCGTCGCCAGCGATGGCAGCCAGAGGGAGAGATAACGCGTCACGGAACAAGACCTCTCGGTGGCTCCAGAAAACGGGATGGAATTTTTCGCGATCGATGGAAAAAGCGGCCGGTCCGGCGCGCGCCTTGGCGATGCGCACATCGAAGGCGGCGGGGCCGGGCAGGGGCGTGCGGCCGCCGGCGGAAGCTGCATGTGGACTTGATCGGGCGCGGACTTCGAAGCGGGTTTCGGCGCCGCTCGAAAGTGCCTCGGCGCGCACCGGCCCGGCGAGGCAGAGCAGGCCGGTCGTGCCCTGTTTCTGCGCGGCGAGGACAAGCCGGCGCGAGGCGGTGAGGTCATAGAGCTTGGCGGAATAGATTTCGCCGATCACGGCGGCGGGCGTCCGGCATTTCAGCGCCTCTTCCATCGCCCAGAGGGCATCCTTTGCATTCGCCGCATGGACAAGGACGAGGCGGGCCGGGTCGATGCCGTGCAGGGCGAGGCCAGGGCCATAGAGCGAGCCCTGTTCGAGGCTGGCGAAATCCTCGCCGATCCAGATGAGCGGCGCGTTGCGGGCGGCGGCGCACCGCGCGGCGAGTGCCAGGACGAAGCCCGCCGCAGCCGGCGTATCGCCCGGCGCGGCGGCTGTGATCTCATGCAGCGCGCCGGTGACGAGGCCACCCGCGAGCAGCCTGTCGAGCCGCGCCGCGCCAAGGGAGACGTGCGCCCGCGCGACAATGGCCGGCGGGGCCGTGGCAATTCCGGCCATTTCTCGGCGCAAAAGGCTGATCTGCTGCGCCTTTCCGCTTCCTTGCATGCCGCTCCCATGCGGAAGGGTCTGGCGAAGCCGTAAAGGCTCCCCGGTCATCTCTCTCGATCCAATGTTCCATATTTGTTCTAGTCATCTGACTTTTTGGGGAGGGAGTCAAGCAACCTCGTCCTTCGAGACGGCCGCTTCGCGGCCTCCTCAGGATGAGGAATTCTTCAATGTCAGCGTGTTGCGATCCGTCGCCCTTCGAGGCTCGCATTCAAAGTCGCGAAATTGGTGCTCGCATCTCAGGGTGAGGGTTGGCTTTCTTCTCCGCCCACCTCATGCTGAGGAGGCCGCGAAGCGGCCGTCTCGAAGCATCGAAGTCACGTGATCCATGGATGGCGCGTCGATCTATATTCTGCGCTGTGCGGACGGTAGTTATTATACCGGCATCACACGCCGCTCTGTCGATGAGCGCGTGAGCGAGCACGGGCAAACGCCTGATCGACGGCTATACCGCACGGCGTCTGCCTGTCGAGCTTGTCTTCAGCGAGTATTATCCCCGCATCGACGAGGCCATTGCGGCAGAACGCCGGATCAAGGGCTGGTCGCGTGCGAAAAAGGAAGCCTATATACGCGGCGATTTCGTACGACTCTCGGAGTTAGCGCGCCGAAAGTCCATCGAGCCCTCATCCTGAGGAGCGACGTAGGCGCCTCAGGATGAGGGATTTCTCAATCAGAGATCAGCGATTCCTCGCCCTTCGAGGCTCACTTCGTTCGCACCTCAGGGTGAGGGATCATAGTTTCCGATCAGTGCGCCCTCTATTTCTTCGCGTAATAGTTCACCGTGCCGTCGATCCAGTCCTGCCGCTGCGGCGAGAAAATGTCGATGTCGATCGTGTCTTCGGTGAAATGGAATTCGTGCGGCACGTTCGGCGGGATGATGAACAGGCTGCCGGCACGCAACAGATATTTTTTCCCCTGCGAATAGACCTCGCAAGCGCCTTCGGTGATCCAGGTAATCTGCTCGTTGATGTGATGGTGCAGCGGCACGATGGCGCCCTTCTTCATCCGCCATTTGACGAAGGTCGAATGCGCGCCGTGCAGATATTGCCGCGAGATGAGCGCGGACATTTCCTCGACCGGCTGCGCGTCCAGTTCATAAAGATTGGGGAGCGCCGCGATATGGCCGCTGATATTGGGATCGATGCCGCGGCCGGGCGCGTCGGTGACATCGGGCGGCGAGAGCAGTGACGGCGCGAGCGAAAATTCCTTGGTCATGTTTCCCCCTTTTGAGGTCCGAACATAGCAACCTTATTCGGCGATGGCAGTGCCTTTGCGGCGTAGCGCGACGGTGAGGAAATTCGCGCCCAGGCCGATGGCAATGCCCGGCGCGGCCTCGTTGAGGAAGGCGCCGAAACCGGAAAGCTTCCACAGCGCGGCGGCGGCAAAGCCGGCAATGATGGACAGCGGCACGGACAGGTTCGTGCGCCGCCAGTCGAGCACGCGCACCATCATCGCCGGAGCGAGCCCGGCGCCGAGCAGCGAGATCGAGGAGAGGACGAGGCTCACGACAGAACGGTCGAGCCGTGCCGAGATCGCCATCGAGATGAGTCCGAGCAGAAGGACGATCGGCCACAGCGGCGGCACGCGCGGCGTCAGCACTTCGATGACATCGAACTTCACCGTCTGCGCCATGGCGACGAGCAGGCTGTTCGAGGTGGCGGCGATGGTCGCGAAAATATCGGCGACGATCAGACCCGTGAGCACTGGCCCCATATTGGTGCGGAAGAACAGGCTCAGCCCCGCTTCCGGGTCGGCGATCGCCGGCATCACGCCGCGCAGCACGACCCCGAAAATCGTCATGGCGATCCAGGTGAATTGGATGAAGCCGATGAAAATCCACCAGGCGCTGCGCGTCTCGGCCGGGCTGCGGCCGGCAAGATAGCGCGAGGTCATCTGCGGCTGGCCAAGGCCGAAGCCGAAAGCGGCGGCGGCGAAACCGAGCATGAACAGGAGCGCGGCGGGAAGGCCGTGCGGCAGCAGCACGAAAAACTGCGTTCCCGCGACCGCGGTATTTTCCCAAAAACCCGCAGAATTTCTCCAGGCCACGACAATCACCGCACCGAGCGCGAGGCTTGTGCCGAAGATGCGGATCACGGCCTGCAGCGTGTCGGCATAGACGGAGCCGCGAAAGCCGCCGATGCCGGTGTAGAGCACGATCAACGTCGCGAAGAGAAGCAGCGACAGGAGATGCGGAAAGCCGAACGCGCCTTCGAGAAATTTCTGCCCCGCGATCCATTGCGCGGAAATATAGCCGGTGAGGCAGATCAGGATGAGTGCCGCGGCAAGCAGTTTTACGCGACGCCGGGCGACGGCCGGCAAGCCGCTGGCAATCACGTCGGTCAGCGTCGCGGCTTTGGTTTTGCGGCCGAGGCGGTTGATCCCGTCGGGGAAGAAGGTCCAGAACGCGATATCGCCAAACAGCCAGCCGAAGGGCAGCAGCAGCGCCTGCAGGCCGAGCGTATAGCCAAGGCCGACGACACCGGTGACGATGAAGGCGCTGTTGCCCGTGGCGCCGGCGCTGAGGCCGACGAGCCATTTGCTCAGCTTCTGATCGGCGAGCGCATCCGAATTGAGCTGGCGTGTATGCGCGCGGCCCAGAAACGAGGCGGCGAAGGTCGCGGCGAGCGTGACAAGAAAGATGAGGACCGATAAATCGTCGGCGCGGTGCATTGACAGGTCCGTGCGGGAGATCGCGCGGCACCATAGAATGTGTGCCCGTGCGCCGAAAGACCGGAGCCAACGATGCCTTTCAGCTTCTGGCACTCAGACCAAAATGCCGAACCGCTGTTTATTCCCGCCATCGGCCTGGAGCTGCGCGTGCGTCTGCCGGGCGCGGCCTCGGGCGGCGAAATGACCCTTATCGAAACGCAGAACGCGCCGGGCTTCGGGCCGCCGCTGCATCGTCATCGCGAGGTGGAAGTGTTTCGCGTTCTGGCCGGGCGCTATCTCTATGTGGTGGACGGTGCGCGCTTTTACGCGGAGACCGACGATGTGGTCAGCGTGCCGGGCGGCGCCGGGCATACGTTCGTCAATGTCGCCGACACGCCCGGACGGCAGTTGATCGCGATCCTGCCGGCTCTGGACGCGGCCGCCTTCTTCACAGAGCTCGGCGGCGTCATGAAAGACGGCGTGCCGGACAAAGCGGCGCTCAACATTTTCGGCCAGAAATGGGGCGTCGAATTTTTGGGACCGCCCCTGAAGAAGCCCTGAGCCGCGGCAGCACATAAAAATGCCGGCAGGATCGCTGCCGGCATTGGGATGAATAGGCACCGAAAATCGTGTCGGCTTCGGCGCGTCAGATGCGATCAGCGACGATGCCCGCCGCCGCGATGTCCGCCACCGCCCCGGTGACCACCACCGCCGCGATGTCCGCCACCCCGATGACCGCCACCGTGATGACCGCCGCCACGATGTCCGCCGCCATGGTGTCCGCCGCCATGGTGTCCGCCACCGTGATGACCGCCGCCACGATGTCCGCCACCGTGATGTCCGCCACCGCGATGCCCACCGCCCCGGTGTCCGCCACCGCCATGCCAGCCGCCATGATGACCGCCGCCACGCCAATGACCGCTGCGACTCCAATAGCGCCCGCTGTGCCAGGACCAGCCGCGCCAGCCAAAGCCGCCGCCCCAGCCGAGGCCGCTGCGCCAGGCATAGCCACACCAATACCAGCCGGGGCCGCGCCAGCCATTGTCGTACCAGCAATAGTTCTGGCCGCCCCAGACATATTGGGTTTTTTCGATGCCGGTCAGGTCAATCGCGGATTGCGTGACGGCCGTCTGGTCTGCGATAGGCGCGGCTTCCGCCGCGGAACTTAAGGGGCTCGCGGCAAACAGGCCCGCGGCCAACATGGATAGAAAGTAGCGCATTCCATCTCCCCATTTTGAATTCATGACCGATTCAAATTCATGACCGCGGCCGCCCGGACGCTGCGGGCCGAGACGTGCCGGACTTTAGATTAGGAACGGCCACATGAATGGAAGGTGAAACAGCACCGCAGGAGGACGCATCACAGTTTAAGCAAATGATCGTGATGTTGCGGTGCATGGTTTTCTGTCGGTGACAGTGCGAGCGCTCGTGAAGTGTGAAGATTAAATGTCGAACTTCTGCCGCCGAGGGGACGGCGGGCCGTCAGCGTGACAGTGAAGCCAATGCCAAGCCCGCGGCCAATGCCAGAAAGGAGAGCACGGTCATCACAGGTATGGGCGGTGATGGAACGCGATCCGATCCCATTTGCATAGGGGCTTTTTCCTGCGCCATATCCTTCATTGAAGCGTGGTCCATCTGCGCAGGTGAATCCGCAGTTGGCGCTGCGCGGCGAACGGTCATCATGCCATGCTTGAGATGGTTGGCCACAAGCCACCAGTTCATCGGATAGGCGAAGATGAAACCGACGAGCAGGCCCATCGACATCACGAACCAGAATCGCGGCGACGCCGGATCGCCCGAATATTGAATGTGCTTGCGGAGCAGCATCGCGGTCGGAACCATTCCGGCCATGAGCAGATTCATCGACAGGAGTTCCGGGATAAAAGTGCTTTTCAGCGCGGCGGAATACGATCCGCCGGCCGTGCTGCGCATGAAAAGCGATTGAAAGATCGTCCAGCCGAAAGCAAAGCCGAGAACATATTCGAGGGCGACCTCGGCCAGGCCCGTAAGGCTGAGCACTGTCGAAAGCACGGCGCCTGCGAGAATACCGACGCCATCGCCCGCGACGCAATGCATGGTCGAACCAAGCGTCTGTCGCCACCGCGTCGCGATGAAGCGCTCATGGGTGCCGGACAGAGGCTCCCGGCAACCCAAAACGTAAAGGAAGGCGCCGAACACCCCGGTATATGCGGTCAGTAATATGAAACCCCATTTGAGCACCGGCGATTCCGGTGTTGACCGGATGTCGATCACGACAAACAGCACCGAGATCGCGCTCAGGATAAACCAAAGCAATATTATGCCGTCCAGCATCAGACGCCTCCGACGAATGGCGTGCCGAATACGACCGTCACGGACTCACCGCCTCATGCGATGAACGTGCATTTGATAAACGTGTAAACGTCCCCAACCCCACCGTGTTGTGCATCCGCCATCGGTGCGGGCTGCGCAGCCTATCACGGCCTGCACGTTCCGGCTCCGGTCTCGTCGTGATCATCTTGCTTGGAATCACCGGCACAGAACCCGCCGGCGGGTGAACTTGCTGCTTGCCAATCGGGCGCCGTTCATTCTAGAAGCGCCTTCCGAACAGCGGCCGGGACGCCGGTCCCAATCTGCGCCGCGCCCATTCGGATGGCTGCTGGTTCCTTCGAAGCGGCCACGATGGGGGATAGTTCAACGGTAGAACAGCGGACTCTGACTCCGTTAATCTTGGTTCGAATCCAGGTCCCCCAGCCAACTGATTTTAAATGGCTTTCTTGTTTTTTAAGCCGGGCATGATGATGCGCGCGGCTCGCAAGCCGGCAGCGGCTGCCAAAACGCTATTGTTTGGTATTGGGATTGCGCCGGTTGATCTGAATCGATCTAAGTGATGCGAAAGCGATCACGCACCGGCGGCTGATCTGGAGTCAATCAGGAGATTGTAAAGTGATCACAAGCGCCCAGGTGCGCGCGGCAAGGGCACTCATTCGGTGGAGTGCGGAAGATTTGGCCCAGGCGGCAAAGCTGGGCGTCGCCACCGTTCGGCGCGCCGAGGCCGAGGAAGGCCCGTTATCGATCACGCTGGCTAACGCCGATGCCATTCAGCGCGCACTTGAGCAGGGCGGTGTCATTTTCGTCTTCGAAAGCGAGGATAGCGGTGCGGGCGTGAGGCTGGCCAAGCGTGAAACAACTGCGGGGCTTACCCGCCAAATTGACGCCATCGAAGCCCACCTGGCCAACACCAGCAATGAGCCGCCTCAAACGCCCAAGGGCGGGATGGAAAGGCTGGAACGCGCCCGCAAGGGCGACGCCGTGACGAAGCTTAAGAACAAGCGGACGAAGCTGAAGAAATGAGGCGCGTCGGATCTGGACGCCGCCTATGTCGGTTCTCAATCAACCGCTGAGAATGTCTTTTAAGCGCGGCGCCAAGACATAGACGAAGCTTGCCTTGAGCATAGGGCTCCACGTCGCCGGCATCGTATCGATCAGAATACAGGCGAAGCGAGCCTGACCTAGCAAACTTTCTGATTGCTGCAGATGCCCGTCTATTGCGGCAGTCATTGCATGTGCTGCAACGTAACCGGCATGGGCGCTAAACTCTGCTTCGACTCTTTCGAAGATCATTTTGACAGCTTGCGCTAATCGCCGTGCATCATCGTCCGTCGCGGTGACACCATATCGGTCGGCAAGCTCATCTAGCTTCATCGCAGCACCATTCCGCGACTCTGATCAAAAAGAGGTCGGCCGATCAACCTGCGGCCTGCACCGCGCGCTTTAATTGATATTCAGCAGCAACTCGTTGATACGGCTCGTTTACGCTCTTGATTCGATATTGAAACTCAGTGCCCACCGGCGGCAATCGCGCGAGCACACTGAATGGATCGCCGGGATTTCGCAAATATCCTCCGCGCGGATCAAGCGTGACAGTCTCTCCGATCTCGTAAAGATGAGTCACAAGCTCCTGCCTGATTTGCGGTGTCGGAGAGGCATTAATAGCCACGCCAAATGATCGAGTTCGTTTCATGATAAGAACCTTGCCCAAGCTCCGGGATGCCACACAGCCGCGTCTCGCGGCTGCGCTCTGCCGCCACCAAATGCGCAGAAGCTGTTACTTCGCCGCTTTCTCAGGGGCCGGGGAGATGCCAAAGCCGCCTTCGCACAAATACAAGGGATCGCTCCAAATTATTTGTGCGCATAACGACCTTATCAACTTCGATAACGACTAAATATTACCTTCGCTGATATTGTAAATATACACATTATTATCAAAAATACTAGGCACGGTCGTTGGTTTATCTTTTTGATCATACAAATAAAGGCGCAAGCGAAACGCCGCGTCCGAGGCAATTGTGATATGTTCATCAATCACGGCAGCGGAGCACAGCGATGGCCAAGAGTCAGCGACACGGGAATAAAGAAGCGAAGAAGCCGAAAAAAGAAAAGCCGAAGCCAATCGCGGCTGCTCCGACGTTGAAGATTGGTGAAAAGAAGAAATAGGGCCGATGGCAACCCGGTCGGAACGACTCGCGGAATTTGAGGCGGATAAAGAGCCAAGCGCAACCGAAGACGTTGAGTTGCTGTGCGAGGATCATAGGGGGACTTACACGCTTCCGTTTCCATGCCGGCGTGTTGGACGCGAATGGTGCAATCAGACGACTGGCCAAATAATCGAGGCGGAGATCCTCGGTTGGCGACTTTGGCAGCGATAGCCGGTGACGTGCCCAAAGTTGGGAGCCGTAGAGGCAGCGGCTAAATGTTGATTTTGTTGAAGATGGCCACGGGCAAGTTGCGGATGACGATCATGATCCCGCGCCAGAATCCCGGCGCATAAATCTCCGGGCCGCCTTTTTCGCCGGCGCGGACGATGCTCGCCGCGATGGCCTCGGGCTTCGCCCAGAGCGGCCCTTTATTGGCGATCGCCGCCGTCATCGGTGTATCGACGAAACCGGGTTTGATGATCACCGCGCGCGCGCCGAGCGGCGCCAGCTTGTGGGCGATGCCCTCGACGAGAAGGGCGAGGCCGCCTTTCGTCGCGCCATAGATGAAATTCGAGCGGCGCCCCCGGTCGCCCGCCACGGAGCCAATCACCAGCAGCGTGCCGGCGCCCTGCTTTTCCAGCACGGCGGTGGCGGCGAGGCACCAGGCTGCGGCGCTGGAAAAATTCGTGGTGATGAGCCGCGCCGCTGCCGCCGGATCGCGCTCGAGTTCGGCTTGCTCGCCGAGGACGCCATAGGCGAGCAGGAGAATGTCGAGGCCGCCGAGACGGTCGACCATTTTGCCAAGTTCAGCGCTGGCGTTGGCGCTCGCGCAATCGAGCGGCCAGTCGATGGCCTCGGCCGCGCCACGCGCCTTGAGGTCGGAGGCGATCTCGTTCAGCCGCGCTTCGTTGCGCCCGGCGAGCAGGATGCGTGCGCCGCCCGGCGCCCAGAGCCGTGCCGTCGCCTCGGCGATCGCCGAGGTCGCGCCGAGGATGATAATCCGCAGCGGCGTCACGGGAGCCACGGCAATTTCGGTCGACGCGCCGCTCATGCGGACACCCTGCGCCAAAAGTCGGAACTCATCGCCGGATCTTTCTCAAACTCCTGCCAGCGCGGGAAGGAGAGGCGGAACATTTCACGCGAAATACGGCCATCTTTGGCCGGGTAAAGCGCGCCGCCCGCGTCGCGGACGATAGCGTCGAGCCGTGTGAGCAAGGCGAGCGTCGCCGCGCCACGATTGGGAAAATCGAGCGCCAATGTCGTGCCGGCGCGGGGGAAGGAAAAAAGCCCCGAGGCGGGAACGTCGCCGAAGGTCTTGAGCACGGCAAGGAAGGAGGCTTGTCCCTCCTTGGCGATTTCCTCGAGCAAAGCGCGGATAGCCTCGCGTTCCGTCGCGCGCGGGACGAGGCATTGATATTGCAGCAGGCCGCTGCGGCCGTACAGCCGGTTCCAGCCGTGGATCGCATCGAGCGGATAGAAGAACGGCACGTAATGCTGCAGCTTCGTATGCGGCCGGCCGGCATGCAGACGATAATAAAGCTCGTTGAACGCGCCGATACTCAGCGGGTTGAGCAGAAATTCCGGCGCATCGGCGACGACGCGTTTCCAGGTTTTGTCGTCATGCGCATCGTGGAATCCGTAAGGCGTCCAATTGCCCCGCGAGAAGATGCCCCGGCCGAGGCTTTCGCCGCGCGAGAGGCAATCGACCCAAGCCACCGTGTGTTCGAACTTTTCCGTGCTGGCATCGGCGAGAGACCAGAAGGCGTCGAGATTTTCGAAGGGGATCGTCTCGACTTCGAGCGACGAACTGTCGGTCTTGACCAGCGCGATCTCGGCCCATTCGATGATGCCGGTGAGGCCGAGCCCGCCGATGGTCGAGGCGAAGAGAGCGGCATCGCTTTCGGGCGTCAGCGTCAGGTGGCCGCGATCGCTGCGCAAAAGGCCGAGCGCGCGTACATGCCGCCCGAACGTTCCGGCGCGATGATGGTTCTTGCCATGCACATCGTTGGCGATAGCGCCGCCGAGTGTCACGAAACGGGTGCCCGGGGTCACTGGCAGAAACCAGCCATGCGGCACGATCAGCCGCAGAATCTCGGAAAAGCTCGTGCCGGCCTCGGCCCGCAAAATCCCCTGCGCCGGATCGAAGGCAATGAACCTGTCCACCCGCGACATATCGATGAGGTCGCCGGTATCATTCAGGCAGGAATCGCCATAGGAGCGCCGCAGCCCGATCGGCAGCAGGCTTGCGCCATTCGCGGCGCCAAGCAATTTGTCGAGTTCGTCACGAAAGCGCGGCGTGGCCACACGCTGCGGCGCGCGCACCACGCGGCCCCATGACAAAATATCGCTACGGGTGACGAAAGGCTCGCTCACATGCGGACTTTCTACAGCAGGGCTGCGGCGAACATTGCGACCATCGCCGCTCCATAGGCGAGGCTGAGCCTGTCCTTCAGCGCGAACGCGACCGGATCATCGTTCAATTCCCCGCGATGACACAAGAGCCAAATCCGCGACAGCCAGAGAAAAATAATGATCGGAAAGCCCCAGAGGAAGAACGGATGGCGGTAAAAGCCTTCCGGAAACGCATAGGCGACCAGATAGATGACCATCACCAGCACGGTCGCGAGCATGGCGCCGACGCCGAGCGAGAGGACGAGCGGGCCATCTTCCGCGCGATAGCCGCGGCCCGGAGTCTGGGTCAGCCCGTGCGCGACCATGCGGGTGATCTCCGTCTGCCGTTTCGCGGCGGAAAGCGACAGGAAAATAAACATCGAGAAGACGAAGAGCCAGGGCGAAAAGACGACGCCGGTGACGACGAGGCCGAGCGCGAGGCGGATCGTGAAGAGTGAAGCGAGAACGAAAATATCGACCAGCGGCTCGCGTTTCAGCCAGAACGAATAGGCGAGGCTGATGGCAAGATAGAGCGCCAGAACCCCGACGCAGGCGGGGCCGATCAAGGCCGCTATAGCAAAAGCTATAAGGCCGCCGACAGCGATGACCAGCATGGCCGAAGCGATCGGCAGATCGCCGCTGGCGATCGGTCGCAATTTCTTCGACCAATGCCGCCGGTCGTCCGCCAGATCCCACAGATCATTGAGGAGATAGGTCACGGAGGCAAGGAGGCTCAGGGCCACGAACGCCCCGAAGGCGTAAGCCCAGGCGACCGGATCATGCGCCTTGCCGCCGAGGATCAGCGGGACGAAGACGAGCGAATTCTTCGCCCATTGATGAGCCCGCAGACCCCGCCGCAGGGTCGGAAAATTGAGCAACTTTGTCGGCAGGACGGCGGCGAGCTGCGTTTTGGTCGCGATCTTCTGCTCCATGGCGCTGGAGCGACCGACGAATATCGCCGCGGTCGCTGCGTTCCAGACATGCAGATCCGCGGTGGAGTCGCCGGCGTAGATGAATCCGTGCGGAAACTGCGCCGAAACCGTCTGCGCCTTTGCCGCGCCTTTCAAATTGTGCCCGTCGGCTGAGGCGATCACTTCGCTGATGAACGGAAAGCGTCGACGGATTTTCTCCGCGATGGTGATGTCGGCCGCCGTCGCGAGCACGATTTTGCGGCCGCGTTCGGCTTCCTTTTGCGCCAGCTCGACAACTTCATCGCAGGCAGGAAAAGTCTCGATGTCGTCGTCGGTGACGACATCCGCCAGGCGATTCTTGACGACCGCGCGTCCGGAGAAAATCCAGCCCGGAATTTTCCACGCTTCGCCCGGTCGGCGTTTCAGAAACAGAAGCAGGGATTCATGCAGCACATCTGTCGATAGCAGCGTGCCGTCGAGATCGATCACGAGCGGGAGTGAAAGATCATAGCCGAGCGGGGCGCGATTGCCTGGCGCAACCACACTGAGAGAAGGGCGCTTTTCGACTGAGGCCGGTTGCATGGTCCACTCGGAGACTGACGGAACCGAATAGGCCCATACTATAAAAAACAGGTAAATCGCGCCAGATAAACCACGACTGCGAAACCCTTAGAGTCAATTGAAGTTAATCGACTTTTCAGCCCGGAGGCGCGCGTAAGGGGAAGCCTTCAGATGGCATTAACGCGCCGACCCTATCATCCGCGCAGCGTTTCGGTCGTCTTTCCGACAGAGCTTCAACAACCTCTGGATCATGCCTCATTCCACACAGAGCGGCGCATCGGCCGGCCGGCGCGCCATCCTCACGGGCGGCGAAGTCGTGGCGCTGCTCGTCGTTCTCATGGCGGTGCTGAAGCTCGTAGCCGTCTGGTTCTTCGTCCCGGCCGCACGCACGACCTTCGATCTCGGCTTCGGCTTCGACCCTTATGTGAGATCGCTTGTCGCGGGCAGAGGCTATGTCTCCTGTGGCAGCGGCAGCTGCGATGTCGCTTCGCGCATGCCCGGCCTGCCGTTGTTTCTCGCGGCCTTGGCGCCGCTGACGACCAGCCTGCGCATCGTCGATGCCATAAAGGTTCTTCTGCTGAGCCTGCTCGTCTATCTCGCTGTTCGCGGAATCGACCGGCGGCTTGCCGTCAGGCACTGCTGGCAGGTGGGCATCTACATCGCACTCGGCCTTTTTCTCGTGCTCTCGCCGAACCTCATCAAACATGCCTCGGCCGCCTATTACGAAGAAGGCTATGTGCTCGAACTTCTGGCCATCACGGCCGTCTGTCTTTTCTTCGTCGCCGTCGCGCCGCGCGAAGCGAGTGCGGGGCGTTACGTGGCGGCGATCGCCGCGGCCTCCGTCTGCTATCTCTTCAAGTCGTCGCTGATCCTCGTTTGGGGCGCGGTCGCGTTACTGATCGTCGTCTTCGCGCTCACATCCGGACGACGGGCTCTCGCGGCCGGCCTTGTCGCCGTCGCATTGATCGCTCCTGCGGGCTGGCTGGCTCACAATGCGATTGAAAGCCATCGCCTCTCGTTCATGTCGAGCACGGACGGCGAGAACATGTATCGCGGCTGGAACACCTATACGCTCGTGCTTTATCCGCATTGCAGTCTCGACATGCTGTTCGATCCGGTTACGACCTGCGAAGGCGAGGCGATAACTTCGCCGCATGAGCCGGGGCGGGCGGGGTTCAAGACGGAATGGGCGTGGAACGACGCCTATAAGACTCGCGCCACGGAATGGATCAGGCAAAATCCCGGTGCTGCGCTGAAGACGTTCGCGGTCAAGGCCTACGAGGTTCTTCTCTCGCCGCAGCTCGTGCCCTATCGCAATTATGTTCCAGCGCCGGACGGCAGCCATCTGATCGAACTGCCGCGTTCGCGCGGGGAGGCGGACGTCGGCTCCCTATGGCTGGCGCTCGGCCGGCTCATCGAGATTTTCGCCTTTGGGGCGAGCCTCTATCTCCTTATTCGCGGCGACAGCGCGGCACGGCGGGTGGCTCTCGCGAGTCTCGCGCTCGGCGTCTGCTATGCGACGCCCTATATTCTCGGCTTCGGCTATGAGCGGCACTTTTCGATCTTGATCATGCTGGCGGCGCTCTCCAGCCTGTTTCTTGTTTCTGCCCTCGTGCGGCTGAGCGGCGCAAAAGCCGCCGCATAAATTCAGCGTTTTAAAAAGGGCCGCATGCCTTCGCGCGCCAGCTCGTCGGCGCGCTCATTCATCGGATGGCCGGCATGGCCTTTCAGCCAGTGCCAATGAATCGTGTGGCGCGCGGCTGCCTGTTCGAGTTCCTGCCAGAGTTCGATGTTCTTGACCGGCTTCTTATCGGCGGTGCGCCAGCCGTTCTTCTTCCAGCCCGCGAGCCAGGTGGTAATGCCGCCGCGCAGATAGGCGGAATCGGTATGGAGATCGACATCGCAGGAGCGTGTCAGGGCTTCGAGAGCGCGGATCGCGGCGGTGATCTCCATGCGATTGTTGGTCGTCGCCGCTTCGCCGCCGGAGATTTCCTTGCGCTTGTCGGCGAAGGTGATGACCGCGCCCCAGCCGCCGGGGCCGGGATTGCCGGAGCAGGCGCCGTCGGTCCAGATCGTGACTTTACCGCTCAAAATGCCAATCCGAGATCGCCGGGACTCGTTGCCTGCTGATGGAAGCGCAGCCGTCGGACATATTCGCGGGGGTCCTTCGGCTTCACGAGGGCGCCAGGGGGTACGTTCAGCCAGTCAACCAGACGGGTGAGGGTGAAGCGTAGCGCCGCCCCGCGAGCGAGGATCGGCAGAGCGATGATTTCCAGCGGCGTCAACGGGCGGGCGCGTTGATAGGCGTCGATCAGGGCCTTGCCCTTGGTGACGTTGTACGAAAAATCCGGCTCGAAACACCAGGCGTTGAGGCAGACCGCGAGATCATAAGCGAGAAAATCCGTGCAGGCGAAGTAGAAGTCGATCAGGCCGGAGACTTTGTCGCCGAGGAAGAGAACGTTGTCCGGGAAGAGATCGGCATGGATCACGCCGCGCGGTAGATTCCGCGGCCAGAGTTCTTCGAGCGCCGCAAGTTCGGCGGCGAGAAAGGCAGCCAGCCCCGGTTCGACGCTGTCGGCACGGTCCCTGGCTTGCATCAGGAGCGGCGGCCAGCCGGAAATCGAAAGGCTGTTCGCGCGTTCGAGCGGGAAATCCGTACCCGCACGATGCAATTCCGCAAGCGCGGTGCCGAGAGCGGCGCAATGCGCGACGAGCGGGGCGCGCGTCGAGACGCCTTCGAGAAAAGTCACGATCGCGGCGGGCCTGCCGGCGAGCGGCTTAAATAGAGAGCCTTCACGCGTTTTTACGGGCTGCGGGCAGACGAGGCCGCGCGCGGAGAGATGCTCCATCAGGCCGAGAAAGAAGGGCAGATCGTCGGCGTTTACCCGCTTCTCATAGAGCGTGAGGATGAAAAACCCGGCCTCGACATGGAGCAGATAATTGGAATTCTCGACGCCTTCGGCGATGCCCTTGTAGGCAAGCAATTTTCCAAGCCCGTAATCGGCAAGAAAATCCCTGAGAGCGAGGTCGGAAACGTCGGTGTAGACAGCCATGATGCCAGCAATGGAATATCGAGGAGATGAATGCGCGCTTGAGCTGAGAAATGTTTGCCGCCCGCTCCACCGAGCTTGAGACCAGACGGCCTTTTAGCAGGAACACCGGCACACAAAAGCGCGATCAGGCGCCGGGCGCGCCTTTCCTGGGGGTATTTTTACCGAGATTACGAATGAAAAAAAAATTTTTTCTTTTCTGCCATTTTTGCGGGCAAGATGCATCGTTGATGCGTGACAATGCGTCACGTCTGGGCTACAAACCCTTGCCATCGTGTTGAGAGCCTTCGGGTTCACCCGGTGTGCATCTAGTCCAAGTCGTGGGAGGAACCCCTTTCATGTGCCGGCGTGCAGATCACGCCGTCCCCCTCGGGGGAACAGGCCAGAAAGGGTCTAGGACGAGGGAACGGAGAGGCGAAGCGAGGCCCTTGAGCCCGTTTCGCCTTTTCCATTTTCAGGCTCTGGATTCGGGACCTTCGCCGCGCGCCCAGCGGGCTTTCGTCTCGGCGCAGAAGTCGGCGTAACGGCCCGCCGCGATCGCCGCGCGGATATCCGTCATCAGCGTTTCGTAATAGGCGAGGTTGATCGTCGTCAGCAGCATCATGGCGAGAATCTCGCCGGCCTTCACGAGATGATGCAGATAGGCGCGGGAATAAATGCGCGCGGCCTCGCAAGACGACTCCGGATCGATCGGTCGCGGGTCGTCGGCATGTTTCGCGTTGCGCAGGTTGATGCGGCCGTGGCGGCTGTAGACAAGGCCGTGGCGGCCGGCTCGCGTCGGCATGACGCAATCGAACATGTCGATGCCGCGGCGGACGGATTCGATCAGATCGTCGGGCGAACCGACGCCCATCAGATAGCGCGGCCGCGCCGCCGGCAGATAGGCGGCGCTTGCCTCGATCATCGCCAGCATCACGTCCTGCGGTTCACCAACCGCGAGGCCACCCAGCGCATAGCCGTCGAAGCCAATGCCGACGAGCGCCTCCGCGCTGGCACGGCGCAGGGCCGGGCTTTCGCCGCCCTGGACGATGCCGAAAAGCGCGTGGCCCGGCTGGGTGCCGAACGCCGCCTTGCAGCGCTCGGCCCAGCGCAGCGAAAGCCGCATGGCGCGTTCGACATCGGCCTCAGGCGCCGGCAGCCGCACACATTCGTCGAGCTGCATCTGGATGTCGGAGCCGAGCAGCCGCTGGATCTCCATGGCCCGCTCCGGCGTCAGATGATGCCGCGCGCCGTCGATATGCGATTGGAAGGTCACGCCGCTCTCGTCGAGCTTTCTGAGCTTGGCGAGCGACATGACCTGGAAGCCGCCGGAATCGGTCAGGATCGGCCAAGGCCAGTTCATGAATTTATGCAGGCCACCGAGCGCATCGATGCGCTCCGCCCCCGGCCGCAACATCAGATGATAGGTGTTGGCCAGCACGACATCGGCGCCGAGCGCATGGACATCCTGCGGATACATCGCCTTGACGGTCGCCGCCGTACCGACCGGCATGAAGGCGGGCGTGCGGATTCTTCCGCGCGGCAGCGTGATCGTGCCGGTGCGTGCGTCACCGTCTTTGGCGTGGATATCGAATGTCAGTTCGGTCATGGGGCCGGGTGGAGCAGGCAGGCATCGCCATAAGAATAGAAGCGGTAGTCCGAGGCTATCGCATGTTTATAGGCCGCTTGCATCGTCTCGAGTCCACTGAAGGCCGCGACCAGCATGAAGAGCGTCGAGCGCGGCAGATGGAAATTGGTCAGCAGCAGATCGACGGCCTTGAAGCGATAGCCCGGGGTAATGAAAATCGCCGTCTCATCGGAGAAAGGCGCAATCTTTCCCGCCGCTGTCGCCGCGGATTCGAGCAGACGCAGGGAGGTCGTGCCGACCGCGACGATGCGCCCGCCAGCCGCCCGCGCTGCATTGAGCCGCGCGGCGGTCTCGGCATCGATTTCGCCCCATTCGGCGTGCATCCTGTGCGCCTGCGTGTCATCGGCTTTCACCGGCAGAAAGGTGCCGGCGCCGACATGCAGCGTGATCTGCGCGATCTCGACGCCGCGCGCGGCGATGGCGGTTTTGAGCGCCGGGGTGAAATGCAGGCTCGCGGTCGGCGCGGCGACGGCGCCGCGATGGACAGCGAACAGGCTCTGGTAATCGTCGCTATCCTGCGCGTCGGCGGGCCGCTTGCCGGCGATATAGAGTGGCAGGGGCATGGCGCCAAGCGCCTCGATGGCGCGATCGAGGTCCGCGCCGCCGAGCGGGAAGGCGAGCATGACTTCGCCTTCGCCGAAATTTTCCAGCACTTCCGTTGCGACGATCGTATCGCCGCGCTGAAAAGCTATCGTGTCGCCGCGTTGCAGTTTTTTCGCGCCTTTCGCGAAGGCCCGCCATGTGTCGTCGGAGACACGCCTGTGCAGCAGCACTTCGATCTTGGCTTTGTTCACGCCGCGAGTTCGTACGCCCTCGAGCCGGGCCGGGATCACGCGCGTATTGTTGACGACGAGAATGTCGCCGGGCCGTAGAAAATCCGGGAGATCGCGGATGGTGCGATCCTGCAGCGGCTCCGGCGAAGCCGGCGCGACGACGAGCATACGCGCGGCATCGCGCGGAATGATCGGGCGCAGCGCGATCCGCTCGGGCGGCAGATCGAAATCGAACAGATCGACACGCATGTTATGCCGCGTCATTGCGAGGCGCGAGAGCGCAGAAGCAATCCAGACGTTTCATGCTTGGATTGCTTCGCTTCGCTCGCAATGACGAAATATGCAAGTCGCAGCACTTAGCTCAGCTTGGCGGAAATGATCTTGTCCGGATCGCGTACCGGCTCGCCACGCTTGATCTTGTCGACATTCTCCATACCGGAGACGACTTTCCCCCACACGGTATATTGCTTGTCGAGAAAGCGCGCGTCGTCGAAGACGATGAAGAATTGCGAATTGGCGGAATCGGGATTTTGCGCCCGCGCCATCGAGACGGTGCCGCGTACATGCGGCTCGGCGTTGAATTCGGCCTTGAGGTTCGGATATTTCGAGCCGCCCGTGCCGGTGCCATGCGGGCAGCCGGTCTGCGCCATGAAGCCGTCGATGACGCGATGAAACACGACGCCGTCGTAGAAATGCTCTTCCACGAGCTTTTTGATATGGGCGACGTGTTTGGGCGCGAGATCGGGCCGCAGCTCGATCACTACGGGGCCTTTGGTCGTCTCAAGCGTCAAAGTGTTGCCGGCTTCCGCCATGACGATGCCTCCATCTGTTGTCGGCGCTTCCCTTAATCGAAGCCAGGCGCGAGGTAAACCTTCGCCTGTGCCGGCGCGGGGAGCCGCGCCGGGATTCGCGCGGCGATTATTTCGCGTCGGTCGCGAGTTCCATTTTCACGATCTTGTCGGGGTCGGTGACGGTGCCATTGTCGGCCTGCGAGCCCTTCTTGATCTTGTCGACCACATCCATGCCGTCGATCACCTGGCCGAAGAGCGTATATTGCCCGTCGAGGAAGCCAGCTTCGTCGAAGCAAATGAAGAATTGCGAATTTCCGGAATCGGGGTCGTCCGCGCGCGCCATGCCGAGTGAGCCGCGCTTGAAATGCGCCTTGGAGAATTCGGCCGGGACATTCGGCAGGTCGGAGCCGCCGGTGCCCGTGCCGGTCGGATCGCCCGTCTGCGCCATGAAGCCCTCGATCACGCGATGGAACTTGAGGCCATTGTAGAAGCCGCGCTTGGTCAGCGCCTTGATCTGCGCGACCGTCTTCGGCGCGAGATCGGGCCGGAGCAGGATCGTGACTCGGCCATCCTTCGTATCAAGATAGATTTCGTTCTTCAGGTCGGCGGCGGCGAGCGGCAGCGTCAAAACCATGAAGGCAAAGGCAGCCAACAGGCTGCGACGGATCAAGCGCATGTTTCCTCCTCGGAGCAGATTAGGGCGCGGTGTTTAATTTCACCGCGAGGGCTTTGGCGACGACATCGGGTACGAAGGGTGAGACATCGCCGCCGAGCAGGGCGATCTGACGCACCAATGTCGCGGCAATATGACGAACTTGCGGGGAGGCGGCGAGGAAGATGGTTTCGATTTCCGGCGCCATAATGCCGTTCATGCCGGTCATCTGCGACTCGTAGTCGAGATCGGTGCCGTCGCGCAGCCCACGCACCAGCAACGTCGCCCCAGTCTCGCGCGCGGCGGTGACTGTCAGGCCGGAGAAGGTCATCACCGACAATTTGCAGGAATGTGTCGCGGCAAGGCTGGCGCAGGCGGCGCGGATGAATTCGGTGCGCTCGGCGGCGGAAAACATCGGCGTCTTGCCCGGATGCACGCCGATCGCCACCACCAATTCATCGCAAAAACGCGCGGCGCGCGCGATGATGTCGACATGGCCGTTGGTCAGCGGGTCGAACGTGCCGGTATAGAGCGCCTTGCGGGTCATGCGCCTTCTCTAGCCGAGCGCGGGAGCGGGGGCAAATGTTCCCCACCCGCAGACGGGGAGGGGAACGGTAACCTTATTCGCTCGCGGCCTCGCCCGGCTCACCGTCACTCTCGCCATTCTCGGCCGCCTCGTCTTCGCTGATGCGCTCGACGCTGACGACACGTTCGCCCTCGGCCGTATCGAAGACGATGACCCCTTGCGTGCCGCGGCCGGCGACGCGGATGCCCTCGACCGGGCAGCGGATCAACTGGCCGCCATCGGTGACGAGCATGATCCCGTCGCTGTCCTCGACCGGCATGGAGGCGACAAGCGGGCCGTTGCGCGTGTTGACTGCCATGGCGACGATGCCTTTGCCGCCGCGCCCGGTGATCCGGTATTCGTAGGACGAGGTGCGCTTGCCGTAGCCATTGGCGGAAATCGTCAGAATGATTTCTTCTGCCGCCGACATGGCGGCATAACGCTCGGAGGAGAGCGCAGCAGCGGCTTCTTCGCCGTTCGTCTCCTCGGACGTCTCGGCGGCCTCGACCGCTTCGCCGGCGATAGCGCGGCGCATCTTGAGATAGGCTGTGCGTTCGCCGCTCTCGGCCTCGATATGGCGCAGGATGGCGAGCGAGATGACCCGATCGTCCTTGGCGAGCGAGATGCCGCGCACGCCCATGGAATCGCGCCCCTTGAAAACGCGCACATCGGTGACCGGGAAGCGGATGCACTGGCCTTCGGCCGTCGTCAGCAGCACGTCGTCATTCTCGCTGCAGATCTGCACATCGACGATCTGTTCACCCGCATCGAGCTTCATCGCGATCTTGCCGGCGCGGTTCACCTGGGCGAAGTCGGAAAGCTTGTTGCGGCGGACGGTCCCGCCTGTCGTCGCGAAGATCACGTCGAGCTTCTCCCACTGCTCTTCGTCCTCCGGCAGCGGCATGATCGTGGTGATCCGTTCGCCCTGTTCGAGCGGCAGGATGTTGACCAGCGCCTTGCCGCGCGCCTGCGGTGCGGAGGCCGGCAGACGCCAGACTTTCTCCTTGTAGACCTGGCCGAGCGAGGAGAAGAATAGAACCGGCGTATGCGTCGAGGCGACGAAAAGCTTGGCGACGAAATCCTCATCGCGCGTCTGCATGCCCGAGCGACCCTTGCCGCCGCGCCGCTGCGCCCGATAGGCAGAAAGCGGCACGCGCTTGATATAGCCCGCGTGCGAGACGACGACGACGACATCCTCGCGCTGGATGAGGTCTTCGTCCTCGAAATCGGCATCGCTATCGAGAATCACGCTGCGCCGCGGCGTCGCATGCGCGAGTTTGACCGCCAGTAGTTCGTCCTTGATGATGCCGAAGAGACGGACGCGCGAGCGGAGAATATCGAGATAATCGGCGATCTCGGCGGCGTGCTTTTCCAAAGCCGCGCCGATTTCCTCGCGGCCGAGCGCGGTCAGGCGTTGCAGCCGCAGTTCGAGGATACCGCGCGCTTGCGCCTCGGAAAGGCGGCAGGTGCCTTCTGCGGATAGGACGTGTCGGGGATCAGCGATGAGCGCGATGAGCGGCGCCATGTCGTACGCCGGCCAGTCGCGGCTCATCAGCGCTTCGCGCGCCGTCGCCGCATCGGGCGAGGTGCGGATGACGCGAATGACCTCGTCGATATTGGCGACGGCGATGGCGAGGCCGACCTGCAAATGCGCGGCGTCGCGCGCCTTGCCGAGCAGAAACTTGGTGCGGCGAGTGACGACCTCCTCGCGAAAATCGACGAAGGCGCGCAGGAAATCCAGGAGGGTCAGCGTCTCGGGCCGGCCGCCGTTGAGGGCGATCATATTGGCCGGGAAACTCGATTGCAGCGCGGTAAAGCGCCAAAGCTGGTTCAGCACGACATCGGCGACCGCATCGCGCTTCAATTCGATGACGATGCGCATGCCCTGGCGATCGGATTCATCGCGCAGGTCCGAAATGCCTTCGACTTTTTTCTCGCGTACCAGATCGGCGATCTTTTCGACGAGCGTCGCCTTGTTCACCTGATAGGGAATCTCGCTGACGATCAGCGCCTCGCGATCCTTGCGGATTTCCTCGACCTCGACCTTGGCGCGGACAAGGATAGAGCCGCGGCCCGTCAGATAGGCGGAACGGATGCCGGCGCGGCCGAGAATATTGCCGCCGGTCGGAAAATCCGGGCCGGGGACGATGCCGATGAGTTCTTCAATGCTGATCTCGGGCCTGTCGATGAGCGCGATGACTGCATCGATCACCTCGCCGAGGTTATGCGGCGGGATATTGGTCGCCATGCCGACGGCGATGCCGCCGGCGCCGTTGACGAGAAGATTGGGAAATTTCGCCGGCAGGACGACCGGCTCGCGTTCGCGCCCGTCGTAGTTCGGCTGGAAATTGACGGTCTCGTTGTCGAGATCGTCGAGCAGCGGCAGCGCGGCGGTGGCGAGCCGTACTTCGGTATAGCGCTCGGCTGCCGGCGGATCGCCATCGACCGAGCCGAAATTGCCTTGGCCGTCGATGAGCGGCAGCCGCATCGAGAAGGGCTGCGCCATGCGCACCAGCGCGTCATAGATCGCGAGATTGCCGTGCGGATGGTATTTGCCCATCGTGTCGCCGGTGACGCGCGCCGATTTGTTGTAGGGGCGCTCCGGCGTGTAATTGTTCTCGTACATCGAATAGAGAATGCGCCGGTGCACCGGCTTCAGGCCGTCGCGAACATCGGGCAGCGCGCGGCTGACGATCACGCTCATCGCGTAATCGAGATAGCTGCGCCGCATTTCGTCGGAAATGGAAACCGGACGGACGTCAGAACCCGCGGGTCCGGCGCCGTTTTCTTCATTATCGGCCAAGGCAAATCATCCAGGCTTTGGAGGAGCCTTTGATATAATCAATCTTGCTCCAAAAGGCCAGCCGACCCGCTGTGGCGCGGCTTAAAAATTCCATTTAATTTCAGTTACTTAATATGCCGCTCTTGAATGTTCACAACCAGATGGTCGCTGGGCCCCGTTTCACTTCGCAAATGGACGGTTGTTTTGCCAGTCGGCGGGCTGAAATCCGTCGCGATTCGGCAGCCATACATCGCGCTTAGCGTGCCAGGAACGCCCGGATTTTTTCACCGAGCGGCGCAATGGCGAAGAGGCCGTTGGCATGGCCGAAGGGGCCGTGGATTTCCGCGACTTCGACCGGCGCGTCGCCCTTGGCGATGGCCGCAGCCGTCGCGCGTGCCCTCTCGGCGCGGAACACCTGATCCTCCGGGCTGTAGAGCAGGAGCGTCCTGGCCCGGATAGTTTCGAGGTCGGCCAAAGTGCCGCTCGGCCCGGCGGCGAAAGTCTGATTGGCTTTGACGAGATAGAGCAGGTGATTGGAGTCGGAAATTTTGGCGCGCTCGGCGGCGATGGCGGCGACCGTCGCTTCGACTTTGAAGCTGTTGCCGAGGGCGTCAGCGGGATTGGCGCCGGGGTCGGCATAGGCGCGGCCGAATTGCGCGTCGGTCCAGAGCCAATGATTGGCTTGAAGGGTGATGAGCTTCAGCGCCAGCGTCAGGCCGGCGAGGGGCTGCGCTTCGGCCACGTAGGCGCCGCCCTGCCAGGCCGGATCGGCCATGATCGGCGCCGCCCAGAGGCCGAGCCACGCCGTCAGCCAGGCGTCTATTTCGCCGGCGCAGATCACCGGCACGATGCGCTCCATCATCTCCGGATAGGCGACGGCCCAGGCGAGCGTCTGCAATCCGCCCATCGAGGGCCCCATGACCGCGTGCAGCCTGCGGATGCCGAGATGATCGACGAGCGCTTTCTGCGCGGCGACGAAATCGCCGATCGTCACTAATGGAAAGGAAAGCCCATAGGGCTTGCCGGTCGCGGGATCGATAGTCGCCGGGCCGGTGGTGACGACCTGCGGATCGCGGGCGTTGAGATTGACGAGTGTATCGGAGGAGAGGACGAAATAGCGCTCGGTATCGATTGCCTTGCCGGGACCGATCAGCGCGTCCCAATAGCCGGGAAACACGTCTTCCGTCGTGTAGCGCCCGGCGGCGTGGCTGGTGCCGGAAAAATAATGCGCGATGAGGATTGCGTTCGAGCGATCGGCATTGAGTCTGCCATAACTCTCCCAGCCAACGCGAACGTTTTTGATGAGCGCACCGCCGGAGGTCCGAAACTCCGGCAGCGCGAAGATCTTTTTCTCGACGATCACGCACGCGCCTCCCGCAGCATGATCGTCCGGCAGCCGTTAAAACGGAATGTCGTCGTCGATCATTTCCGCGGCGCGGCTCGGGCGCTTGTCGGATTCCATTGGCGAGGAATGGCCGAAGCTGCCGCTGGGTTCGGGTGTAGCGCGATCGTCAAGAGATTCGCCCCGTGCGCTGCCACGGCTGTCGAGCAGCGTCAGCTCGCCGCGGAAGCGCTGCAGGACGACTTCGGTCGTACGGCGCTGATTGCCGTCCTTGTCGGTATATTCGCGCGTCTGCAATTGACCCTCGAGATAGACCTTGGAGCCCTTCTTGCAATATTGCTCCGCGATCCGGCCCAAATTCTCGTTGAAAATAACGATATTGTGCCATTCGGTGCGGTCCTTGCGCTCGCCGCTCGCCTTGTCGCGCCAGGACTCGGTCGTCGCGAGGCTGAAGTTCACGACGGAATCGCCCGAATTCAGCCGCCGTACTTCGGGGTCGCGACCCAGGTTGCCGATCAGAATGACCTTGTTGACGCTGCCCGCCATGGCTCTCTCCTAATAACGCTTCTCGCGGCCGACCTTAGGGCCACCAACGCCCACCGCAGACTCCAAATGGCGTCAGGGCACGGGTTTTCCACGGAAAGCAATGTTCTTTCTTTGTTCTAGACCGCCGCATCACTCTTGGCAAGCGGCGCTTTCCGAGGCTCGGGGATCGACGACCGGGCGCAGCGGCCAGAGATCGGCGAAAAAGTCGGCGCGACGGGCCGCGAAGCTGCGCTGCGGCGGCTGCCGCGCTGGGTCCAGCCGGGCGCTGACGCGCCGGACGCTATGGCTGATGCCGCACGGGCGGTTGCAGGACGCCATTTCCCGCCTGATCGCCCCGGCATTCTCCCAAAAGCGCTTCAGGTCGCCCTTTTGTTTGAGCTTCAACCCGCCGAACGCGTCGGAAAAGCAAAGCCGCGCCTTGCCGTAGCTGTCGACCATGATGTTGCGATCGTAGGTATTGCAGATGTGCTCGCTCGTCTCGACCTTCGAGGCCCAGCCGAGTTCGAGATCGCGGGCGCGGGCGAGGCTTTGCCAATACATGCGCACCTGCTCGATCCACACCGGATTCAAACCGAGGTTGAAGCGCTCGTTACAGCGCTGAATGATGTCGCAGAGCTCGTCGGGGTCGACCTTGGAATGATCGCGGAAGAACGCATCGGTCGGGTCGTGCTGTGCGAACGAAGGCTGCAGCGAATTGAGCTTCAGCCGGTCGGCGCCGATGTCGTTCAGGACGAAATCGTAGAAGTGTTCGAGATCGCGGTAGGACTCGTCGAAGACAAGGCCCATGACGTAGATGCGGCTCGTCGAGCCAGGCACGCGGGCGCGCGCCTCGAGCAGCAACCGAAGCGCTTTGACGGCCTTGTCGAAGGCGCCTCGGACGCCGCGCGTGCGGTCATGCACCTCGCGGCGCGGGCTGTTGAGCGAAATAGAAATCTCGTGCGGCCCCTCGGCGATCATCCGGTCGGCCATTTCCGCCGTCTGGATCCGCGTGCCATTGACCACTGAGAGAGCCGTGAGCCCCAGCCGGCGGCATTCGCGCATCAGGCCGAAATAAGTGTCGAGGTCGAGCATACTCTCGCCGCCGCAGGTGACCATCGCGCCTTGCGGGTTGAGCTCGTGGAATTCGCCGAGAACCTCCAGCTTGCGAGGCAGCGGGAGGTAATTGGCGGCGTCGGTATCCTTGTCATGCCAATAATTGCAATGCTCGCACTTGAGATTGCAGCGGCGGTTGGTCTCAATGAAAATATAGCGCGGTGGTGATCGCACGGGGTAAAATCCAAATCTATTGAGGTCGAAACTAAATCTATGGAAACCGAAACTGTAGCAAAGTTCCTAGCCGAGGCATAGGCTGTTCGGGAGCGCGATCGGGTCTTCTTCGGTTGGACCGGCGGACGCGAATTGGGGGTGATTATGGCCAATGCGCCTTTGGATTTCAGTCTGTTGTTGAAGGCCGGCCTGCCGACGCGCGCCTATGTCGCTGACGAGGTCATTTTTCGCGAGGGCGACAAAGCCGAAGCCTTGTTCGTCGTCCAGAGCGGAAGCGTCGAAATTCATGCCGGCCACCGTGTCGTGGCCATTCTCGGGCCCGGTGAGTTTTTTGGTGAAATGTCGCTCGTCGATCCGGCGCCGCGCAGCGGCACGGCGATCGCGGTGACCGATGTGACGCTGGTGCCGGTTTCCGAAAAGCAGTTTTTGAAAATCGTCAGCGAGACGCCGAGCTTCGCGCTCGATCTGTTGCGGCTCTTCGTCCGCCGCCTGCGGGCGCGGGATGGGTATTATTGACGAGGCAGGAGGTCACGGCTCTCGCGGCGATTCCGCTTCCGCCATTGCAAGCTTGAGGCTCGCCTCCGCCGGGTCTCTGCGCCCGGCATCGAGTGCGGCGTTCAGCTTGGCGCGGTCGAGCTCGCCTTCGGAGGCCGAGATCACCACGGTTGCGACGCCATTGCCGATGAAATTGGTGATTGCCCGGCATTCACTCATGAATTTATCGATGCCGAGGAGGATCGCCATGCCCGGCACCAGCGCGGGCGAGACTGTCGAGAGCGTCGCGGCGAGCGTGATAAAGCCCGCGCCGGTGACGCCGGTCGCGCCCTTCGAGGTCAGCATGGCGACGATCAGGATCGACAATTGCTGGCCGAGCGTGAGGTCGAAGCCGAGCGCGTGGGCGATGAACAGCGTCGCCAGGGTCATATAGATATTGGTGCCGTCGAGATTGAACGAATAGCCGGCAGGTACGACAAGGCCGACGACGGATCGCGAACAGCCGAGCGCCTCGAGCTTTTCGATAAGCCGCGGCAGCGCGCTTTCCGAGGAACTCGTGCCAAGCACGATCAGCAATTCGTCTTTCAGATAGGCGAGGAACTTGAAGATGTTGAAGCCGGCGAAGCGGGCTATGCCGCCCAGGACGAATATGATGAACAACGCCGAGGTCAGGTAGAAGGTCGCGATCTCGCCGGCGAGGGCGCCCAGCGCCTGCGCGCCGTATTTGCCGACGGTAAAGGCCATGGCGCCGAAGGCGCCGAGCGGGGCGGCGCGCATGGCGATCTCGATAACGCCGAAGATCGCTTTGGTCGCTTGGTCGAGCACGTCGCTCAATGTTTTGCCGCGCTCGCCGAGCGCCAGCAGGGCGAAGCCGAACAGGATCGAGAACAGCAGCACCTGCAGGATGTCGCCGCGGGCGAAGGCGCCGACGACCGAATCCGGGATGATGTTAAGGAGATATTCGACCGGGTGTTCGCCGCTGGCGGCCGTGACATATTTGGCAACGGCGGCGGCATTGGCGTGGGCGGCGAGGCCAGCGCCGGGGCGGATCAGATTGCCGATGATGAGGCCGATGGCGAGCGCGAGGGTCGAGACGACCTCAAAATAGACGAGCGCCTTCAGCGCGACGCGGCCGACCTTGCGGGCGTCGGAGATATGGGCGAGGCCGGCCGTGACGGTCAGGAAAATGATCGGCGCGATGACCATTTTGATGAGCTTGACGAAGCCATCGCCGAGGGCCTTCACCCAGTCCGCCGTCGCGGCATGCGGCGCGAGCCAGCCGAACAAGGCGCCGAGGAAAATGGCGAAGAGAACCTGGATGTAGAGCTGTTTGTAAAACGGCGGCCGGCTTTTGGCGGGGGCGGGAGCGTCCATGGCGTTTCCTGCGGTAGGCTGTTTTTGTGTGTCTTCCGGTCCGGCCGGGCTGGCGCGGGGCAAAGCCGCACTTGGCCTTGCCCTTGCTAATCCATATCTTAGGCCTGTCGCGATTTTCCGCGAACCTTAGGCAGCGCGCAACCTCCCAAGCCCGGGTCCCCTGTTTTCCTCCCCGCGGGGAGACGAGGATATTCTACGAAAGTCCATGAAAGCACCGCGAAAAACCACCCCCCGCAAGGCCAAGGAGCCGGAGCTCAATCTGCCGTTTCCCAAGGACGACCGCCGCCTGATCGTCGTGCGCGGCGCACGCGAGCATAACCTCAAGAACGTCGATCTCGTCATTCCGCGTGACAAGCTCGTGGTCTTCACCGGGCTTTCGGGCTCGGGAAAATCCTCGCTCGCTTTCGACACGATCTATGCCGAGGGCCAGCGCCGCTATGTCGAATCGCTTTCGGCTTATGCCCGCCAATTCCTGGAAATGACGCAGAAGCCTGATGTCGATCAGATCGACGGGCTTTCGCCGGCGATCTCCATCGAGCAGAAGACCACCTCGAAAAATCCGCGTTCGACGGTCGGCACCGTCACCGAGATCTATGATTACATGCGCTTGCTTTGGGCGCGCGTGGGCATTCCCTATTCGCCGGCGACGGGTCTGCCGATCGAGAGCCAGACGGTGAGCCAGATGGTGGACCGGGTGCTGGCGCTGCCCGAGCGCACGCGGCTCTATCTGCTGGCCCCGGTCGTGCGCGGCCGCAAGGGCGAATATCGCAAGGAAATCGCCGATTACCTGAAACGCGGCTTCCAGCGGCTGAAGATCGACGGGCAATTCTACGAGATCGCCGAGACGCCGGCGCTCGACAAGAAGCTGAAGCACGACATCGAAGTCGTGGTCGACCGCATCGCCGTGCGGCCGGATCTGGCGGCGCGGCTTTCGGAAAGCTTCGAGACCGCGCTCGAACTCGCCGACGGTATCGCCCTTATCGAATATGCCGACGAGAAGGAGGACAACGGCAAGCCGAAGCAGATCGTCTTCTCGTCCAAATTCGCCTGTCCCGTCTCCGGCTTTACCATCTCGGAGATCGAGCCGCGGCTGTTCTCATTCAACAATCCCTTCGGCGCGTGTCCCGAATGCAGCGGCCTCGGCAGCGAGGAGACGGTCGATCCGGAGCTGATCGTGCCGGACCCGAAGCTCACTTTGCGCAAGGGCGCCATCGCGCCCTGGGCGCGCTCGACCTCGCCTTACTATCTCCAGACGCTCGAATCGCTCGCCAAGCACTACAAGTTCCGGCTGGATACGCCGTTCGAGGCGCTGCCTGAACATATCCAGGAAATCCTGTTCTACGGGTCGGGAGAGGACCCGATCCGCTTCTCCTACAACGACGGCCTGCGCTCCTATGACGTGAAGAAGCCCTTCGAGGGCATTATCAGCAACCTCGATCGGCGCTATCACGAAACGGAAAGCGATTGGGCGCGAGAGGATATCGCCCGTTTCATGACGGCGACGCCGTGCAAGGCCTGCAAAGGCTATCGGCTGAAGCCAGAGGCGCTGGCGGTGAAGATCGCGGGCAAGCATATCGGTCAGGTCGCCGAACTCTCGGTCCGCGACGCGCGCGCGTGGTTCGGCACGCTGCCGGAAACGCTCGACGAGAAGCGCGTTGAGATCGCCCGCCGCATCCTGAAGGAGATCAACGACCGGTTGACCTTCCTCATCGATGTCGGGCTGGATTATCTGACGCTATCGCGCGCCTCGGGCACGCTCTCCGGCGGCGAGAGCCAGCGCATCCGGCTCGCCTCGCAGATCGGCTCGGGCCTCACCGGCGTGCTCTATGTGCTCGACGAGCCCTCGATCGGGCTGCACCAGCGCGACAACGCCAAGCTGCTCGAAACCTTGCGGCGCCTGCGCGATCTCGGCAACAGCGTCATCGTCGTCGAACATGACGAGGATGCGATCCTGACGGCCGACCATGTCGTCGATGTGGGGCCGGGCGCCGGCATCCACGGCGGCGAGATCGTCGCGCAGGGCACGGCGACGGAGATCATGGACGATCCGAAGTCGCTGACGGGGCAATATCTGTCGGGCCGTTTGCAGGTGCCGGTGCCGCGCACGCGGCGCAAGCCCGATCCGGCGCGCAAGCTCAAGATCGTCGAGGCGACGGGCAACAATCTCAAGGATGTCTCGGTCGACATTCCGCTTGGGCTTTTCACTTGCATCACCGGCGTTTCCGGCGGCGGCAAGTCGACGCTCATTGTCGATACGCTCTACAAGGCCGTGGCGCGCAAGCTCAATGGCGCAGTCGAACATCCGGCGCCGCATAAGGCGATCGAGGGCCTGCAGCATCTCGACAAGGTCATCGACATCGATCAATCGCCGATCGGCCGCACGCCGCGCTCCAACCCCGCGACCTACACCGGCGCCTTCACGCCGATCCGCGAATGGTTCGCCGGCCTGCCGGAAGCGAAGGCGCGCGGCTACCAGCCGGGGCGCTTCTCCTTCAACGTCAAGGGCGGGCGCTGCGAAGCCTGCCAGGGCGACGGCGTCATCAAGATCGAGATGCACTTTCTGCCGGACGTCTATGTCACCTGCGATGTCTGCAAGGGCACGCGCTATGAGCGCGAGACTCTGGAAGTGAAATACCGCGACAGGTCCATCGCCGACGTGCTCAACATGACGGTCGAGGAAGCAGGGGCCTTGTTCAAGGCAGTGCCCCCGATCCGCGAGAAGATGGAGACTTTATCGCGCGTCGGCCTCGGCTATATCAAGGTCGGGCAGCAGGCCAACACCCTATCGGGTGGCGAGGCGCAGCGGGTGAAGCTCGCCAAGGAGCTTTCGCGCCGCGCGACCGGGCGCACTCTCTATATTCTCGACGAGCCGACGACGGGTCTGCACTTCCACGATGTCGCCAAGCTGCTCGAAGTGCTGCACCAGCTCGTTGAAGGCGGCAACAGCGTCGTCGTCATCGAGCACAATCTCGATGTCATCAAAACCGCCGACTGGATCATCGATCTCGGTCCCGAGGGCGGTGACGGCGGCGGCACGATCGTCGCGCAAGGCACGCCGGAAGATATTGTGAAGGTGCCGCGCAGCCACACCGGCCATTACCTGAAGCCGGTCCTGGAGCGCCGCCCCGCGCCCCGGAGGAATGCAGCGGAATAGACCCTGCCTAGCATCGCCTGCATTGGTCTATTCTTGGGCATTTACACCGAGTAAACCATTCAAATTATCTCATCCTCTTTCTGTTTTCCTCTTATAACTTCTTAAACATAAATATTCTTAGTTTTGGGGCGTCGTAGTTCTCGAGCCCTTCTCATGATCTTTGATTTGTTGCGCCGGTTTTCGCGTCATCGCGCGGGAACCGTATCGATTATCGGCGCGCTAACACTCCCTCTGCTTCTCGGGTTTGTGTCGCTCGCCGGCGAGTTCGGCTATGGGCTCGTGGTTAAGGTCGAGAACCAGCGGACGGCAGACCTCGCGTCCTTTGCTGCCGCGCTTGCCTATTCATCGACGAATTCGACGACGACGATGACCTCCGTCGCGCAGAATGTCGCGGCGCTCAATGGCATTGGCGCGTCGCAGACGAGTGTCGGTCTCGTGTCCTCGCCCAGAACAGCGGGCGACCAGGCGGTTTCGGTCAATATCCTGCGCAATGACGTGCTGCTGCTCGCCCCGATTCTACGCTCCGGCTCGACGTTGCCGGTCTCAAGCCAGGCGGATGCGCAGCTCGCGGCGGCGCCATCGGCCTGCATTCTCGCGCTTTCCGGCAGCGGCACCGGCGTGACGCTCAGTGGCGGTACGTCGGTTTCGGCCGCGTCCTGCTCGGTTTCATCCAATGCGACGGTCAGTGTCCCTTGCGGGACGTCGATCACCGCGAAGTCCGTGAGCTACAATGGCACGACGCCAACTCAGCCTTGCAGCGGCATTTCCGGCTCGCTCGTCAAGCAGACGACGGCTGATCCGCTGGCCTCGAACACGGCTGTCACAGCTTTGCAGACCCATGCAAATTCGCTGTCTTCGCTCAGCGCGCCGGGCGCCCCCAATGTTTCAACCGGCACCCTGCTGGAATTTGGCTATAGCAACCAGAGCACGACCCAAAGCGCGCTGACCACAGCGGGCTGCTCCTCGTCCTACACAAATTCGGGTGGCTCGTGGACAGTGACCTGTCCCAACGGCGGCACATATACCTTCGCAGGCGTTGTTGTCGACGGCGGCGTCAGTGTCAGCTTTGCCGCGGCAACCACGGCCGCAACCTTCAACTTCGGCCCAGGCAAATCCTCGGGCTGCAATGGTGGCACGTTCAGTATTTGCAACACGGGCTCGACGCTTACGTTCGGCGGCGGAACCTTCAACATCAGCCGGGGCATTATGACCGGCGGCGGCACCACCACGACTTTCGGTGCCGGCACATTCAACATCGGGTCCGCAACCTCGTCCTGTAGCGGCAGCGGGGGCAATTTCAGCGTTTGCAACACAGGCACGACGCTGACGTTCGGCGGCCCCAGCACTTTCGTCATCGCCGGCGGTATCTATAATACCGGCGGCTCGACGCTCACGATGGGCAGCGGCTCGACCAACAGCTTCAACATCGGCCCGAGCAGCAGCGGCTATGCGGTCCTTGTCGGCGGCGGCTCCAAGACGACTTTCGCCGACGCGACTGGCAGCGGCGATCTCTTCCAGCTTGTCGGCAATCTGAGCGCGCCGAACGGCGGCACCTGCATGACGATCAGCGCAGCCGCGCAGCATGATATCGACGGCTATTTTTCGACGGCGGGCGGCACAGCGCTGGGGGCGGGCGTCTATTCCGTCTACGGCTACATCGCCTTCGGCGCCAATGGTGGCGGCGACGTAAGCTGCAACGGCTCGACGATCGGTGTCTCGGGGACCGGTGTCACTTTGGTCATGGCGGGGCAAAGCACCGTATCGGGTTCCTCCTGCACCAGCGCCGTTTTCTGCGAAGGCGCCGGCTTCAACAATATTTCCCTTTCGGCTCCGACATCGGGCACGGATGCAAATCTCGTCATCATCGGCCCATCGTCAGCTACGGGCGGCGCCTATTTCAGCGAAGGGGCGAGCAATACGCTGCTTTCCGGCGCGCTCTACTTTCCCAAAGGACCGATGGCGCTGAGTGGCGGCGCCAGTGTCGGCAACCAGACCGGTCAATGCCTGCAGGTCATCGCCTCGCAGATCACTCTTTCCGGCGGTACCCATCTGACGAGCAATAGCTGCATCAGCTCGTCGGGGTCCGCCCAAGTCGAGCTCGTGCAATGAACAAAATCGCTTCCTTCCTTCGGCCGCTATCGGCGGTAATTTTCGCATGGGCACGGCGGCCGATGGCCGACCGCGCGGGCGTCTCGGCGGTGGAGTTCGCGCTTCTGGCGCCGATTTTCTGTCTCCTCCTCGCGGCGGCGGCGGATTTCGGCGGCGTGCTCTATGTCAAATTCGGTTTGGAAAGTGCGGTTTCGGCGGCCGCCAATTATGCGCTGCTGAATGCGTCGAACGTCAATTCGACGAACGGCGGCGCATTGGCGACCAACCTTGCCACGATCGTCGAAAGCGAGCGGGCGGCGAACTGGGCGAACGGGAGCATTATCGTCAACAACGGCCCCTCGGCCACGATCAATTCAGGCGCCATCTCGTCGGGCGGCACGGCGGCGAATGCCAATGTTTGCTATTGCCCGACAGGGTCGGGCGCGTCCGTCACATGGGGCGGGGCGGTGACGTGTGGATCGACCTGCGCCAGCGGAGGCCTTGCCGGCAAATTCATCTCGATCGTCGCCACCAGAGTCTACAGCCCGATGTTCTCGTCTTATGGCATCGTCAAGAACGGCGCGATTTCCTCCACCGCGGTCGCGGAAACCCAATAAATGAAACAGCTCTTTGGCCGCTTTGCGAGATGCCGCTCGGCGGCGACCGCGGTCGAGTTCGGCATGGTTTCCATGCCGCTGCTTCTCTGCATTTTCGGAATTATCGAGTTTGGCCGGCTGATGTGGACGCGCGAAGCCCTGCAGCAGACGGCGATCGCCGGCGCGCGCTGCATGGGTCTCGTGCAGAACGCCTGCGGTTCGGCCGGGATTTACAGCTCCTCGCTGGCGACGAGTTACGTCGAGTCTCAGGCCGCTTCCTGGGCGATCACCCTCGGCGCCACGAACGTCACATTGAATGCGAATGCGACCTGCGCAGGCCTGACCGGCTTTTCGCAAGTTTCGATCGTCTACACGTTCAACACGGTCGTTCCGGCCTTGATCAAGGCACTCGCGGGCGGAACCCAGCTCTCCGCCACGGCGTGCTTCCCAAACGCGCAGTCCTGACTGGCGATTTGCTCTTGCCCCATGCGTATTCGACATGGGTTGATTGAAAAATTCTATGGCTTTCCAATAGATAAGCGAAACACAAGGCGTTTGGCGCCCAATGGCTCGGAAGATGGTCAAGCAACGGCCATTAAATCATGCGTTGGCTGCATAACAGCGCCGCAATATTCAAAGTTCTGCTGCGCCGCAAAAGCATTTAATAAAATTTCAGTTCCGGTTTCGCCGCGCTTCGAGACAGTTTTTTTCAGTGCGTTGAAACCGGGTTTGCCGCGAAAGCTCGTTCCCGCGACTCGCGTGCTAAAACGCCCGCCGGTTCCTCCTCCTCCCTCCGGCGGGCGTTTTCTTTTCCAAAAACCAGCGCGCACCGCTCAGTCAAATACGACACGATTGACGACCCAAGGGCCCAGCGTGCCGCCGGGGTGACTGTGGCTCAACAAAAGGCAAACGATTTTCTGTTTGGCCAGAAAATCCGGCTGCGGAAAATAATCGCCAAAAGGTGACGCGAAGAACCGTGACGCGATGCCGAGGTTCTCGGCCAGCCAGTCCTGCGCAAGCGCCCATTCATCGGCAAAGCGTGCTGGCGTGTGGGCGGCAGGATCGAGATGCGTCCAATAATGATTTTGAATGTCGACGCCGGCGTCGCGCAGTTCGCGGAGCTGCGGGACGGTCAGGCTTTGCAAATAGTCGGGAATGTCGAGGTTCGTCACTCCGAGCGCCTGCCGCAACTCTTCGATCAGCGCGTGACTTTCCTGCGGGTCATCGTGCAGGCGCAGCAGGCGCTTGATCTCCGCGCGGAGGCTATCCTTCTGACGAAACGTCAGCAGCCACCAGGTCTTGCCGCGCAAAGTCACTTTGCGTTTGCGTGTCTGGTCAAGCAGCCAATGGAGCGCCGCGAAGGCATAGGCGCGGCCGTCTGCGACCTGCCAGGGATTGACGAATAAAGTCACCGCATGACCGAGCCGCCGAGCCAGGAGGGCCGCCTGCGCCGAGGCGACAGTCGCGTCGTCGATTGTCAGGGCATCGCCTTTTCCGGCAAGCGCGTCTGCGAGCGGCACCAGCTTCTGTTGCGTATCGAGGCGCGCCCGGACGCGATCTGCCGGAGTCATGTTTCGATGGCTGAACAGCTTCGCATCGACGCGATCGATGACCCCGTGCAAGGCATATATGTCGCTCAATTCCGCCTCGCTTGGCGTGACTTCGCCAACCGCTCCCGCAGTTCGATGGCAAGCGCGGTTTCGACGGAATCATCGCGCAAGAGCCTGGCGTAAATGGAATCGCTTTGGTGTTCTTCCAGGGGAAGCAGATACTCGCGCCGCCGCGGCAGGCAGATCAATGCTAGATTCGCCGTCGCGGCCTCGAGAGCGAAATAAAGATCGAGCATGTTGACGTGCGGCCAGGTGCGCACATCAAACCGCAACATCTCCGTGTCGAACATCACCGTCCCGGTGCCGAGGACGTCTACATGGCGCGCTTTCGGCAGGGCGCCGGCGAACCAGATCGTTTCGCGGCTTTTCGCATAGCTCGTGAAGGGATCGAGCAAAACCGAGCCGTGATATCCGACGATTGCGCGACGCTGGCGAGCGGTAAGGGCTTCGCTCGTCCTGCGGACATAGTCTCGAGGATAGGCGATGTCATCATCAACGCCGAGGTAAAGGCAATCGCTCTTCTCCAGTGTCAGCCCGAGAAACTTGCCGTTGCCCTGCAAGCCGGGAACATCGCGCGATAAGATTGGAACGACGCGCGGGTCGTCTTTTGCGGCTGCCGGAACCGCATCGTGTCCATCGAGATAGAGGTAAAGCCGATCCACCTGGCCGATGACGGAATGAAAGGCCGTGGGGAAAGTGTGGGCGCGGCTGGGCATGGTGGCCATGCCAGCGACGACCGGCGGCATTTCGTGATGCGCGCCGAGGGAAGTGAAAATACGCTTTGTCAGCCGGATCATCACTCAGATCGTCAGAATATCAATATTGTGAATATCGATCGAACTATAAAGCTAATGGCTCCATATCACCCGCGCGCATGAAGCGGAAGGCCCTCGCACTCTGCTCATGCTCCGATCTTATCCTGCGGAGAGAATTTATTTCGCGCCGGCTTTCAGCAATTTGTAGGTGATCGCATCGACCAGCGCCTGGAACGAGGCGTCGATGATATTGGCCGAGACGCCGACGGTCGACCAGTTCTCGCCGCTGCCGTCGCTGAATTCGATCAGCACGCGCGTCACCGCATCGGTGCCACCCTGGAAGACGCGGACACGATAATCGACGAGTTCGAGATCCTCGATGAACGGCTGATATTTGCCGAGATCCCGGCGCAGCGCGAGGTCGAGGGCGTTGATCGGCCCGTTGCCTTCCGCGACCGAGATCGACGTGTCCTCGCCGATGCGCAGCTTTACCACCGCTTCCGAGACAGTGACGTATTCGCCCTTGGCGTTATGGCGGCGCTCGGCATTGACGCTGAACCGCTCGACCTCGAAATAATCCGGCACCGTGCCAAGGCTGCGCCGCGCCAGCAGCTCGAAGGAGGCGTCGGCGCCTTCATAGGCATAGAACTGCGCCTCTTTCTCTTTCACGTCTTCGAGCAGGCGGGCGAGGCGGGGATCGTTCTTGTCGAGCGCGACGCCAAGCCGTTCGAGTTCGGCCAGGATGTTGGATTTCCCGGCCTGGCCGGAAACAAGCAGGCGGCGCCGGTTGCCGACTGCCTCCGGCACGATATGCTCGTAGGTCGCCGGGTCCTTCATCACCGCGGAGGCATGGATGCCCGCCTTGGTTGCGAAGGCCGAGGCGCCGACATAGGGCCGGTGCCGGTCCGGCGCGCGGTTCAACAATTCGTCGAGCGTGTGGCTGACCTTGGTCAGCGCGGCGAGCTGCTGATGCGACACGCCGATATCATAAGCCTCGGCATAATCCTTCTTAAGCAGCAAAGTCGGGATGATCGAGACAAGATTGGCGTTGCCGCAACGCTCGCCGAGGCCGTTCAACGTGCCCTGAATCTGCCGCGCCCCGGCACGCACCGCCGCCAGCGAATTGGCGACGGCATTCTCGGTGTCGTTATGCGCATGGATGCCGAGGCGGTCATGCGGGATGTGCTTCGCGACTTCGCCGACGATGCGCTCGACCTCGTGCGGCAGCGTGCCGCCGTTGGTGTCGCAAAGGACGATCCAGCGCGCCCCGGCCTTATAAGCCGTGCGCGCGACGTCCAGCGCGTAAGCGGGATTGGCTTTGTAGCCGTCAAAGAAATGCTCGCAATCGAGCATGGTCTCGCGCCCGTGCTGCACGGCGAGTTCGACGGACTGCGCGACGCCGGCGAGATTGTCTTCCAGCGTCGTGCCGAGCGCGACCCGGACATGATAGTCCCAGGCCTTGGCGACATAGCAGATCGCATCGGCCTCGGCGTCGAGCAGGGCGGCGACACCCGGATCGTTCGAGGCCGAGCGGCCGGTGCGGCGGATCATGCCGAAAGCGGAAAATCGCGCGTGCGCGAACTTTGGCTTCTTGACAAAAAATTCCGTGTCGAGCGGATTGGCGCCGGGATATCCGCCCTCGATATAATCGACGCCCAAGGCATCGAGCAACGCGGCGATGCGGCGTTTGTCGTCGAGCGAGAAATCGACTCCCGTCGTCTGCGCCCCATCGCGCAGGCTCGTGTCGTAAAGATAGAGGCGCTCGCGGCTCATCGGCTTTGGCCCCCCGCATCGAGCGCCTTGGCCATTTTCGTATTGGCGAGCCATTCGCCGTCGAGGGCGATGCTCTGCCGGGCCTGCGGCGTGAAGCCGAGCTTCTCGAAAAAGGGCAGGGCGGTGTCGCTCGCATCGACATTGAGGATTTTGGCGCCGCGGCCGCGCGCCAGCGTCTCGGCCGCATTGGCGAGGAAGGTGCCGACGCCTTCGCCGGCCACCTCCGGCCGTACAAAGAGCATATCGAGGAGGTCGTTGCCTTTGAGGCTGACGAATCCCACAGGTTCGCCCTCGCGCAGGGCGAGCAAAGTCGTCTGCGCGGCGAGGCGCTTGGCGAAGCTCGCTTCGTCATCGGCGCGCGCGCTCCAGGCGGTGCGCTGCGCCTCGTCGTAATCGTCCCGGGTCAGATCCTCGATCGCGTCGCGGAAGATTTGCGCGACGGCGGCGGCATCCTGCGGCAGGAACGGGCGTAGCGCTGGCTTGGCGGCCGTGCTCATCGCTTCACCTCCCAGCTCGTCGTGCCGTCCTTGTTGTCCTTCAGCACGATGCCGAGGCTGATCAATTCGTCGCGGAGGCGGTCGGATTCGGCCCAGTCCTTCGCCCGGCGCGCGGCGAGCCGCGCCTCGATCAGGTTTTCGACATGGCTTTTGTCGAAGAGGATGGGCGCCGGGTTCCAATCGGAAAGCTCGGACTGAAAGAGGCCGAGAAAATGGCCGGAGGAGGCAAAGCGGGTGCCCGCCAGCGCCACGTCGCCCTCCTGCGCCTCGCGGTAAAGCCGGCGCAGTACGGTGATCGCCTCGGGCGTATTGAGATCGTCTTCGAGCGGGGCGAGAAATTCCGGCGCCAGCGTCGCTTCCGAGACGGCGAATTGCTTGGCGAGCGGATAGAACTTGTCGAGTTCGCGCTGGCTTTCGTCGAGGCTCGACAGCGTCCAGTCGATCGGCTGACGATAATGCGCCTTGAGCATGTTGAAGCGCACGACCTCGCCCGGCCAGTCCTTCAGCGCCTGGCGGATGGTGAGGAAATTGCCGAGGCTCTTCGACATTTTCTGGCCTTCGACCTGCAGGAAGCCGTTGTGCAGCCAGTAGTTGGCCATTGTCTTGTGGCCGAAGGCGGAGCAGGTCTGGGCGATCTCGTTCTCATGATGCGGGAAGACGAGATCGATGCCGCCCCCGTGGATGTCGAAGATCTCGCCGAGATATTTCCAGCTCATCGCCGAACATTCGAGATGCCAGCCGGGGCGGCCGTAGCCCCAGGGGCTTTCCCAGCCCGGCTCGTTCGGCGCGGACGGCTTCCACAGCACGAAATCCGTGGGGCTTTTCTTGTAGGGTGCGACCTCGACGCGCGCCCCCGCGATCATCTCGTCAAGCGGCCGGCGCGACAGCTTGCCGTAATCTGGCATCGACGGCACGTCGAAGAGCACATGCCCCTCGGCGACATAGGCGTGACGCGCCAGCAGCAGCCGCTCGATGAGCGCGATCATCGCATGGATATGCTCTGTCGCGCGGGGCTGAAACGTCGGCTCAAGGCAGTAGAGCGCCGCGGCATCGGCCTGGAAGATCGCATTCGTCTCTTCGGTCAGGTCACGGATCGAAATGCCGCGCTCGGCGGCGCGCGCGTTGATCTTGTCGTCAACGTCGGTGATGTTGCGGACATAGGTGACATGCTCCGCGCCATAAAGGTGGCGCAGCAGTCGGAAAAGCACGTCGAAGACAATGAGCGGCCGGGCATTGCCGATATGGGCGAAGTCATAGACCGTCGGCCCGCAGACATACATCCGCACGTTGTCCGGATCGAGCGGGACGAACTCCTGTTTCTGCCGTGTCAGCGTATTGTAGAGCTGCAAAGACATAGCTTCCCTTCAGCAGCCTTGGCTGGCCGGGGAGGACTGTTCTGAACTCGGGATGAGGACGAGACGGCTCCGGCCAGCGCGAGGCTAGCGAATAATAATCCGGCAGGGACGGATATAAGAGCACATCATGCCCGGGACCATGCTTGAGAAGCGAATTGGGGTCAAGGCGTTCCGAGGGGAAAGCTTAACCAAATTTTAGAGGCGCTCGGCCAAAAATGGCTGGCGTGCCGGATTTTCGATTCCTGCACTTCGCACGCGCGGACGCGGGGTACCAGTCATGCGCTCAGGTCATTTGGGGGGCGTAATGACGTTTATCGTGCGCGATTACCGGCGGATATTGCCGCTCGGTCTGTCGATTCTGGCTGGGCTGATCGCCCTGGCAGCGATGCGCACCGAGGCCCGCGCCGCGGGCACCAAGCAAGCTTTTGCCAGCCAGACTTTCGTCATCCCCGCCGACGACGGCTACGGCACGCGCGATTGTCTCGGCAAGGATAAGGCCTGCGGCGAGGTCGTCGCTTCGGCTTGGTGCGAGGCGCATGGCCTGGCTGCGCCGATCGCCTATGGCCCGGCTTCGGACGTGACCGGCGCGACCGCCGGCGCCAAGCCGCTGAAGCTCGACCCGAATTCCTTCATCATCACGTGCCGCGAATAACCTGCCGGGAATAACGCCGTGCAAGGCGAAGATCGCCTAGAGCAAGGCCTGCACGGCAAGGCCCGCGGCGAAAATCAATCCGGCATCGCGATTTGAGCGAAAGACTCTGAGCGCCGAGCGGGGGTCGGCCGGATCGAGGCGGACAATCTGCCAGAGGAAATGCGCGCCGAGGCCGAGCCAGCCGACAAGCGCCCATCCGCGCGCGGCGCCAGCGGTAAAAAGCGCGACGCCGATCAAGCCGAAGGCGACGACATAGAACAGGCCGACCGCCTCGCGCACGCGGCTGCCGAACCGCAGAGCGGTCGATTTCACCCCGGCGATCAGATCGTCCTCAATATCCTGCAGTGCATAGATCGTATCGTAGCCGATCGTCCAGCAGATGCCGCCCGCATAGAGGAAGACAGCCGGCCACGTGAGGCTCGCCATTTCCGCCGCCCAGCCGACCAATGCTCCGAAGGCGAAGGCGAGGCCCAGCACCGCCTGCGGCCAGAAAGTGACGCGCTTCATCAACGGGTAGACGGCGACGATGGCGAGCGAGGCGGGCGCCAATGCGATGGTGAAACCGTTGAAGCAGAGGAGAACCGCCAGCCCCACCAGCACTTGCGCGCCCAGAAACAGCGCCGCCGCGCGCCCGCTGATGCGGCCCGAGGCGAGCGGCCGATTGCGGGTGCGCTCGACTTTGGCGTCGATGTTGCGATCGAGGATGTCGTTATAGGTCGTGCCGGCCCCGCGCATCGCCACCGCGCCGATCAGGAACAGCGCGAGATGCCAGAAATTGGGCGGCGCATGTTTCACATTGCTGGCGAGCAGCGAGGCCCACCAGCACGGCAGCAGAAGCAACCACCAGCCGATCGGCCGGTCGAGCCGCGCGAGCTGGATATAGGGCTGCCAGCTCGGCGGCGCATAGCGAAGCAGAGAGAGCCCGGCGGCGTCGGGCAGGCTGGCGCTGGGCGATGAATTCATAGAGGTCCGGCGGGTAGTTTCTGGCCGCCGAGCAGCGAGTCGCCTCCCGATTCCTGGTTTTTCTTTTCCTGGGCGGCGAAGGCGCACGCCTTGCCCGCGATTTCCTTCGAATGACTGTAGCTCTTGCCGAGAGTCATGATCGCTTCGTCGGGGACGGTGCACCAATCCTTGTTCTTGCTTAGATAATCGAGCAGCGCTTTTTCGGCCTCGGCGAGGGCGCGGAACTTCGGGCAGGAGAGCGCCGGATCAAGCTGGCCTTTGGCGGAGGTTTTGGCCAGCTTGTTCAGCGCCTGGATGATGTCCATGCGCTTCTTGGACAGATTGCCGATATCCTCGCTGCATTCGGCGGCCTTGGCGGGTTGGCTCAAGCCGAGCGAAAGGGAGAAAGTCAGCGGCGCCGCCACTGCCGTAAAGGCTAGCCCGGCAAGGGCCAGAGCCGTCCCGCGGGTTCGGAAAAGCTCGATCATCGCTTACCCCGTAAAATGTCTTTGACTGTAAGATGTTGGTCTCATAGCAAAATCCCCTCGCAAGGGGCAAGCGCCCGATGACGGAGGGTGAATGACACGCTACGACTTCACGACCCGGCGCCTGTTCGTTGAGGCGCCGCTCGCGGCCGAGGCGCTGATCAGCCTGCCGGCGCCCCAGGCGCATTATCTGCGCAACGTATTGCGTCTTTCCGATGGCGCGGAACTCCTTGTTTTCAATGGTCGGGACGGGGAGTGGCGGGCAGCGCTGGCGCCGGGCGGCCGCAAGCAAACGAACCTGATCGTGCGCACCCAGACACGTGTGCAGGAGCCGCCGGGCGATCTTCACTATCTCTTCGCGCCGCTAAAACACACGCGGCTCGACTATGTGGTGCAAAAAGCCGTCGAAATGGGGGTGAGCCGGCTCCAGCCGGTCCTGACCCGTTACACACAGGCGGAGCGTCTCAACGCCGGGCGCATGCAGGCCAATGTCATCGAGGCGGCCGAGCAATGCGGCATCCTCGCCGTGCCGGAGGTCGCCGCGCCGCTGAAATTGGAGGCTGCGCTTGCGGCGTGGCCGGCGGAGCGGCTGCTGATCTTCTGCGATGAGGAGGCGCCGGTGCAAGACCCACTCGCGGCTCTGTCGGCAGCCGCAAAACATCGCCTGCCGCTTGCGGTGTTGATCGGGCCGGAGGGCGGTTTCGATGCGGCGGAGCGCGCGGCGCTGCTGGCCCTGCCGCATGTCGTGCAAATCTCGCTCGGCCCCCGGATCTTGCGGGCCGACACAGCGGCCGTCGCGGCTTTGGCGCTCGTCCAGGCAGCCCTCGGCGATTGGCGCTAGCTGCATTCGCGACATTGTGCGTTCACGAGATCGCGCGCATCTCCACGATATTGCCTCAAACTGCCCTTAACCACAGCCATAGAGAGTTTGATGCAAAGCGGTCGATCGATGCGTATCGCGGTCGCCGCTGGAAGAGATTGCCGGGGCTGAAATGCAGCCCGGCGATCCATTGATGGGACAACTCATGTCAGATCATACGCGCCTTCCTATTGGCTTGGTCTGCGTCGGTTCGAGTTTGTTGTTTTCTGTTTTCGTCACCCCGGCTTTCGCCTTCGGCCCCTGCGCGGCCTACGGGCCCGACTTCGCCCTTGTCGAGGGGACGCATAGCTGCGTGCGTATCGGCGGCCATGTCCGCGTGCAGTTCGGCGAGCCTGTCGCAGATTATCATTTCAGCGCCAACCACTTCGGCGCTGCTGCGACTTCCGCCGCGCTACGCAGCGATGGCGGGGGCTACTCGGATATCGTCGAGCCGCGCCATATGCGCGTCGATACGACGGAAGAATCGTATCGCTAGAGTTTTCTGAAGGCGCAGGATTGCTTCGGCTTCGGCGCGCGACGACGTGTCAGGCCTAGAAGGCGCATTCCGTAAAAGCCGGATCGACGCTCGTGTTCCACTTCGTCTTGAACAAGTGGATCAGACTCTCCGCCTGGCTTTTGCCCGATGCGACAGCTTCAAGCGGTTGCAGGAAGACGGTTTCATCTTGGCCCTTCTCGTCGCGGATGGCGCGTCGCGCAAGACCGCCGCGCACGAGCGCCAGAACCTCTTGCGCAATCTCCCGCAACGGGCGGTCGGCGATCTTGGCCGCGAGGCCGAGACGCGGCACCTCCGCGCGCAGAGCCTCGCGCTCGGCGGCGCTCCATCCCTTGACGATCTCCCAGGCGCTATCGAGCGCTTGCGTGTCGTAGAAGAGCCCGAGACAGAGCGCCGGAAGGGCGGTCAGGAATGTCTGAGGCCCCGCATCGGCGCCGCGCATCTCAAGATAGCGCTTCAGCCGCACCTCGGGGAAGATCGTCGAGAGATGGTTGGCCCAGTCCGCCAGCGTGGCGTGCTCGCCGGGCAGAGCCGCGAGCCGGCCGGCCAGGAGATCGCGGAAGCTCGCGCCGGCGACATCGTGATAGCGCTCGCCGCGTTTGACGAAATACATCGGCACATCGAGCGCGTAATCGACATAGCGCTCAAAGCCCATGCCGGGCTCGAAGGCAAAAGGCAGCATGCCGGTGCGCGCCGCGTCTGTGTGGCGCCAGATTTCCGAACGCATCGACAGATAGCCGTTGAGCTTGCCGTCGGTGAAGGGTGAATTGGCGAAGAGGGCGGTAATCACGGGCTGCAGCGCGAGCGCGACGCGCAGCTTCTTCACCATGTCGGCTTCGCTGGAAAAATCGAAATTCGTCTGCACCGTGCAGGTGCGGAACATCATGTCGAGGCCGAGCGTGCCGACCTTCGGCATGTAGCGGGCCATGATCTCGTAGCGCTGCTTCGGCATCATCGGCGCCTCGGCGCGCGTCCGCTTCGGGCTCATGCCGAGATCGAGGAAGCCGATGCCAAGGGGGGCGGAGACTTTCCTCAGGGCGGCGAAATACCAGTCGAATTCCGCCTTGGTCGCATGCGCGTTGGGGCGCGGAGCGCCCGAAAGCTCGAACTGGCCGCCGGGCTCGAGCGAGATGGCGCCATTGGCCTCGTCGTAAAGGCCAATGATATGGCCCTCCTCGATGATCGGCGCCCAGCCGAGTTCGCGCTGCATGCCTTCGAGCAAAGCGCGGATACCGCCCTGCGCGCCGCGGCCGGCATAAGGCACCGGACGCAAGTCCGCGCGATAGAAGGGAAGCTTTTCATGTTCGGTGCCGATGCGAAATTCTGCCGGCGGCCTGGCGCCGGCTTCACTCCAGGCAACAAGCTGATCGCGCGACGTAACGGGCGTCGGATCGGAAACGTCGCGGGCCATGAAATGCTTTGCTTTCGTTGATCTGTTGCGCGGGAGGGGATGGACTCGGTCAGGTGCATCCGGAAGACGTCGCGAGACTTATATTATGTAGATATGTCAGCTCTCTGCGTATTATCTCTCAGTTTCTACATCAGCCATGAGGGGTCGCCCGCTCCCCCTGCAGCGCATCGCAAAATAAGCGCAGCCGGATCGGCCTGCAATGGGAGTGTCACCGCATTTTGTCCAAGCCGGCCAGAGGCGCTGCCGCGAAGATGGGCGAGTTATCTCGGGAACCTATAAGTTTGAGAACGGCCGCTTAATATTTTTTCCATGGCTCCCCGGCAGAGTGGAGGAGGGAGAGCTCTATGAATTTGATTCGGCGGTTTATACGAGACGAGTGCGCGGCCACCTCGATCGAATATGCTTTGATCGGCTGCGTCATTTCGGTCGTCATCGTCGCCGCGGTGCGCGCCGTTGGCGTGGCGCTGCAGAGCAAATTCTACGGCCCGATCAGCTCGAATTTGTCCTAGGGCGGCGCGCTCCGCAGCTTCCGCATTCCAGAGCGCGCCGGCCGCAGGTTCAGCGGTTGCTGTTGAGAATCTTGCCGATCTCGTCCTGCAAGCCCGATTGCGAGATGTTCGCCGGCAGATTGCCGGTCTGGAACATACTCGTCAGCGAGCTAAGCGCGGAGCCGAGCGAGGAATTCGCCGGAGCGGCGCCAGCCGGGGCATTACCAGCTCCGCCGCCTCCGAGGAAACTGCTCAGGATGTTCGTCAGCGTGCCGAGAAGGCCGCCGCCGCTGCTGGCGCTCGTGCCACTCGCCGACCCCGTCGCGCCGCCGAGGATCGAGCCGAGATTGCCCTGTTCTGCCGCGCTCGCCAATTGGCCCAAAGCCCCGCTGAGCCCCTGATTGCGGAGCGAGGCTGCCAGGCCGCCGATCGCAAGGGAGGCCACAACCGGCAGGATTTGCAGGAGAACGTCGGGGCGAATGCCGGTCGCCGCCGAGGCTCGTTCCACGATTTGTTGAACGATGTGATTGGAGCCGAGGATTTGCGACAGCGTATCGCTGCTTTTCTGGGTCGCGTCCGGCGATGGTGTCGCGCTCGTATTGTTGAAGGACGCTTGATGGGCGCTATCGGTCGCGGCCGAGATGACCGAGCCGAGCGTGCTGGGGTTGGTGGCGGCCTTGGTCAGGCCGGCGGAAATGGCGGGGATCAAGGCCTGAACGGCCGCTTGCGCCTGCTCCGGCGAAAGGCCGAAGCGCTGAGCAATGTTGTCGATCGCCTGGCCGCCCTGCGCACTTTGCAGAATATCACTCAAGTTAAACATGCATGAACCTCCTCGCTGCCGGTCAATTTTGCCGCCCCCGTGTCGCGCGCGGCAATCCTACGTTGTTGATTGCGAATTTGCGAGAGGTGACCTGAAGCAGCCGGCTCCACCATGCACACGATCGCGTGCCGCCCCATAGCGGCAACTTATGACATTGATTTTACGTACATTTCGAGTCGCCCTAATGGGCTTTCTTGCCGAAGATGAATTGCTGTGGGTTTTCCTGGATGGACCTGATGACCACGTCGAGGTCCTGCAGGGTCTTGCGGCCATCGACCGCGAGGCCCTCATACTGATGCAGGCCGGTGCTGCTGAAATGATTGAGGTTGGCGGTCAATTCCTTGGTGCGCGTATCGAGGTTATCCGCCAGCGTGTGGATCGATTTCGCCGCTTCGGCGACCTCCTCGAAGGCGCCCTTCGAATCCGTCGTCTTGAAGAAGCCGTTGAGGCTGGTCAGCACGGTGTCGACCTTGTCGGCGGCCTTGTTGAGCTTCGCGGAAAGCTCGGACAGGTCGTTGATCATCGACTTGACCTGATTGGGGTCGATGGCTTTCACGACATGGTCGCTGTCGTCCGCGAGCGTCGCCAGTTTCGCGGAAAGGGGGCCGATTTCCTTGCCGACCTCTGTCATCGCGGAGAGGAATTGCTTCACGCCGTCCGAATTCGCGGCGAGCGCGTCGGAGAACTTCTCTATATTCTTGATCGAGGCGTTGAGCGGCGCCGAATTGTCGTCGAGCAGCTTGTTCGCCTTGGTCAGCAGGTCGGAGGCCTGCCCGGTGATCGAACGCGCGGCTTCCATCAAATCCTGAAAGTTGGAGTGTTCGGCGATGATGACCGGCGGCCCGTTCGCCGGCTTCGGCAGTAACGGCGCATTGACGTCGCCGCCCGAGAGCGCGACGGATTGCACGCCGGTGAAACCACTCGATTCGAGGCGCGCCTTGGTGTCGGCGCGCACCGGCACGCGCGCATCGACGTTGATCAATGCGTAGACATGCGCGGGGTCTTGCGGCATCAGGTTGATCTCGGTGACCTCGCCGACGCGCACGCCGTTGAAGAGTACGAAGCCGCCGCGTCCGAGGCCGGCAATCGAGCCGGTAAAGATCACCTTGTAGGTATGCGTGCCCTGCGGCTGGCTGGTTCCCGAAAGCCAATAGACGGTAAAGAATCCGATCGCGACGATCGCCAGGGTAAAGGCGCCGATCAGAGCGTAATGGGCCCGCGTTTCCATGAATCCTCGTTCTTCAACGCAACGGCAGGGGCGCCGCGCGCACCTGCGGTCGCGAGGCCGCGTCCGCCTGCCGGGCACGCTTGCCGTGGAAATAATTGCGCAGCCACGGATGCTCCGAGGCCAGCATGGTGCTGATCGGCCCCGTCGCGATCACTTTGCCATCGGCCAGGGCGGCGACACGGTCGCAGACCGCGTAAAGGCTGTCGAGATCGTGCGTGACCATGAAGACGGTGAGGCCGAGGGTCTTCTGCAACGTGGCGATCAATTCGTCGAATTCGGCGGCGCCGATCGGGTCGAGGCCGGAGGTGGGCTCGTCGAGAAACACCAGTTCCGGGTCAAGCGCCAGCGCGCGCGCCAAAGCCGCGCGTTTGATCATGCCGCCGGACAATTCGGAAGGATATTTGTCCGCGGCGTCGGGTTCCAGACCGACAAGCTCGATCTTCAGCATGGCGAGTTCGTCGGCGAGGCGCCCTGTTAGCCGCAAATGCTCGCGCAGTGGCAATTGCACATTCTGCTTCACCGTGAGACCGGAGAACAATGCGCCCATCTGGAACATGACGCCGAAACGCCGCTCAAGCCGTTTGCGGGTCGCCAGATCGAGCGTGTCGAGATCGGCGCCGAAGACTTCGATCAAGCCGCGTTGCTTCGGCGTCAGGCCGAGAATGGTGCGGGTCAAAACCGATTTGCCCATCCCGGAGCCGCCGACAAAACCCATCACTTCGCCCTTGCGGACATCAAGGTCGAGACCGTCGAGGATGATCTTGTCCCCGAAAGAGACGGAAAGGTCGCGCACCTTGATCACGAGCGGCGTGCTGGTCTCGGTTTGCAGGGGAGCGGGGAGAACAATCTCGGCCATGCTCAGAACCGGATCGAGCTGAAGAAGATGGAAAAGATGCCATCCACGACGATGACCATGAAGATCGATTTGACTACCGAGGCCGTCACCTGCCGGCCGAGCGATTCTGCCGAGCCGGTGACATTGAAGCCCTCGGTCGAAGCGATGAGACCGATGACGAGCGCCATGAAAGGCGCCTTGATGATGCCGACCCAGAAATCGCTCGTATCGACCGCGTTCTGCAAATGCGTGAGGAAATTCTCCGGCGTGATGCCGCCATAGCCCCATGCGACCAGCATACCGCCGAAGAGCGCGGCCGTATTGGCGACGATGGTGAGCGCCGGCAGCGCCAGGATCAGCGCGATGAGCCGCGGCACGACCAGAACCTCGATCGGCTGCAAACCCATCACATGCAGCGCGTCGATCTCTTCGCGCATCTTCATCGCGCCGAGTTCGGCCGTAATGGCGGAGCCGGAGCGGCCGGCGATCATGATCGAGGTCAGCAACACGCCTAGCTCGCGCATCGTCAACATGCCGACGAGATCGATGGCGTAAGTCGGCGCTCCGAAGCGTTGCAGCAGATAGATGCCGCGCTGGGCGACAATGCCGCCGACGAGGAAATTGATCAGCGCGATGATCGGCAAGCTGCGGAAGGCGAAATTCTCGAAATGGAAGATGACCGAGTTGCCGCGAAAGCGCGACGGCGTCAGCAGCGTGCGGCCGAGACTGGCGATCACCTCGCCGAAAAACGAGGTCGCATTGAAAATGTCGCGTCCGGTCGTGACGAGGCTTTCGCCGACATCGGCGGCAATCTCGAAGCCGAGGTTCTTGCGCTTCTGCGGGAGTTCGGGAAAGGTCCGGTAGCGCGCTTCCGACAAAAGGATTTGAAATTCGGGCCGCACGCGCTCGAACCGCGTTTCGATGCCCCAGTCGCGCAGATCCTGCCGCGTCCGGTCGATGAGAAAGGCGCCGGACGTATCGAGCCGTTCGACCTCGCCGAGATCGAAGACTGCCTGCGCCGCGCCGCGCGCCTCTGTGATGAGGGCTTCGACTTTGTCCTGAAGCGCCCGCGCGCCATCGATGGTCCAGCTTCCGGCGAAGCTGAAACGCAGGGCATCGTCAATTCGTGCGCTGGAAAAATCAGGGCTCTGCGGCATCGCCAATACTGGCCAAAGGCTCAAGTTCGCGCTGGGGTGTTTAATGCTGACTCACGGCAAAGTCGAGGCAAGCGCGCTCTTGCTATACGTACCCGCGCTCTCCCTCATTCCGCCGCGCGATGTGCGCTACTGCTAAGCCACGCCGCGTTCCAGGTTTCGAGATCGGCCGCTGCACGGGCGCTGAGCACGCGCTTCCTCGCGGCGGCTTTTTCCGGTCCGCGCAGGCGCTTGCCGCTCTCGGCTGTGACCGCTTCGGCCAGCGGTGGAAGCAGGCCGAAATTGGCATTCATCGGCTGGAATGAGGCGCGGCCCGCATCGATGACTTCAATGTGGCCGCCGGTGATGTGATTGATGAGCGCGCCAAGCGCAGTGGTCGGCGGCGGCGCTTCAAGCGGCAGATCGAGACGCTCGGCGGCGGCAAGCCGCCCGGCAAGCAGGCCGACGGCGGCGCTTTCCACATAGCCCTCGCAACCGGTGATCTGACCGGCGAAGCGCAGCCGCGGTTCGGCTTTGAGCCGCAATCGCGCGTCGAGCACTTTCGGCGAATTGAGGAAGGAATTGCGATGCAGCCCGCCGAGCCGCACGAAATTCGCGTTTTCGAGGCCGGGGATAGTGCGGAAGAGCGCCACTTGCCCGGCATGTTTCAGCTTGGTCTGGAAGCCGACCATGTTGAACAAAGTGCCGAGCCTGTTGTCTTGGCGCAATTGCACGACGGCATAGGGCTTTTTGCCGGGCTCATGCGGATTGGTGAGGCCGAAGGGCTTCATCGGTCCGTACCGCAAGGTCTCGCGGCCGCGCTCGGCCATGACCTCTATCGGCAGGCAGCCGTCGAAATAGGGCGTGCCCTCGAATTCCTTGAAAGCGGTCTTCTCGCCCGCGATGAGGCCATCGATGAAGGCTTCATAATGTTCGCGCGAGAGCGGACAATTGATGTAGTCGGCGCCGTCGCCTTCCGGCCCGACGCGGTCGTAGCGCGACTGAAACCAGGCTTTGGTCATGTCGATCGTCTCGCGCTCGACGATGGGCGCGATCGCGTCGAAAAAGGCGAGGTCGGCTTCGCCGGTCAGGCCGCGGATCGCTTCGGCCAGCGCCGGGGAGGTGAGCGGGCCGGTGGCGATAATCACCTGATCCCAATTGGCCGGCGGCAGGCCCGCGATCTCGTCACGGACGATGCTCACCTGCGGATTGGCCTCAAGCTGCTGGGTCACATGCTGCGCGAAGCCTTCGCGGTCGACCGCGAGCGCGCCGCCCGCCGGCACCTTATGCGCATCGGCGGCGGCGAGGATGAGCGAGTCGAGCCGCCGCATCTCGCGATGCAGGATGCCGATGGCGCTCGTTTGCGGATCGTCGGCGCGGAAGGAATTCGAGCAGACGAGTTCGGCGAAGTCGCCGCTCTGGTGCGCGGGCGTCGTTCGCGCCGGGCGCATTTCGTGCAGCACCACCGGCAGGCCGAGGCGGGCGATCTGCCAGGCGGCTTCCGAGCCTGCCAGACCCGCGCCGATGACATGGACGGGTTTCACAGCCGCGGATCGATGGAGGTCTTGGTGCGGCCAAGGACGGCTGCGCGTCCCGCCGCCGCTTCGAGCATCGGCAGAATATCGTCGACGGCTTCGGCAACGAGATAGCGCACTTCGAAGTTCGACTGGATGAGCCGGTGCGCGCGCATATGGGCGAAGAGATCGAGCAGGGGACGCCAGAACCCGCCGATGTCGGCGAGGAGCACCGGCTTCGTGTGACGTTCGAGCTGTACCCAGGTGAGCTGTTCGACGAGTTCCTCCAGCGTGCCGACGCCGCCGGGCAGGGCAACGAAGGCATCGGCCTTCTCGAACATCAATTGCTTGCGCTTGTGCATGTCGGGCACGACGATCAGGTTCTGTGCCTCTTCAAGCGCAACTTCGCGGTCAGTCAGAAATTGCGGGATGATGCCGGTCACAAAGCCGCCGTGGGCGAGGGCGGAGCGGGCGATCGCGCCCATCAGGCCGGTATTGCCGCCGCCATAGACGAGCCCGATATGCGCTGCAGCAAGAACACGTCCGAATTGGGCGGCCGCCTCGATATAGAGCGGCTCGGCCCCTTGCGAGGAGCCGCAATAGACGCAGACGTTGCGGATGAGGCCCGCGGTCGGCGCGATGAGGGAGGAATCTTCCAGGTCGATATTGGTCATGCCGCGCTTGTCGTCCTCATGCTGGGATGGGTCAAGGAGTTCCCATAAAATACAAATCTGGCGCGGAAATCGGGCGGCCTGAACCTTTCGCAAGAGTTGGCGCAGGGCGCGGATAAAAAACTGCTGAACAGTTTTTACGTTCGGTTCTAAAGCTCCGATTTCGCTTCCCTATTCGCAGAAAGGCGTTAAATGGGCGAACAAAGGGGGACGGACAAAGTATCCGTCGGGAGGACACTGCCGATGAAGCGTTCGCAGTTTGTGGCTCTTCTCTTGGGCGCCGCCGTCGTGGCTGTCGGCGCGGCCCTGGCTTGGCGCGCGCATCTCCTTCAGACTCCAGTGTCGCAGCCGCTGCCAATCGCCGGCATAGTCCCGCCATCAGGCCACGCGCCGGAGGCCGCCACGCTCACCGTGCCGCCGGCGCAGGTCGAGCCCGCAAAGCCACAGCAACAGATCGACGAGGCCGCGATCCCACCCGAGGGGCCGGTGGCGCGGCCCGCAGCCGCCCTGGAGCCGGCACCGCCGCAATTCGACACCGTTCGGGTCGAGCCGTCGGGCGATGCCGTCGTCGCCGGCCACGGGCAGCCGAACGATCAGGTCGCCTTGCTCCTCAACGGTAAGGCGATCGCCAATATCGACGCCGATGGTGCCGGTAATTTCGTCATCGTCCCGACGCCCCTCGCGCCCGGCAATTATGAGCTGACGCTGGAAGCCCAGCGGCCGGGCGAGCCGTTGCGCCTGTCGCGACAGGTTGTCACCGTCTCGGTGCCGGCCAAGGGGCAAAAGAATCTCGTCGTTGCCGTCGCCGAGCCGGGCAAGCCAAGCGCGGTGCTAGCCGATACCGCCGCGCCGCCGGAGGCCAAGCCCGCTAACGCTACGGGGGTGACGCCGGTGCCTTCGGTGAGTTTCAAGACGACCGAAGTGGATCGTGACGGGTTTTATGCGACGGGCGCGGCGACACCCCCGGGCGAACGTGTGCGCATCTACCTCAATGGCGCGCCGCTTACGGCGGTGACGGCGGCGAAGGACGGGCACTGGTCGCTGACGGTCAAGAAGGGGCTTGCACCCGGCCGCTATGTTGCGCGCGCCGATGCGCTCGATACCGGCGAAAAAGTCATCGCCCGCGCCGAAGTCAACTTCGATGTCCCGGTTCTCGCCCCGGTAAGCACGCCGTCCGCAGCCGCTGCGGCGCCCGCCGCCGCGCAAGCGCCGGTTCAGCAAGCGCCGGTTCAGGAAATGGCCAGCAACGCCGTAACTCCCCCCGCTGCCGCTTCAGTCAATGATGCCATCGTGCCGCGTGTCGATACGGCCACGGTCGCGCGCGGCGACAGCCTGTGGCGGATCAGCCGCAAGCTGTTGGGTCATGGCATGCGCTATACCTCGATCTACGAGGCCAATGCCTCGCAAATCCGCGACCCCGACCTGATCTATCCGGGCCAGGTCTTCGTCATGCCAAAGACGCAATAGAGAGGCGATAGCGGCGCTCGGCCGCGAGCTTTCGCGAACCTGCCTGGGGTTTCGAGCGCGGCTGCCTATATGGAGAGCAAAGGCTCGAAACAGGCCGCGCGCGCCATCCGTCAAAAGAGAGACATGCTACAGAAAACTCCCGATTCGCTCGCGAAACCGCAGATGCGGCCGCCATTTGCGGCGCGTGCCACCGCGACATGGGCGAAGCTTTGGCCCTATGTCTGGCCGAGCGGCCGGCGCGATCTGCTATGGCGGATGTTCGCGACCCTCGCTCTGCTGCTGATTGGCAAGCTTGTCACCGTCGCCGTTCCTTATGCGTTCAAATGGGCGACCGACGGGCTGGTCGGCCATTCCGCCGCGCATCATATATTCGGCTTCGTCGCCGGGCCGCTGGCGCTGACCTTGCTCTACGGCCTGCTGCGCGTCGCGATGGCGGCCCTGACCCAGGCCCGCGATGCGGTCTTCGCCGCCGTTGCCATGAATGCGGTGCGCCGGCTCGCCAACGATGTCTTCGTCCACCTTCACCTTTTGTCGCTGCGCTTTCATCTGGAGCGGCGCATCGGCGGGCTGACCCGGATTCTGGAACGTGGGCGCGACGCGATCGAGACGATCGTGCGGACGGTCGTCCTCGTCGCCGCACCCACGGCGGTCGAATTCCTGCTGATCCTCGCTGTCTTCCTCTTTCAGTTCGACTGGCGCTATACGCTGTCGGTCGCGATCATGATCGCGGCCTATATGGCCTTCACCTTCACCGCCACCAACTGGCGCATCAACATCCGCCGGACGATGAACGAGAGCGATGTCGATGCCAACACCAAAGCGCTCGACTCTCTCCTGAATTACGAGACGGTGAAATATTTCGGCGCCGAGGCACGCGAGGCCGCGCGCTATGACAAGTCCATGGCGCGCTATGAAGTAACCAGCACGAAATCCTATACGTCGCTGACCTTTCTGAATTTCGGCCAGGCGGTGATTTTTTCGCTGGGGCTTACGGCGGTCATGGCGCTGAGCATCGCCGGCATACGCGCCGGGCGCAACAGCGTCGGCGATTTCGTCCTCATCAACGCGATGATGATTCAGCTCTATCAGCCGCTCAACTTCCTCGGCTCGATCTATCGCGACATCCGCCAGGCAACGATCGATCTCGAAATGATGTTCGATATTCTCGGCAAGGACCCTGAGATCGCCGACCGGCCAGGCGCCAGGCCGCTCGCCGTCGATGGCGGCCATCTGCGCTTCGACAACGTCCATTTCTCCTATGATCCAGAGCGCGAGATTTTGAAGGGCATCAGCTTCGACGTGCCGCCGGGCAAGACGCTCGCCATTGTCGGTCCCTCCGGCGCCGGCAAATCGACCATCTCGCGGCTCATCTTCCGCTTCTACGAGCCGGCCTCCGGCGCGATCACCATCGATGGCCAGAACATCGACGCGGTGACGCAGCAATCCCTGCGTGCGGCGATCGGCATGGTCCCGCAGGACACGGTGCTGTTCAACGACACGATCGGCTACAACATTCGCTACGGCCGCGCCGATGCGACGGACGCCGAAGTGCACGAGGCGGCGCGGCTGGCGCAGATAGACCACTTCATCGAGAGCGTGCCCGGCGGTTACGGCGCGCAGGTCGGCGAGCGCGGGCTGAAACTTTCGGGTGGCGAGAAGCAGCGCGTCGCCATCGCCCGCACCATCCTCAAGGCACCGCCGATCCTCGTCCTCGACGAAGCCACCTCGGCGCTCGACAGCTTTACCGAGGGCGAAATCCAGGATGCGCTCGATCGCGTCTCGAAGGGCCGCACGACGCTCGTCATTGCCCATCGGCTTTCGACCGTCGTCAACGCCGACGAAATCCTCGTGCTCGACCACGGACGGATCGTCGAGCGCGGATCCCATGCCGCGCTGCTGATCCACAACGGCGTCTATGCCGCGATGTGGAACCGGCAGAATGAGGTGCGCCGGGCCGAGGAGGTCTTGCGCCGCGCTGCGCAAGAAGAAACGGTTGCGCCGCACGCGGCGCAGGCCGATGAGGTCGAGCTTGAGCCGCGCTCTTACGACGAAGATGACGCCGACGTTGCTCTAGGGTAAAGCATGACCCGAAGAGATGCAGACTTTTCCAACAAGATCATGCGACGTGAAAATTAATGAGCGTCATCGATTCGATCCGTAAGCAAATCCCGCCGATCCATCCCGAAGGCTACAAGTTCATCGCGATCTTCGCGGTGGTCACTCTGGTTCTCGGCTGGATCTACGATCCTCTGTTCTGGGTCGGCCTGGTGCTGACCATCTGGTGCGCCTATTTCTTCCGCGATCCGCCGCGGGTGACGCCGCTGGAGGAGGGGCTTGTCGTCTCGCCGGCGGATGGCCTCGTTTCGGCTGTCGGCCCGGCCGCGCCGCCGCCGGAACTGGGGCTTGGCGCCGAACCCTTGCTGCGCATTTCGATTTTCATGTCCGTCTTCGACGTTCACGTGAACCGCGCGCCGATGGCCGGGCGCGTCGCCAAGATCGCCTATCGGCCGGGCCTTTTCCTCAATGCCGATCTCGACAAGGCGAGCGAGGACAACGAGCGCAACGGCCTCACGGTCGATACCGCCGCCGGGCGGATCGGCGTCGTCCAGATCGCCGGTCTCATCGCGCGGCGGATTGTCTGTTTCGTCTCCCAGGGCGACAGCCTTGAAGCCGGCGAGCGTTTTGGCCTGATCCGCTTCGGTTCGCGCGTCGATGTTTATTTGCCGCATGGGGCGCGGGCGCTTGTGGCCGTCGGGGCGCACGCCCTGGCTGGCGAGACGATCCTTGCCGATTTCAACGCCGCCGCGCCGCCGCGCCGCTTCGCGACGGATTAAAAGCCTTGCTCGCGGCGATTTCCGCGCGCGGCGATTTGCTTTAAGAAGGCGCGAATGAGCGATCCTTTGCCGAGACGATTTTCGGTCCATTCGGAAACTGCGGCCGAGCCGGGCGCCGGCGCACAGGGCGAGCGCCGCCTTGGCCTCGTGCGCGGGCGCCGCATCCGGCCGGTGCCGTTGCGCATCATCCTGCCGAACCTTGTCACGCTGCTCGCTCTATCGATGGGGCTCACCGGCATACGCTTCGCCGTCGAAGGGCAGTTCCAGATCGCCGTCCTCGTCGTCATCATCGCCGCCATTCTCGATGGTCTTGACGGGCGTCTGGCGCGGGCTCTACGCGGCACGTCGCGCTTTGGCGCGGAACTCGACTCGCTGGCGGATTTCGTCGATTTCGGCGTCGCGCCGGCCCTCATCCTCTACATGTGGAATCTGCATCAGGTGAAGAGCCTTGGCTGGTTTGCGGCGCTCGTCTTCGCCATTGCCTGCGCGCTGCGGCTCGCCCGGTTCAATGTCTCGCTCGACGATCCCAACCCGCCGGCTTGGGAGGGTCATTTTTTCACCGGCATGCCGGCCCCGGCCGGCGCCGTACTTGCGCTGCTGCCGCTCTATCTCAACTTTTCCTTTCTGGCGCTGGCGCCGACACGCGCCCTCGCGCCCTTCGAGATTGGCTATGTGCTGTTTATCGCCTTTCTGATGGCGAGCCGCATCCCGCATTTCTCGGTCAAGAAGATCGGCCGGATTCCGCGTGAATATGTGATCGTCGTCCTGTTCGCCATTGCGGCGGTCGTCTTGCTGCTGGCGACTTTCCCCATGGAAATGCTGGCCTGCCTCAGCCTCGGCTATCTCGCCACTATCCCTTTCGCCGTCCTCAAATATAAGGCCTTTGCAGCTTCCGCGAGCGCGGCCGGGGGCGACAAAGCCGCGTAGAGCCTCTGCCGCGGCAGTTCACAAATGCGGCGTTCTCGATTAGGGTCCGCGCCTCGCGTCACGAAGCCGCCGAGCGGGATACGAAAAAGTGTGAGCGGTTTTTCGCAAAATCCCGCTCTAACGTGTTGGAATCGATCACAATGATTTTGGATCGGTCCGATCCAAAATCATTGTGATTTGGGGCTTCAGCAGAAGGAATCAAATGTCGAAAGAAGAATTGCTCGAGTTTCCGGGCGTGATTACCGAATTGCTCCCGAATGCGACCTTCAGGGTCAAGCTCGAGAATGACCACGAGATCATCGCACATACGGCCGGAAAGATGCGCAAGAACCGCATCCGTGTCTTGACCGGCGACAAGGTCCTCGTCGAAATGACTCCCTACGACCTGACCAAGGGTCGCATCACCTATCGTTTCAAGTAAATCGAGCAGCGGCCGTGAGCGGCGAGAGCAAACCCTGGCGGCCAAAACTGATTCTGGCCTCGGCCTCGGTCCGCAGGCTTGAGCTGCTGCAGCAGATCGGGCTCGATCCGGACGCCTTGATCCCCGCAGACCTCGACGAAACCCCCAACAAGGGCGAGCTGCCCCGCGCGCTGGCTGTCCGGCTGGCCAACGAAAAGGCGGCTGCCGCGGCCCGGATTGCCGCCGAGCGGCCGGAACTCGAGGGCGCCTTTCTGCTCGCGGCGGATACGGTCGTGGCGGTTGGCCGGCGGATTTTCCCGAAGTGCGAAATCGTCGACGAGGCGGCACAATGCCTGCGGCTGCTCTCCGGCCGGGTGCACCGCGTCTATACCGGCGTCACGCTGGTTACGCCCAAGGGCGGCAAGCGCCACCGGCTGGTCGAGACGCGGGTGCGGTTCAAGCGCTTTTCCAGCGAGGACATGGAGGCCTATCTCGCCTCCGGCGAATGGCGCGGCAAGGCCGGCGGCTATGCCATACAGGGGCTTGCGGGGGCCTTTGTCGTCAAGCTCATCGGTTCCTACACCAGTGTCGTCGGTCTGCCGCTCAATGAGACCGTCTCTTTGCTTGCGGGCGAGGGCTTTCCGGCCCATCTCTTCTGGCTCAATCGCGTTTGATCGCCGTTCAACGGAGTACCATGACGCCGAAAGCCGAGAGTGCCGGCGGCCCTGCGCCGGCTCGAACCTGCCCGATCTGTGGCAAGCCGGCGAGCCCGGTTGAGCGCGAGCGGCCGTTCTGCTCGCGCCGCTGCGCCGATATCGATCTGCATCGCTGGCTGAAGGGCGCCTACGCGGTGCCCGTGCGTCCGGAGGAGGACGACGAGCGGCCAGAGCAAACGCAGCCTGAGCAGGACTAGGCGCGCATGTTTTTCGTCGCCTCGAAACTCTTCTGGGCGCTGGTCGAGCCGTTCAACTTCCTGCTGATCCTGGGTCTTCTCGGAGTCGCGCTCGGCTTCAGCGGCTGGCGGCGGCTCGGCAGCGGGCTGTGCATCGCGGCGCTGCTGCTGCTGTCGATCGCCAGCTTTTCGCCGCTCGGCAGCGCTTTGCTGCGCCCGATCGAGGATCGCTTCCCGCTGCCGGGGCCTGATCTTGCGGCGCCGGCGGGAATCATCGTGCTCGGCGGCGGCCTCGACGAGGATCTGACCGCGGCCCGGCATGAGCCGATCCTAATGGAACTCGGCGGCCGGGTGACGGCGGGCGCGGTGCTCGCCCGCCGCTTCCCCCAGGCGCGGCTGATCTTCACCGGCGGCTCCTCCAGCCTGCGGCCGAGCGGGGCGGACGAGGCAACAGGCGTGCGCGATCTATGGGTCTCGCTCGGCATCGACCCGGCGCGCATGACGTTCGAGACGAAATCCCGCAATACCTGGGAGAACGCGCTGTTCACCCGCGCACTTCTCAAGCCGCGGCCGGACGAGACGTTTCTGCTCGTCACGGCCGCCTGGCACATGCCTCGGGCGATGGGCATTTTTCGCAAGCTCGGCTATCGGGTTATCGCCTATCCGTCGGATTACATGACGCTGGGAGATCGCCGCGATTTCTCGCTGATCCGTCTGGGCTTTGGCGAACTGGTCATGTTTCAATTTGCGGTGCATGAGTGGATCGGCCTCACTGCCTATCATCTCACCGGCAAGACCAGCGCCTGGTTCCCGGCGCCGTGACGCCGATTTTTCCGGCGAACACCCTCAACATTTTGAGCAAGCACGATTTTTCGGCTGGATGGTTCCTTCCGGCCGGAAAGCGCGCTACTGGAAAAGCGACTTGCCTCAAACACCATAAGTCAATAAATCCGCGCAGATTTTCATGCTCGAACAAGAAATTGTCCGGTTTCGGCAGGACCGAAGGCGCGATCGAAGATAGGGAAGGAAAGAGAATGCGTTTTTTGTGGTTGGTTACGGCCATCGCGCCGCTGGCGCTCGCGAGCGCGCCGGCCTTCGCGGTCGATACGCTCGATATTCAGCATTGTCAGCAGATGGGCGATGCCGACTTGACGATCCAGGGCTGCGGCAACATCGCCGCCGACAAGAGCGTCGACCCGCATGATCGGGCGGTTGCGGCCTTCAACCTGGGGATCGGCTATTACGCGAAGAACGATCTCGATAATTCCATCAAGGCCTGGACCGAGGCCACGACATTCGAACCGGGTTATGCCCACGCCTACAACAACCTCGCCAAGGCCTATCTGGCCGAGGAGAATTTCGCCAAGGCGATCAGCAATTACGATGAGGCGGTCAAGCTCGACCCCAAGCACGCGCTATCCTACAAAGGCCGCGGCATTGCCGAGTTCCTGAGCGGCGGCAAGGAGAAGGCCGAGGCGGATTTCCAGCAGGTACTCGCGCTGACGCCCAGCGACACCTATGCGCTGCTCTGGCTTGAACTCACCAAGCGCCGGCTCGGCGCCAAGCCGTCCGATCTCGCCAAGGCCAGCACGCAGGTGAACATGGGCGCGTGGCCCGGACCTCTCGTGTTGCTCTATGCGGGACAGTCGACGCCGCATGATGTGATCATCGCAGCCCAGCACGTCGATCAGAAAATCTCCAAGGCCCGGATGTGCGATGTCGGCTTCTATGCCGGCGAGCTCTCACTGGCCGACGGCGACAAGGACGAGGCAATCAAATTGTTCAATCACGCGCTCGACGTTTGCTTCAATTCGGTCGAGGAGCGCACCGCCGCGACGGTCGAGCTCAAGGCTTTGGGCGAGAAGGACTAGCCTTTGTCTCTGACGCTCGTTGTCGCCAACAAGGGCTATTCGTCCTGGTCTTTCCGCGCCTTCATCCTGATGCGGCATTTCGCGATCCCGTTCGACGAGATCGCGATCGCGTTGGGTGAGGAACAGACGCGGGCGAATATTCTCAAATATTCGCCGTCGGCGCGCTGCCCCGCGCTGATCGACGGCGATCTCGTCATCTGGGATTCGCTCGCGATCCTCGAATATCTGGCCGAGATTTATCCGGATATTCCGGTCTGGCCGCGCGCCCGCGACGCACGGGCGATCGCCCGTGCGCTCGCCGCCGAGATGCATTCCGGCTTCCAGCCATTGCGGGTGCATCTGCCGATGAACATGCGCCGTGCGGTGAAACGCCGCGAACTGACGCCGGAGGCCGCGGCGGATGTTGCGCGGATCGAGGCGGCATGGTCCGATGCGCGGCAGAGGTTCGGCGCGGGCGGAGATTTTCTTTTCGGCGGTTTCAGCGCGGCCGATGCGATGTTCGCGCCGGTGGTCAACCGGCTGCATATCTACGATGTGCCGGTCGGCGCCGCGACCCGCGCCTATATGGACGCGGTGATGGCTCTCCCGGCTTATCGTAATTGGCAGAAAGACGCCGTGAGCGAGACCTGGCGCGTCGCCAAATACGAAGAGGTTTAGGTTTATACCAGGGCGAGGGAGCCATACGATGATGCATTATTGGCCGCTGTCGTTGCCCTTCTTTCTGTTGCTCGGCGGCGTTTTCTTTCTGCTCGTCGTCTGGGTCGAAGTCCGCGCGCTGATGTTCGCCTATACCCGCGCCGGGCTCAGTTCGCCGGCCGCGCTTTTCATACTCTTCGGCTCGCTCATCGGCAGCTATGTCAACATTCCGCTGTTCTATCTGCAAAGCCACCCGGGCGTTTCGAGCCAGGTGATCGACTATTTCGGCGTGCAATATGTCGTGCCCGTTGCCGACTGGCAGGGCACGGTCGTCGCCGTGAATGTCGGCGGCTGCGTCATTCCCGTGCTGATCTCGCTTTATATCCTGATCAAATATGACCTGTGGGTCCTCGGCGCGGTGGGCACGGCGATCGTCGCGGTCATCACCCATCAGCTTGCGACGCCGGTGCATGGCGTCGGCATCGCGCTGCCCATCTTTGTCCCGCCGATCGTTACCGCCATCGTCGCGGTGCTGCTCTCGCGTCCCTACGCCGGCCCGCTTGCCTATATCAGCGGCAGTCTCGGCGTGCTGATCGGTGCCGATCTTTCCAATTTGAGCAAGGTCGCGAGCCTCGGCGCGCCGGTGGCGTCCATCGGTGGGGCAGGGACCTTCGACGGCATTTTCCTCACCGGCGTACTGGCGGTGCTGCTGGCGAGCATTACCGGGCCGCGCACCCAGCCGGCGCTCGGCAGGTAGACGCCGTCATTGCGAGAAGCAAAGCGACGAAGCAATCCAGTTTTTGCCCGTGGATTGCTTCGCTCCGCTCGCAATGACGGAATCCTGACTATCCTTTTCGCTTCTTCTTGCCATCGGCTTCCGCGACCGCGGCGTGATAGTCGTGGCGGATTTTGTCGAGATCGACATGGGGCTTGGGATATTTCATGCCCAAATCCTCCAGCGTGTCGCCGACGATTTGTGAGATCGCGAGATTGCGGAACCATTTGTGGTTCGACGGGATGACGAACCACGGCGCGTCCCTGGTGCTCGTCGCGCTCAGGGCGTCCTGATAGGCGTCCATGTAATCGTCCCAGAACGCGCGTTCCGTATAATCGGCTTCGCTGATCTTCCAGTTGCGATGCGGGTCTTCGAGCCGCTGGGCGAAACGGGCGAGCTGCTCCTCCTCGCTGATGTGCAGGAAGAATTTCAGGATATGCGTGCCGCTGTCGAAAAGCTCCGCCTCGAAATCGCGGATCTGTTCGTAGCGCGCCTTGCAGGTGTCGGCGTCGATCTCCTTGTGCACGCGCGTGATCAGCACGTCTTCGTAATGCGAGCGGTTGAAGACACCCACCTGGCTGCGCCTTGGCACGCGCATATGGACGCGCCAGAGAAAATCATGCGCCTGCTCCTCGGGCGTCGGCGCCTCGAAGCGGGAGACGGAGACGCCCTGCGGGTTCATCGCCCGCATGACATGCGAGATCGTTCCATCCTTGCCGCCGGCGTCCATCGCCTGCAGCACGATCAGCAGCGCCCGCTTGCCTTCGGCGTAGAGCAGGGTCTGCATATCGGCGAGCTTTTGCCGGTAGCGTTCGATGAGGTCGGCGGAATCCGCCTCCGATTTTTGATCGCGGGTGTCGGCCGGGTCGGTGTCGGCGAGGCGCAGCTTTTTGCCGGGCGGGACGATGAATTTTTTGCGATAGTCCATATCTGCTTCTAGCACGGGCGCCGGGCCGCCGTCATAGTGCGGCGAGGTCTTTTGAATGACGCTTCACCTGCTCAAGCTTTGCGTCGGCGCGGATTCGATCGCCGATCTCGAGGACTATCAGGCGCGCAAGCGCGGGCAGCCGGTTCATGTGACGCGCATGGTACCGCGCCGCGCCGAGGATTTGCTCGACGGGGGCTCGCTCTATTGGGTCATCAAGGGGCAGATCGCCGCGCGCCAGGGACTTGAAGCTATCGAGCCATTTACGGACTCGGACGGCATCGGCCGTTGCCGGCTGGTGCTCGACCGGGCGATCGTGCGCGTCAGGCCGCGGCCATTCCGGGCGTTTCAGGGTTGGCGCTACCTCGCGCCCGAGGATTGTCCGCCCGATTTGACGAGCCAGGATGCCGCCGAAATGCCGGAAGCGTTGCGCAGCGAGCTTGCGGCGCTTGGTCTATTGTGACGCGGCATGCCGTCACGCAAAAATGCGCGTCTTGCCCGCAAAGTCGCTTGCCGGGAACGCGCCGGCGTAGGAACGTGAAGCGGCATTAACACGGGCAGGGCGGATTGCCTTATATCCTCGCCGGCGTTCTCATCCTTTATCTCGCGCTCTTTGGCACGAGAGCCTTCGCACGCGCCAATCCTGCCGCGCTGGCACTGGCCTTGCGCCGTTTCGCCAGTCTCGGCGTTCTGGCGCTTGCGGGGCTCGCCCTGCTGCGCGGCAGTCTCGATGGCGCCCTGGTGCTGGCTGCATTTGGTCTTTGGCTTCTGGTGGGTGCGAGAAAATCGCCGCCCGCGCGATCCGGGCCGGGGACCGGGCGGCGAACCGGCGCCACATCGCGGCTGCGCTCGGCGGTGATCGAAATGGAAGTCGATCATGCTTCGGGCGTGATGTGCGGGACGGTGCTGGCCGGCCCGGACGAAGGCAAGTCACTCGCCCATATGACGCGCGAACAATGCGAAGCGTTGCACCGGCTCTGTCTCAGTGACGATCCGGAGGGCGCGCGGCTGTTAGAGGCTTATCTGGACCGCCGGTTTCCCGGATGGCGTGCGGCAGGAAACGAGGGTGCGGACACGCGGAGCCGTCGCGCGCAGGCGCGTTCCCGTCCGGGCGTAATGTCCGAGGATGAGGCTTATGAGGTCCTGGGCCTTCACAAGGGGGCGACGCGCGACGATGTCATGCGCTCGCACCGGTCCCTGATCAAGAAACTGCATCCCGACCACGGGGGGCCGACGGATCTGGCGGCTCGTGTCAACGAGGCCAAGGACGTTCTGATGCGCAGACACCACTAACTCCTACGCGGTACACACCGGTTTCCTCTAGACAAAGAGGATAAAACCGATCCCCTAATTCTTCATTGCAAAACAGCCGAAGCCGGATCTTTTCAAGCTGCGGCAGGCGGCCTCCGCGCCATCGGCATCGAGGCCGGCGAAACGTGCCCGGTAGAGCGTCGCGTCGCCTTTCTGCACTTTCTCGGTAAAAGCCTCGGCGTCGTCGAGGGCGCTGAGCTTGCGCGCCTTGACGCGGGCGAGCAGTGCGCCCGCCTTGGCTTCGTCATCGGTCGCGCCGATCTGGATGATCCAGCCGGGGTGCGCGGCGACCTCCGGGTCTGCGGCAGGCGCGTCAGTGCGCGATTGCGGCTTGACCGAGATGCCCGCTGCGGCAAGGGCGCTATCGCTGATGCCGGGCGACGTTTGCGCGGATTTCGCCGGGGCGGGACCAGTGACCCAATGCAAGGTTGAGGGCGTTGTCGTTGAAGCTTCCGGCCGCTCGGTCGAGCCGTCCAGCGCGGCGCGGTTGACGCTGCCGGTCGTCATATCGTTGTCGGTCGCGGCCGGCGTGCTGGCGATATAGGCAGGGCGCGGCCGTTCTACCGGCAAGGGTACGTCGGTGCCGTCTTGCGATGCTATGCCCAGCGCCTCGGCGCGCGCTGCCCAGGAGTCGTGGGAGGAGTCGCGCGCCCGCGTTTCTTGCACCGGCACTACGTCCTCGTGGCGGCTGGCGCGTTCGTCGGCGACTTCCGCGATCATTGGCGCGCTGCGGCGCGTCGAGGCCTCGCCGATCTCGCGGCCGATAAGCGCAGCCATGGCGCGGTCGCGGCTCGCCGCGGTTGCTCCGCCGAGCACGACGGCGACGATGGCATGGCCGCGGTAATGCACAGAGGTCAGGAGATTGAAACCGGAAGCGTTCGTATAGCCCGTCTTGATGCCGTCGAGGCCGGGAATTCGGCCGAGCAGGTGATTGTGGTTGCGGATCCGCTGACCGTGATAGGCGAACTCTTCCAGCGAAAAATAATGGAAATAGCGTGGAAAGCGCTCCTGGACGGCGCGGCCGAGGATGGCGAGATCGGCGGCGGTCGTGATCTGCGCGTCGTTGGGCAGGCCCGAGGCATCCGCATAATGCGTGTGCATCATGCCGAGCGCATGGGCTTCGCGCGTCATCATGGCGCAGAAATTTTCCTCGCTGCCGCCGATGTTCTCGGCGATGGCGACGGCGATGTCGTTGGCGGATTTGGTCACGATGGCCTTGATTGCGTCATCGACGGCGATCGTCTGACCCGGCCGCAACCCCAGCTTCGTCGGCGCCTGCGCGGCGGCGTGGCGGGAGATCGTCAGACGCGAGCTCAGATTCAGCCGGCCCCTGTCCAGCTCTTTGAACAGGAGATAGAGCGTCATCACCTTGGTAATCGAGGCCGGATGGCGCAACTCGTCCTCGTTTTGCGCATAGAGCACGCGGCCGGAATTTGAATCGACCACGATTTCGGCCAGCCGCGAGGGGGCAGCTCCATGCGCGGCGAAATGGCGCTCGTGCCGATGATGGGCGGCGAACCGGCTATGTTCCGAATGGCGCGAATGACGGGCGAGGTGCCGGTAATGATGGTGGTGGTGGGCCTGCGCCGGCGTGGCGAGCGCCGGTAGCAGCGAGGCCACGAAACCCGCGAGGATCAAGGAACGCCCACGTCCCGCCAAGTTACGCCCGAACATCACGCACCTATTCCCTCAATACGTCTATTCAAGGACTTAACCGCCACTCGCGGCGGCCCGCGGTGATTTTCCGCGTCTGGCCCAAAAGATAAAATGAGGCTAAAATACTTCGGTTACCCCGAGGTTAAGGAGAGTGTTTCAATCCCCGATCGGCGGGTCAGAACGGGATTTTTTGCTGCGCTGCAAAATTTTGTTGACTTCGATTGTGCGATGCACTATTTCAAAACGCGGGCCCGGGGCTTATTCGACGCAAAGCCTCTTTGGCATGCAATGCGCGTCAACCAAAGGAGCAGAAGAACATGGCCGCGAATTTTGAGGACTTCCAGAAGTTTGGCAAAGAGCAGCTCGAAGCTGCCAGTGCGGTAGCGTCGTCTCTTGCCAAAGGCCTGCAGACGATTGCTTCGGAAACCACCGATTATTCCAAGCGCTCGCTCGAGACAGGCTCGGCCTACCTGGAGAAGCTCGTCGGCGCGAAGTCGCTCGACACTGCGATCCAGATCCAGTCCGAATATGCCAAGGTTGCTTACGAAGGCTTTGTCGCTCAGTCGACCAAGATCGGCGAACTCTACGCCAGTCTCGCCAAGGAAGCTTTCAAGCCGGTAGAGACCGTCATCGCCAAGGTTCAGTCCGTGGCGAGCACCGTGGCGCCGAAGTAAAAGGCTCGCGCCATACATCTGGGCGGCTGGCGTTGCGCCGGCCGGCGGGTGCGTGAGTTGAGTATTGCGTACAGGCGTACGGAACACCCTACAGACCACAGAAGGCTCGACATTCGTCGAGCCTTTTTATTTGCGCGCAAGTCCGCGCAGGATGCGGCGGAAAATTGCCGAATCGATAGAAAAGCGAAATAAATTATCTTTGAGATGACACACTCGTTCTGGAAACTTCCCCGATTGTCTCTATCTTGCATAGGTCGGCAGGATTATTGCTCGCAGTGGTATTCATAGCGCAGTTTCGCCTAGGCGAGCGCCGAGAACCGGGGTTATGATTGTGTCGACCGGAGGCGCCGGTCGGAAAGGCTTCCGGCATCTCCGTGCTTTTGGCGCGACAGGAGGCTTGGGCATGCCGTTACGGGCGGCCAAAGATCAGCAAAAAAACGGTGACCCGGGACCGGGCAATGGCACCGCGGTTATCGCGCGCGCCAAACCGCAGACGCGACGTCCGAATATGTATCGCGTGCTGTTGCTTAACGACGATTACACGCCGATGGAATTCGTCGTTGTCGTTCTGCGCAAATATTTCAACAAAGGCGCCGAAGACGCGACGCGTATCATGCTCCATGTCCACCAGCATGGCGTCGGCGAATGCGGTATTTTCACTTACGAGGTTGCTGAAACGAAAGTCACCCAAGTGATGGACTATGCCAGGAAGCACCAGCATCCGCTGCAATGCATCATGGAAAAGAAATGAGAGGTTTGAGCCGCCATGCCGTCCTTCTCGCGTAATCTCGAACAGACTCTTCACCGTGCGCTGGCAGTCGCCAATGAGCGGCACCATGAATATGCGACGCTGGAGCACCTATTATTGAGTCTAACCGAGGACAGCGATGCCGCGGCGGTGCTGCGGGCGTGTTCGGTCGATCTCGATATTCTGCGCAAGAACCTGCGCGATTATATCGATCAGGAACTCGATAATCTCGTCAGCGACGGCCGCGAGGATGCCAAGCCCACGGCCGGGTTCCAGCGCGTCATCCAGCGCGCGGTGATCCATGTCCAATCGTCCGGGCGCGAGGAAGTGACCGGCGCCAATGTCCTGGTGGCGATTTTCGCCGAACGGGAAAGCCATGCCGCCTATTTCCTGCAAGAGCAGGATATGACCCGCTACGACGCGGTGAACTACATCAGCCACGGTATAGCGAAGAGGCCCGGTATGTCTGATTCCTCCAAGACACCGCGCGGAGCCGAAGATGATGACGGCCGCGACGGAAAAGACAAAGACAACGGCGAGTCGAAGAAGAAGGAAGGCGCGCTCGAGGCCTATTGCGTCAATCTCAATCGCAAGGCGAAGGAAGGGCGCATCGATCCGCTGATCGGCCGCGAGCCGGAGGTGCTTCGCACCATCCAGGTTCTCTGCCGCCGGCATAAGAACAATCCGCTGCTCGTCGGCGATCCGGGTGTCGGCAAGACGGCGATCGCCGAAGGCCTGGCGCGCAAGATCGTCAAGAACGAAGTGCCGGAAGTGCTCGCCGACGCGACCGTCTTTGCCCTCGATATGGGCACGCTGCTTGCCGGCACGCGCTATCGCGGCGATTTCGAAGAGCGGCTGAAACAGGTGATGAAGGAGATCGAGAACCACAAGAAGGCGATTCTCTTCATCGACGAGATTCACACGGTCATCGGCGCCGGCGCCACCTCCGGCGGGGCGATGGATGCGTCGAATCTACTCAAGCCCGCTCTGGCGCAGGGAACTCTGCGCTGCATCGGCTCGACGACCTACAAGGAATATCGCCAATATTTCGAGAAGGACCGCGCGCTCGTCCGCCGTTTCCAGAAGATCGACGTCAACGAGCCGTCGGTCGAGGATGCGATCGAGATCATGAAGGGGCTGAAGCCCTATTTCGAGGACTATCACAAGGTTCGCTATACCAACGAGGCGGTGAAGGCGGCGGTGGAGCTTTCCGCCCGTTACATCCATGACCGCAAGCTGCCGGACAAGGCGATCGACGTGATCGACGAGACCGGTGCGAGCCAGATGCTGGTGCCGGAGGCCAAGCGCAAGAAGACGATCGGCATCAAGGAGATCGAAACGACGATCGCGACGATGGCGCGGATTCCGCCCAAGACCGTGTCGAAGGACGATGCCGAAGTGCTCGAGCATCTGACGCAGACCCTGGAGCGGGTGGTCTATGGTCAGAACAAGGCCATCCAGGCGCTGACCTCGGCGATCAAGCTCGCCCGTGCCGGACTGCGCGACGGCGAGAAGCCGATTGGCTCCTACCTCTTCTCCGGCCCGACAGGCGTCGGTAAGACGGAGGTTGCGCGCCAGCTCGCGACTGCCCTTGGCGTGGAACTGATCCGCTTCGACATGTCCGAATATATGGAGCGGCACACGGTGTCGCGCCTGATCGGCGCACCTCCCGGCTATGTCGGCTTCGATCAGGGCGGCCTGCTGACCGATGCGATCGATCAACATCCGCATAGCGTGCTGCTGCTCGACGAGATCGAGAAAGCGCATCCGGATCTCTACAACATCCTGTTGCAGGTGATGGATCACGGCAAGCTCACCGATCACAACGGCAAGCAGATCGACTTCCGCAACGTGATCCTGATCATGACGACCAATGCCGGCGCCGCCGACATGCAGCGTGAGGCCTATGGCTTCACCCGCACCAAGCGGGAAGGCGAGGATACCGAGGCGATCAATCGCATGTTCGCGCCGGAATTCCGCAACCGGCTCGATGCGGTCGTCAACTTCGGCCATCTGCCGACCGAAGTCGTGGCCAAGGTCGTCGACAAGTTCATCATGCAGCTCGACGCCCAGCTCGCCGAGCGCAATGTGACGATCGAGCTGACCGACGAGGCGCGCAACTGGCTCGTGGAGCACGGCTATGACGAGCAGATGGGCGCGCGGCCGATGGCCCGCATCATCCAGCAGACGATCAAGACGCCGCTGGCTGATGAAGTGCTCTTCGGCCGGCTGAAGAACGGCGGTAATGTGCGCGTCGTTGTCATTGCGGCCGAGGACGGCAGCAAGACGCTTGGCTTCGTCTTCCCCGAAGGGCCGGTTCTGCCGCGCCCGGAGAAGGATATCGTCGAGGCCAGCAAGAAGCGCGTGCGGCCGGAGCCGGAAGTGCGCCGGGCCAAGGCGCGCAAGGCCAAGACGACCGACGATGACGACGACAACGGGCCGGAAGGTGAGCCCGACGAGGATCAGCCTGACGACGATGCCGCAATCGAAGGCGAGACCACGGACGAGACGAGCGCCGAGGACGAGGCCAAGCCGTCCGGCATCGTGCCCAATGTGCCGTTGCAGGGCTGAGGGCTCTTGAGGCCACGATATACAAGGGGCGGCTTCGGCCGCCCCTTTCTATTTCAGCTCTATTTTAGTGCCGCGGCGATTTTGGTTTGGATTTTCTGAAGCGCTTCGGGCGCTTCCATCTGGCTCCCCGCCGGTTTCAGCTCAACACCCTCCCAGCGCGGCAGGAGGTGAAAGTGCAGGTGAAAGATCACCTGGCCGCCGGCGCTTTCGTTCGATTGCAGCAGCGTCAAGCCTTCCGCGCCCAGACTGTTCTTCACCGCGCGGGCGACTTTCTGCACACGCTTGATGAGTTGGCCCAGCTTGTCGGCATCCGCATCGAGAAAGGTGCGCGCCGGAAATTTCGGGATGACAAGCGTATGGCCATCGATGCGCGGCATGATGTCGAGAAAGGCAAGGGCGATATCGTCCTCATAAACCTTGTAAGAGGGAATCTCGCCGCGCAGGATTTTCGCGAAGACGTTGTCGTTATCGTAGACGAGCGCCATGACCTTGATCCCTGTTACTGATGCCGCCACGATAATCACGGCGACGCGCGGCGAAAAGACTTCTCGAACGATTCGAAGCGTGATGACTTCCGCGTCAATAAAAGCCATCCGATGCTTACGCGAGCCCTGCGATGCATCGAATTTTGTTGAATAAATCGTCGTGCGACGTCGATCTTCAGCCCTTCTTGAAAGGCCCGAGGTCGGCATATTCGGCAATTTGCTCGTCAATGGCGAGCCGTTCGCGCGTTAGATAATCGTCGATTGCAGTCGCAAAACGCGGGTCAGCGATGTCATGCGCGGAATAGGTTGTAACGGCAGTATAACCACGGGCGAGCTTGTGCTCGCCTTGCGCGCCGGCTTCAACGCGCTTCAATTTGTGCGCGATGGCATAATCGATCGCCTGATAATAACAGGCCTCGAAATGCAGGAAGGGATGCTCTTCGATCGCGCCCCAATAGCGGCCATAGAGAGCATCCCGGCCGATCAGATTCAGCGCGCCGGCGATATAGCGCCCGCCGCGCTTGGCCAGGACAAGCAGGATATGCGGGCTCAATCTATTGCCGATCTCGCTGAAGAAGCGGCGGTTGAGATAGGGGTGGCCCCATTTGCGTGCGCCGGTGTCCGTGTAGAATTTGAAGAACGCATCCCAATGCGCTTCGCCGATATCGGTTCCAGTCAGCGTTTCGATGGTGATGCCATCCGCCAACGAGTCCTTGCGCTCGCGGCGGATCATCTTGCGCTTGCGTGAAGCAAGATCGGACAGAAAATTCTCGAAGCTCTCATAGCCCCGGTTGACGAAGTGGAATTGCTGGCCTGTCCGGAGCAGAAAGCCGGCCTCGCCAAGTGCGAGCCATTCGGCCTTTGTCGGAAAGGTGATGTGAATCGACGAGGCTTGCGCCTGCTCGCGCCATTTGCGCAGGCCGAGGATCAGCGCCGCTTGCGCTTCATCGCCTGCGCCGCGCGCGACAAGCAGCCGGCGTCCGGTGGCGGGCGTGAACGGCACAGCCACCTGAAGCTTGGGATAATAGTCGAGACCGGCCCGCTCATAGGCGTCGGCCCAGGCGTGGTCGAAGACATATTCGCCCATGGAATGGGACTTGAGGTAGGTCGGCGCTGCGGCGAGAAGACGCCCGGCGGAATCTTCGACCAGCACATGCGCCGGCAGCCAGCCGCTGCCGCGCCCAACCGAGCCGGATTCCTCCAGCGCTGCAAGAAAGGCGTGCGAGATAAAAGGGTTGAACCTCTCTTCTTGAGGCTCTGCTTCAGCTTGGTTGAGACTATCGGCGTCCGGATTGGCGCAGGCATCCCATTGCCGGGCGTCAATCTCCCGGATGGTCGGCGCGATGCGGATTTTGAATTGCGATGTCATTGAGTGCGGGTGTGGACTACGGGCGTGCGGCCCGTGGGTCCGGGCAGGCTTCTATTTTAGCGCGCTTCGCTTTTGCAGCAAGAAACGGCCAAAACCATGTTTTCGCGGGAGGTATCGCGCAACAGCGTCCCATTATCGTCACCTTTTGGCGCCATGCACAAAGGGTTCGGCGCGGCCAAACGCCGGAGGCGGCGTGCGGGGTTTTCAATGTTGGCCTTTTCGTGGGCACGTCGGTGCCGCACACCATTACTTTCTTTAGCCGGTTTGCTGCTCCTGAGCCTTCTCTCGGGCTGCGGTTCGACGAGCGCGATGACCAGCTTCATGGCCAACGCCGATACGCCGCGTTCGATTTTGACCTTTGTCGTTTCGACCCGCCAGGATGGTTCTGGCGGCGTCGATCATATGCGTAACGATGGTCCGGCCTATTCGCTGCAGATCTTGAGCGTGCCGCCGGATCATCACCCCGGCCAGATCGAGCGGCCTGCCTTCGGGTCCGCCGACCCGGCGCATCATTTCACTGTTGCGAGCGCGCAGGAGCTCAGCCGCGAAGATTTCCGCAATCAGCTCGCGACCAATATTTCCGGCCGCATCGGCTCCAACCGTGACGTGCTTCTCTACGTTCACGGCTTCAACACGGGCCTCGACGCCGCGCGCTTCCGTCTTGCCCAGATCGTCACGGACGGGCGCTTCGGCGGCATTCCGGTGCTCTTCACCTGGCCGGCAAGCGACAATCTCCTCGATTATGAGGCGGCGCGGGAAAGCGCCACGGCCTCGCGCGACGCACTTGCCGATCTCTTGAAAGATTTGAGCGACGTGCCCGACATCGGGCGCATTCATATCCTCGCCCATTCCATGGGGACCTGGCTGACGATGGAGGCGCTGCATGAGCGCGCCATCGCCGGCAGCCCGAGCCTCAATGGCAAGCTCGGCCTCGTCATGCTCGCGGCGCCGGATATCGATCTTTCGGTGTTCCGCTCGCAGCTCGCCGGTCTCGATGCCTCGCACTTCTCCGTGCTTGTATCCGCCGACGACCGCGCGCTGTCGCTGTCGCGGACCCTGGCAGGCGATCGCCCGCGTGTCGGTGCGCTCGACCCGCGCAAGCCCGCAGACCGCTCCGCGCTCGCGCGGCTGGGCGTGAAGGTCTACGATCTTTCCGGCAAGTCGGACGGCCTCATCGACCATGACGCCTATGCCGATATTCCGGACGTCGTCCGCTCCATCGGCATGCAGATCGGGCGTCGGCGTATCCAGGACGAGGATGTGACTGCCGTCCTCGGCGAGAGGCCTGTCAGCAATGACGTGACCGCCTCGCCCTTGCCGTCGGCTACGGCCGCGGCGCCCAGCAGCGCCAGTGCGCAAGTGCCCGCCGGCACGGTTCCCTCATCACCGTCCGCTTCGACGGCGCATTGAGGCGGTTTCGGACTTAGAGACTGTTTGAAAAGTCGGCTGGAAACAGTTCTAGCCGCCGAGATTCACTCGCATAGCTTTTATTAGTTGGCGAAAAGCTTCGGCTCTGTTCTCTCGTGGCACCTCGTTGGTATCCACGATTTTCTGAGCCCACTCAGAGACCGCCCTCGACCCAAATAGGTCGCATCGACTACCGGCGGCTGACCATCGACTACGAGCGGCTCACCCTTTCGAGTAGGGCCATGCTCCGGTTGGCGGCTATCAACATCATGCTGAACCGGATAGCGCCGAGGCCGAGTCTGCTCTAGTGAGAGAGGATTCTGGAAAATTGTAAATTATCAGCATCGCGAGCGAAATTAGGAGTAAGCGGTGCTGAGTAAGCGCGATGCAACGAAGAGATGGTCGTTTCAAATGCGGCAAATATGGAACTCTCTCAAATTTCTTTGGCAACGGACCGGCGACGTTTCATTGTTTGCGTGGCTTTTCCCTTGGCTCTGGGATTTTATTGTCAAAGCGTTTCCGTCGCTTTGGACCGGCGTTTTGACCGGTCTAGCAATTTTCGCCGCTTCGATAATTGGCATAGTTTCTCTCACACCCGTTGTGCTTTGGCTCCCTATTGCGCTGTGCTGCGGGATATTGGCGCTGGCGCTGGCTCATCTATGGCGATGGTGGCATCGCTCTGGAGTTGGAGTTCATGACAGGCCAATCGCAGAATTGAAAAATGAGGAATTACGGAATCGAGCAACGCAGTGGCTAAAGAGCAAGTTATCCAACAATGGCCTGCACGTTCGCGAAGCGAATTTATTCGGATCAATTCTCCACGACAACTATCCGACCAATGACGTCGATGTCGTGATCGAGTACAAACCTATCAGCGAGCGGCAGATAGCCGCCCATACCCGTCAGATCAGGGAGAGGGTCGCGGCAGAATTTGAGCGCACTTTTGGAAAAAGGTTACACGCGACATTCTTTTGTGCGAACGAAGGCGAGCGCCGTGAGCAGTTTTTTGCAAGGGCGGGGGAACATGAGGTCGTATTCAGCGAATCTTGAGCCGACCTTCGCTCTTCTCCCTTTTCTTCTCTCGTTCTTTCTCCTCAGGGCTCTTGTAGCTAGACATGTCGTTCAAGTTCAACGCTCCCATCAGCTTACCGATCTGCCCGATTGCAATGCCGTCCTTCTTCGCACGTTCAACTAGATCGCCATCGAACTTGCTTTCCGGCCGGGCAATGAGGATGAAATCGCCACTCCTAAGCTTCCGAGGTCTGCCGAGGTAGTCTGCTAGCCCGAAATCATAGGCGTCGCTCAGGAACACCCTTACAGTTGAGCGCCCCGCCGTTCGCTTGATCTGATAGATATATTCGTTCGCGACGTCCAATCGTGTGTACTCAGAGACACAATTGTGCTCACCCATGCGAGCTTCAAAGAAATCGATTATGGAATAATGCAATGTGCTCATAAACTGCCATCTGCTATTTCGGGCTGTGATCGGCGTAGACGATCATTTTCCACCGAACCGTCCCTTGAGACGGCGTGTGCTGATGATGGTTTTGTGGAGGAAGTGCTCTCTGCTCCTCCGCAACAACCTCGCGATGGCAGCCCATACAGCGATAAATCCCCGAATGAGGAGGAGCTGTGCCGGGGGAATATTCCTTGTCAAAAGCTGCGTCATCACTCTGCGTCAGATAGGCTCCGGATTTATAAAGTGCCATGCCGATCTCCAACCGGGCTAGGTTCAATGCTCCGCTCGCGGCAGCCATGTGGAGCGCGCATGGTAAATATGCAAGAGGCGATGATCTAAATAATCGTAAAAGTTGTACCTTATTGAAATCGCTTGTTAAGTTACCTTTTCAAACAGTCACTTAGTCCTCGCGCTCAGCCTGCCAGAGGCCGCCGCAGAACGCGGTCGGCGAGGACCAGAAGCCCTTTCCAGTGCCACCCTTCATCTTGCCGCCGACATTGGCGACCTGATCGTTTTTGCGCAGGGCGATCGAGACGGTGCCGTCGTCAAGGATGCCGCCTGCCGCGGTCGCTGCAGGGTCGCTCATCGCGATGACGCGAAAGTTCTGGACCTTGATCGTGCCGGTGTAGGAACGGGCACAGCTCCCGGTTCCATCCGTGGTCTTGATGTCGATGCGATAAGTGCCGTCGAATCCAGTCACAGCGGCTTGTTTGTGGGAGTGGCCATGATGGGCCGCCGCCACGCCGGTCAGCGGGGCGCAGAGCAGGGTGAAAACGCAGAAACGAAACCAAAAGCGGGAGATCATGTCGGCTTCCGTGGACTTTCGCGATGGGATCGGCACAAACCCGGTGCTTGCGACAGCGCCGCAAAACCGCCCTCGTACAGAGCCGTAGCTGGGTGGGTAAGCCAGAGCTTTCGCTGCGCCGCGGCGAAAATCAAGAGCGTTGCCGCACGCCAGCTATGCATCCACGGAAATCTGGGTCTGCATTAATCGTCGGTCGGGCCGCACCAGCCGGGCAGGAAGCTCGCCTCGGCGCTTTTGGCGAAGGCGAGGGCCTTTTCGATGGCGTGGGAAAAGTCCGTCTCGACGATCTTCCGCTTCAGCCGCCGTCGCAACGCATCTGCCCAGAGGAATTCGGCGAAGGGCGTCGTGTCCTTGGCGTAGCCGCCGGCCTGCCGCAATTCGCCAGCGAGCGAACGGAACGGGTCATCGACGAGATCGGTCAGCGCTTTGGGAATGTCGGCGTAGGTCTTGCGCTGCCCGTCCGCATCGAAGGGATGCATCCAGCCGCGATTGTCGAGAAAAACCCAGAAGGCTTCTTGCGGCAAGGTCCGCAGATCCGCGACGACATTGACCAGAATGTCCTTCACCTTCTCCTCGATCAATGCGAGGCCGAGATGGTGATGGTCGATGACGTAATGGCGTTCCTTCGGTCCGAGAATGACCGGGATCATATGCTTGCCGAGGAATTCCGAGCCCTTTTCGTCGGCGAGCTCTTTCCAGCGCTTGCGCTTTTCCTTTACCTCGCGATAGCCGACGGTGATCTGTGTCGGGCGCAAGTCGGTCAGGGGAACGGGTTTTAAAAGGGGTTCACGCACACTCATGATACGCCTCTCGCTGGCCCATAATGGCCGACCGCAAACTAGGCCGGAGAATGCGTGGCGTAAACCGCCCGGGCTGTGCGAAAACGCTCAGGGAATGGCGAGTCCGGCTTCAGCGCTGAGCTGGCGGAGCAGTTTTGCGCTCATCTCGCCATGTGCCGGCAGATGGTGGTCGCTTTCATACTGCACGATCGCCCGGTGGGTGGCCTCGCCGTCAATTCCGTCCGCGCGGAGCACATAGCCGAGTTTGACCAGGGCGCGCTGCACGGCAAGTACGGTGCGGTTCGGCTTTGGCGGTGCGCCGCCGTTCTGTTCCAGAATTTGCGAGATGCGGTCGGGCCGGGCCGGCGGCTCGGCCGTGGTCGCCGTGTGGTGGCGTGGCGCCGGTTGCTCATTTTTCCGGAGGAATTGCCCGAGTGGATCGGCGGGGACCGGAGCTGCGACCGGCTCTGGCGCTGGTGCAATTGCGACGGCAGGCGGCGCTGTCGGGGCCATGGTCTGCGGCGTGGGCTGCGGGGCCTCGGGAGCGGTCGCAGGTTGCTGCGGGAGTGTCGTGGCGTGGCCAAAGAATGGTGCCGGGTGGCGCGCCGTCTGCAGCTCAAGTGCGTTGACGGCTATGGCGGCGGCGATGCCGACCAGAAGAGCGCCAGCGATCCGGTTCGGATAATTGACGACATGTTTCGCGAACCGGGCGATGCGGGTCAACGTGCCGAAACGGCTGGGCTGCGGGGCGGCCTTCCTGCGGCGCGGTTCGGCGACGAGGAAATCGTTGTCGCTACGGGCGAGAGCTTCACGCAATTTTCTTCACCATCATTTCGTTGCTGAATTGGCGCGGTTCGTCGCTGCGCGAGCGGCGCGGCAAGGTCTCGATTCTGGCCGTCGCATTCTTGCTGGCCGGCAGGCGGCGGCAATCGAGCGGCAGGCGAACGCTGATGCAGGTACCCTGATCGAGTTCGCTTTCAATCGAAATCGTCCCGCCGTGCAGGCCGACGAGGCCGCGCACCACCGACAGCCCAAGACCCGTGCCTTCATAGCGACGGTCGTAGGAGGCCCCGGCCTGAAAGAACGGATTGCCGAGATTGGTAAGATCGTTGGGCGCGATGCCGATGCCGGTGTCGGCGACACTGACGACGACATTATTGCCATCGGGATGCAGCTTGACGGTGACCCGGCCGCCGCGCGGCGTGAATTTGATCGCGTTGGACAGCAGGTTGAGCAGAACCTGCTTGTAGGCCCGCTTGTCGCCGACGATCTCGTCGATCTCCTCGGGATAGGCACGGACGAGTTCGACGCCGCCTTCGCTCGCTTTGAGTTTCACCATGTCGCAGCACAGATCGATCAGCGGCGGCAGCGCGAAAGGCTCGGGCAGGATGTCGAACGCGCCGGACTGGATTTTCGACATGTCGAGGATCGAGTTGACGACCGAAAGCAGATGATGGCCGGATTTCTCGATGATCGCGGCATATTCGCGCTGCTTGGCGCTATCATCCGGCGTCAGCTCGGCATCCGCGAGAATCTCGGAGAAGCCGATGATCGCGTTAAGCGGCGTGCGCAGCTCGTGACTGACATTGGCGAGGAATTGATCCTTCCAGATACTGGCTTCATCGGCGGCGGCGCGCGCGGCGTCAAAGTCCATCTCGCGCTGCTTGGCTTGGCTCACATCGCGGAAGATCGAGATGACCCGCTCGGCATCCGCCCTGCCATCGGTCTCGAACGCAAAACGCCGCGCCCGCATTTCGATCCAGCGGAAGCTTGGCTCGTAGGCGCTTTTTCCGGAGACGCTCGCGGCCCGCAAGCGTAAGGAGGCGACGATCGTGCGCGACGACGCGGCGGCGTCGGAGATGGCCTTGAGGAAGGATGGCCGGTCGGCGACGTGAATGTGATCGAGCAGCCCGCGGCCCATCAGCTCGACGCTCGGCACGCCAAAAATCTCATAGCAATTCGTGCTGACAAATTCGGCGCCGCCATTGCGGTCCTGATGAATGATGAGATCGCCCAGCGTGTCGTAGACGGCGCGATAATGCTGGGAGCGCAAGTCCGCCGCCTGTTCGCAGCGCGTCTGCAAGGCGACGAGGCCGTGCGCCACGAGTGTCGCATAGAGAATGGCGGGCACCACCAGCAACGGGGCGTGGCCGATGGAAAAGCCGGTCGACAGCAAACCGATGTCGTCGGCGAAGGTCAGGCCGATCGCCGCCAGGACGGCGAGCCCTCCGGCCGCGAGCACGAGCTTGAGATTTTGCGAGAGAGCGCCTTCGAAGGGCGCGAGAACAAGCCAGATGAGAGCGGCTTCCCAGGGGCCGCCGCCGGCGGCGATGGTCGCCGCGGCACCGATGAAGCTGATGACGCAGATCGTCTGTGCAAGAAGCAGATTGCCGCTCCGCGAGAGCAAGAGCACGGTCGCGATCGGAACGATGCACCAGACGAAAACCAGCGCGTGCCAGATGGCGGGCGCGCCATAGACCGCCAGGAAAAGCGGTGCCAGGCACATGATCGCCAGCGAGCTTGCTAAGCGGCGGAGCAGGAAGGTCTCATGGCGCATCCGCTCGGCCTGATGAGGCAGGACTGAGAAATGAACCAGAGAGGCGATCTGCTTCTCGAGACTACCGGCGAAATTCAATCGCTGAACTCCAGCTTCCGCGCAATCAATGCGCGGTCGCTCGCGTGTTTCCATGCGGAGGCGCGATCTTCCTCAGGTCGCGAATCCTCCATGTTGCTGGAGCCAGAGTCGCAGGGGCGTCTTAAGTGAACGCTAAGCCGGGTCTCGAAATGCAATGGAAGGCCGTCGCGAGAGACACGCCGAAGGGGGCGGCAGCGCGAATTCTCCGGCTATGGTTTAGAAGCTGTTGCTGATCGGGCCGGGCGCGCCGCCGGAATAGTCAGCAAAGCGTAAACCCGGAGCCTCGAATTCTCCCGCGCATAATGGGACGATTTTTATGCGGCCGGGTTATCTTGCAGCATCGGCCGCCGGTTCTGGCAGGGGCGAATGAGACAAGCATGTTCTTCCTGATCCGTTGCGTCTTCTGGCTGTGGGTGGTGTTCAGCACCATCTTCGCGGAAGATTCGACTCACGGAACGTCAGTGCGGCAGCCAGCGCCGCCGCAAGCCAGCGCGTCGGTGCAATCGATTGCGCCTGTCGCCGAGAGCTGGTTGCGCGGAGCCGCGGCGCAGGTCGCTGATCGTTGCGCCGCCGCGCCCGCGACATGCCTCGCCGTCGCATCGCAGCTTTCGCGGCTCGCCGCGAGGCAAGAGCACGCACCGGCCTCCGCGGTCGCGCCGTCTGCTGCTCCGGTTCAGGTGGCCCGGCGCGTGGATGTCCCACTGCCGCCGCGCCGGCCGGACTTCACCGCCCTTGGCGACGGCCTTCAGCCCAAGCTGGAGAAGACAACCCGGCGTGCATATCTTATGAACCAATCCCGTGCCGAGGCGGATTTCTGATTCTCTGGCACGGATTGTGGTTGGCAACCCCGCCTGCCTGGATTGGATCATGAGTCTCGACGAAATCATCGAAAACTTCGGCTATCTCGACGATTGGGAAGATCGCTACCGCTATGTCATCGAGCTTGGTCGCACGCTCGAACCGCTTCCTCCGGAGGCGCATACGGAAGCCAACAGAGTTCTGGGCTGTGCCAGCCAGGTCTGGCTGGAGTCGACGGTCAACCGGACAGGGCAGGGCGAGCCGATCCTGACGTTCCGTGCCGACAGCGACGCGCATATCGTCCGCGGCCTCGTGGCGCTGATCGTGACGCTTTATTCGGGCAAGACACCGTCCGAGATCCTGAAGGCGGACGCCTCGGCTCTGTTCGATCAGCTCGGCCTCTCCGCGCATCTGACGCGCCAGCGCACCAATGGCACGCGCTCGATGGTCGAGCGGATCACACGCGATGCCCGCCGCGCAGCAGCGGAAGCCGTAGGTTAGGAAGAAGCCAGAAAAGGTTTAGCGCTGCTTGCGTCGGCGCTGCTGGCCGAGGCCCATCTGCTTGGCGAGGTTGGAGCGCGCCTTGGCGTAATTCGGCGCGACCATCGGATAGTCCGGAGGCAAGCCCCATTTCTCCCGATATTCATCGGGCGACATATTATACTGTGTCCGCAAGTGGCGCTTCAGCGACTTGAACTTCCTGCCGTCTTCCAGACAGATGATGAATTCGTTGGTGATCGACTTCTTGGCCGGAACGGCTGGCTTTGGCGCTTCGACCACGGCGATCGGATGGCCGGCGGTGACCCGTACAAGGGCCGAATGAACCTCATGGATCAGGCTGGGAAGATCACTCGCAGGAACAGAATTGTTGCTGACATAGGCCGAAACGATTTCGGCAGCCAATTCGATGTAATTTCCAGTCCCGGGAGTTTCAGTCATTTTCAGCCTTTTCTTCGCAATTTCCGCTAACACTGTGAAGTAGCGCGACTACAAAATCTGCTGAACGCAAATCCTTTGAACAAAAACTTGAATAACATGCCTATTGGATAAGATTTCCCTTATCGACTACGGTGATAAGATGAAATCTTCCCTTAGGCAAGTAGTGGAAGTCTTGGATTTCTAGACTTTCACAAAAAACTTTGCGATCCGCCAGTCGAGCTGCGGCTACACTGCTGTGTGTCAATATTGCCAACGTCGCCTAAGTCTAGGACTGGAAAGACGCTTTGAGATCGGCCATTGACTTGTAGCGGTGGGTACCCTGGGGGGACTGCGCTTCGATTGATCCATCCGAAAACATCACATAGAGAATGCCGGCCGCTTCATAACGTCCGATCGCTTTCGGCTCCGCAGCCGTCGCGGGCGGCGGCCCACCGGATTCGGGAGAGGCGGCCGATGCCTGGGGCGGGAGCGCCAGCTCCGCTTCGGGCTCTTCCTCCGCGGCATATTCCTCTGTTGCGTATTCTTCCGCCGCATATTCCTCGGCGGCGTATTCGCTCGACGCGCCCTCGGCGCCGGTGTGTGCGTAGTCCTCACCGAGATGATCGAAATGAAGCGGCGGCGGGCTGTCCAGGTCGACTGCTTCCTCGACCGGCTCCTCCGCGATCGGCGACGGCTCCCGCGTCGGTGAGAGCGGCGGCAAGTTGATGCCCGGCCAATCGAGGATCAGATCTTCCGCGACGCGGCGGCGCAGTTCGGCGATGGCCGGAGCGGGTTCCGCAGGGGTGGATTGTGGGGCGAACTCTCGAGTGAAACGCGGCCGCTCCCTGATCAAGGGGTTCGCAATATCGGCGGCGGTGGCCGGGCTCTCCGGCGCCGGAACCGGAACCTCGGCTTCGGTCGGCGGTGCCGCCTCCACGCCAGCGGGCGCGGGGCCGAGATTGGGCGCGATCAACATTTCGATGGCCGTTTCGAGCGTTGCCGGCTCTTCCGCAGCGATCCCAACGGCAGCCTCAGGCCGCGCGGCGTTGGCCAGAATCTGTTTCAAATCCTCGAGGCCCTTGACCACGCCGGCAAGCGCGAGCGTGATGATACCGCCCGTCAGAGCGGTCGTACCCGCGATAACGCTCGACCAGCCGCGCTCGGACGCGACGATGTGCGATCCGGTGAAAAGGAAATAACCGCCAACCACGATCAGCAGACCGCCGAGGATGAGGAGCGCATATTTCATGACTTATCCCTTTGCGCTTGTTGACGCCGATTGGACCCGATCCGCCGCACGTTCAATTATATTACCTCGCAAGCGTTGTGCTATAGATAACGCGCAACCGAGCGCCCCCGCGCTTCCTGGCCTCGCCTTTGCCAAGTATAAGGTTGCCGTGCTGCCTCGCCTTCCTAAGTGATACGGGCGGCCGCGACTGCTCCCCGTGGCGGGCTTACGCGGCTGCGCGCAAACTATTCTATCTGAAAGCCTATAAGGAGTAGATATGGCTCTCACGCTTCCGCCCCTGACCTATGCCTATGACGCGCTGCAGCCCTATATGTCGCGCGAAACCCTCGAATATCACCACGACAAGCACCACAAGGCCTATGTCGACACGGCCAACAATCTGCTGAAGGATAGTCCGCTTGCCGACAAACCTTTGGCGGAAATCGTCAAAGAATCGCACGGCAAGAATCCCGCGCTCTTCAACAATGCGGCGCAGGCCTATAACCACACGCTCTTCTGGCAATGGCTGAAGCCCAACGGCGGCGGCGCCATTCCCGGCAAACTCGAACGTGCGCTCATCGAATCCTTCGGCTCCGTCGAGGAGGCGAAGAAGCAGTTGATCCAGGGCGGCGTCACCCAATTCGGCTCCGGCTGGACCTGGTTCGCGCTGAAAGACGGCAAAATCGAAGTGCTGAAGACCCCGAATGGCGAAAATCCGCTGATCCACGGCGCGATACCGCTCCTCGGGATCGATGTCTGGGAACATTCCTATTACATCGATTACCGCAACCGCCGTCTCGATTACCTGCAGGCTGTTGTCGATCACCTCGTCAACTGGGAATACGTGGCCGAGCGCTTCGAGGCCGGGGTGGCGTAAGCCCCTCCGCGTTTCGAGCTATGCCATTGCGCCGCTCAATTGCGGCGATAAAAGGTCGGCCGGGTACTTGTCTAAGTGCCTGGCCGGCCTTTCCTTTCTGGGGTGAACGCCCCGAGATCCCTTGGCTTTTGACTTGGCGGCGAAATGCAAAGATCGTGGTCGCGCGCGATTCGCATCGATTCCAGAAATCTAGAGCGGGATTTGTGCGAAAAACCGCCCACACTTTTTCGCATCCCGCTCCGGGCGGACGCCTGAATGTATAAAAACCTTTTCTCTGTCGCGATGCTGACACTCCTGTCGCGCGCGACAGGATTCGTCCGCGACGTGATGCTCGCCGCCGTGCTCGGCGCGGGCCTCAACGCCGATGCCTTTGTCGTCGCCTTCCGCCTGCCGAACCACTTTCGCGCGATCTTCGGCGAGGGCGCGTTCAATGCCGCCTATGTGCCTTGCTATTCGCAGATCCTGTCCAAGCACGGGCCGGAGGCCGGACGGCAGTTCGCCAGCCAGATTTTCACGCTCCTGCTTGCCTCGCAGATCGTGCTGCTCGCGCTGGCGTTTCTGTTCATGCCGCAGCTCATCGATCTGCTCGCGCCGGGCTTTCGCGCCGATCCGCAGAAATTCGCGCTGGCGATCACGCTGACGCGGATCACCTTTCCCTATCTGCTCTTCATCACGCTCGTCACGTTGCAATCGGGCACGCTGAACGCGCTGGAGCATTTCAACGCCGCCGCCTTCGCGCCGGTCCTGCTCAATGTGGTGATGATCCTTTTCCTCGCGGTCGCCTTTCTGTTTCCGAGCGCGGGCGTCGCCGCGGCCGTCGGTGTTACGGTGTCGGGCGTCGCGCAATTTCTGGTGACGTTCTGGGCGCTGCATCGCATCGGCCTGCATGAGCGTTTGGTGCGGGATGTCTGGAATGCGGACGTCAAACATTTCTTCGTCGTGCTTGGCCCAGCAGTGATCGGCGCGGCCGGGGTACAACTCGCGCTCTTCGCCGACACGATCATCGGCTCGATGCTGCCGACCGGCGGTGTCTCGTCGATCTATTATGCCGATCGCATCTATCAATTGCCGATCGGCGTCGTTGGCATTGCCGCAGGCACCGTGCTGCTGCCGGAGATGAGCCGCCGTCTCGCGGCGGGCGATGAAGCGGGCGCCTATTATGCGCAGAACCGGACGTTGGCGCTTTCTGCCGCAATCGCCGCGCCATGCTTCGTCGCCTTCATCATGATCCCCGAGATCATCATGCGCGGCGTCTTCATGCATGGCGCGTTCACGGAGCATGATGCTCTGGCGGCGGCAGCGGTGCTCACCGCCTATGGTTTCGGCATGATTCCGATCGTGCTGATCCGTGGGGCGGTCGCAAGCTTTCAATCCGTCGGCGACACCAGGACGCCGATGCTGATTTCGCTCTTCGCGGTCGGCGTCAATGTCGCTTTGAAGGTGCTGTTGTTCCGTTCTTTCGGCGCGGTCGGCCTCGCGGCGGCGACGGCCACCGGAGCATGGATCAACCTGCTGCTATTAATGGGGCTCGGGAGCCAGCGCGGGCTGATGCGTCTCGATTGGGTCTTCGGCAAGAGCGCGGCGGCGACCTCGGTTGCTTCCTTCGCCCTCGCGCTGTTCGCACTCGCGGCGACATGGCCGGTGGCGGAATTTTGCGCCCGCCTGCCGCGCTTCCAAACTGAGGCGGAACTCGTCCTGTTGCTTGTATCCGGGGCAATCGTCTACGGCGTCGTGCTGGGCGCCGGGCTGTTCGCAACCGGCGTGCAGTTGCGGCGAAAAGGCGGAGTCATCGCGAGCCAAAGGCGAAACAATCCAGAATTACTTTGATATCTGGATTGCTTCGGCGCTGGCGCGCCTCGCAATGACGCTTATTAGAACAGTCCCTCGATCTGGCCCTTGTCATCGAGCTTGATGTTCACCGCCGCCGGCACTTTCGGCAGGCCGGGCATGGTCATGATCTCGCCGGTGATCATCACGACGAAGCCGGCGCCGGCCGAGAGGCGCACTTCGCGCACTGGAACGGTAAAGTCTGTCGGCGCGCCGAGCTTGGTCGGGTCGGTCGAGAAGGAATATTGCGTCTTGGCCACACAGACGGGCAGGTGGCCGAAGCCGAGCGCCTCGATGTCGGCGATCTGCTTCTTGGCGGCCGGCTCGATCGAAATGTCCTTCGCGCCGTAAATCTCCTGCGCGATCTTGCGCATCTTCTCGGTCAGCGACAGCTCGTCCGGATAGAGCACATGGAAATTGGCCTTGCCGGACTCGGCAAGCTCGACGACCTTTTCGGCGAGCTTGGCCGCGCCCTTGCCGCCCTCAGCCCAGTGCTTGCAGACGATCGCCTCGGCGCCGAATTCGTCGCGCGAGGTCTTGGCGATGATCTCGAGTTCGCTCTCGTTGTCGCCGCCGAAATGGTTGATGGCGACGACGACCGGCAGGCCGAACTTGCGCACATTGGAGACGTGGCGGCCGAGATTGGCGAGGCCCGCCTTCACCGCCGCATGGTTTTCCTTGCCGAGATCGGCCTTGGCGACACCGCCTTGGGCTTTCAGCGCGCGCAGGGTGGCAACGATCACCGCCGCGGACGGCGCGAGGCCCGCCTTGCGGCACTTGATGTCGAGGAATTTCTCCGCGCCGAGATCGGCGCCGAAGCCTGCTTCGGTCACGGTGTAATCGGAGAGCGCCAGGCCCGCGGTCGTTGCGATCACCGAATTGCAGCCATGCGCGATATTGGCGAAGGGGCCGCCGTGGATGAAAGCGGGGGTGCCTTCGAGCGTCTGGACGAGGTTCGGCATCAAGGCGTCCTTGAGCAGGACGGTCATCGCGCCGGCGGCCTTCAGGTCTTCCGCCGTGATCGGCTTCTTGTCCGGCCCGTAGGCGATGACGATCTTGCCGAGCCGCTCCTGCAAATCCTGAAGGTTGCGGGCGAGGCAGAAGATCGCCATGACTTCCGAGGCGACAGTGATGTCGAAACCGTTCTCGCGCGGGTAGCCGTTGGCGACGCCGCCCAGCGAGACGACGATCTGGCGCAAAGCACGGTCGTTCATGTCGACGACACGGCGGAGCGCGACACGGCGCGAGTCGATCGCCGGCGCGTTGCCCCAATAGATGTGATTGTCGATCATCGCCGCGAGCAGATTATGCGCGGCGGAAATGGCGTGGAAGTCGCCGGTGAAATGCAGGTTGATCGCCTCCATCGGCACGACCTGCGCATAGCCGCCGCCGGCGGCACCGCCCTTCATGCCGAAGCAGGGGCCGAGCGAGGGCTCGCGCAGCGCAACGACGCTTTTTTTGCCGATGACGCGCAGCGCGTCGGCGAGGCCGACCGACGTTGTCGTCTTGCCTTCGCCCGCAGCGGTCGGGTTGATGGCAGTGACGAGGATGAGCTTCGACTTCGGCCGGCTCTTGGCACTCTCCTGCGCCCGCGCGAGGAAGTCGAGATCGACCTTGGCGATCTTGGTGCCATAAGGTTCGAGCGCATCGGCCGGAATGCCGATCTTCTCGGCAATCTTCAGAATTGGCTCAAGTTTGGCGGCGCGGGCGATCTCGATGTCGGTCGGCATGGGAGTCCCTCGGGTTTGCCTCGCGCTGGTTCAATCCGCGCAAGTTGCTGAAGGGTTGGGAAGCTTGGGTCTTCCTCGGCGAAGCGTGGTCCTGCCGTCAAGCCGCCAAAAGGTCAATGTCCAACTTGCCGCAGATCGCTCTGCGGCAGCGCACTATTGCCGGTGGCGGCGCAGCATAAGTTGCTCTCACGCCGCGCCGAGCGCCGTCAGGATGCGAACCCAGCTTCGCGCGCCTTTGTGGAACGAGGACAATTCGTATTTCTCGTTCGGCGAGTGAATGCGGTCGTCCTCGAGGCCAAAGCCGATCATCAGGCTTTCCATGCCAAGGTCGCGGCGGAAGGCGCCGACGATGGGAATCGAACCGCCGCTGCCGATCAGCACCGGCTCTTTGCCCCATTCGTCATTCAAGGCCGCACGGGCGCGGGTCAGCGCCTGCGACTCCAGCGGCAATTGCAGCGCCTCCGAGCCGCCATGCGCGACAAATTCGACGCGGCAGTCGGCCGGCAGGCGGGCTTTGACGAAGGCGCGGAAACTCGCGTCGATCTGCTGCGGGTCTTGGGCACCGACGAGACGGAAGGAGATTTTGGCGCTCGCCTGTGCCGGCAGTACGGTCTTGAAGCCCTTGCCGGTATAGCCGCCGGTGATGCCGTTAACGTCGCAGGTCGGCCGCGACCAGAGCATTTCGAGCACGCTGCGGTCTTTTTCGCCGGCCGGGACGGACAGCCCGACGTCCTTCAGGAATTGCGCGCCGTCGAAACCGATGTCGCGCCATTGCGCGGCGATCTCTTCCGGCAATTCGGCAACGCCGTCGTAGAAGCCCGGCAGCGTCACACGCCCATCGGCATCATGCAGATCGGCGATGATCCTGGCCAGCACATGGATCGGATTGACTGCCGCGCCGCCGAACAGACCGGAATGAAGGTCGCGGTCCGCGCTCTTGATGACGAGTTCTTCCGTCACGATGCCGCGCAGCATGGTGGTGACGGCGGGTGTCGTGCGGTCGAGCATGCCCGTATCGCAGATCAGCGCGACATCAGCGTGGAGTTCGGCCTTGTTCGCGGCGAGGAAGGCGGGCAGGGAGCGCGACCCCGATTCCTCCTCGCCCTCGAAGAGAATGGTGATGTCACAGGGCAGCGGCCCGGTTGCGCGGAGCGCGCGGCAGGCCTCGACGAAGGTCATCAACTGGCCCTTGTCGTCGGAAGTGCCGCGGCCGACGAGCTGCGGACCGGTCGGCGCTTCGGCGAGCCGCGGCTCGAAGGGCGGCGTCTGCCAGAGGTCGAGCGGGTCCGGCGGCTGGACGTCATAATGGCCGTAGAAGAGAACATGCGGCGCCCCTGGCCGTCCGGCTTTAGCATGGGCGACAACCATCGGATGGCCTGCGGTCGGCCGCACTTCGGCTTCGAAGCCGATGCCGGCAAGCTCGCCCTTGAGCCATTCCGCCGCCGTCAGGCAGGCGCCCGCATAGGCGGGGTCGGTTGAAACCGACGGGATCGCAACGAGAGCGAAAAGGCGCTTCAGCGCCGCGTCCTGATCGGCGTCGATCCGCGCCAGCGCAGCGTCGAGCTGTGCCATTCAGCCTCCTCAAACAGGGAATTGCGGGGGAATCTATTCCCTTGAGGGCGGCTTAGTCGTTTGGCGGCCGGGCGGCAAGAGCGGGCGTGTCCGCGTCAAGTAAGCGGCAAATAAAAAAGCCGGCCCTGGGGGCAGGGCCGGCTTTACGGTTCAAAATGTTTTTGGTGCTTAGAAAATGTGGCGGAAGATCCAGTAGAGCGACGCCGACAGCGCGATCGCGCAGGGCAGGGTCAGGACCCAGGCCATCACGATATTGCGCAGCGTCGCAAGCTGCAGGCCCGAACCGTTCGCCGCCATCGTGCCGGCGATGCCGGACGAGAGGACGTGCGTGGTCGAAACCGGCAGGCCGAAGTTGTCAGCGGCAAAGATCGTTCCCATCGCGACGAGTTCGGCGGCGGCGCCCTGACCGTAGTTCAGATGCTCCTTGCCGATCTTCTCGCCGACGGTGACGACAATCCGCTTCCAGCCGATCATCGTACCAAGGCCGAGCGCCAGCGCGACGCAGATCTTCACCCAGATGGGAATGAACTTGGTCGAAAGATCGAGTTCTTTCTTGTAGGCCGTCAGCGTCTTGACATCGCTGGCCGAGAGATCGCTTGCCTTGTCCTTGCTGAGGACGCGGATCGCTTCAGAGGCCAGATACATATCATTTCGGGTGTTCGACACCTGGTCCGCCGGCACTTTGGACAGCGAGCCATAGGTCTTGACCTGCTTGGAGATGTCCTGGATCAGCGCCGCGAGCGACGGATAGGTGCCTTCGTTCAGCTCATGCTGCGCGATATAGGCTGTCACCGCGGGGCGGGGATTGCCGATAACATCGTAGCCGCTCGCCTTGGCGTCGACGACTTTCGCCGCGGCGTTGGAGGTCGTAATAAACGTCTCGACGTGATGGGCCGGCACGGCGCGGTTCAGCGCATAGGCCGTCGGCACGGTGCCGATCAGGATGAGCATGATGAGACCCATGCCCTTCTGACCATCGTTCGAGCCATGCGCGAAGGAGACGCCGGTGCAGGTGAGCACCAGCAGGCCGCGAATCCACGGGGGCGGCGGCTGGTCGTTCTTCGGCTCCTTGAACAGATCCTTGTTCTTGATCAGCGCCTTGAAGGCGAGGAGCAGGAGCGCCGAGCAGACGAAGCCGACAAGCGGCGACAGCAGCAGCGCATAGCCGATTTCCGTGGCCTTGCCCCAATCGACGCCGGAGGTGCCGTCGCGGCCGCGCATGAGAGCGTTGGCGATGCCGACGCCGATGATCGAGCCGATCAGCGTATGCGAGCTCGAAGCCGGCAGGCCAAGCCACCAGGTCCCGAGGTTCCAGATGATCGCCGCGATCAGCATGGCGAAGACCATGGCGAAGCCGGCGTCAGAGCCGACCTGCAGGATCAGTTCGACCGGCAACAGCGAAACGATGCCGAAGGCGACGGCGCCGGTGGAGGTCAGAACGCCGAGGAAGTTGAAGAAGCCCGACCAGACCACGGCGAGTTGCGCCGGCAGCGAGCGGGTATAGATGACGGTCGCGACCGCGTTGGCCGTGTCATGGAAACCGTTGACGAATTCGAAGCCGAGGGCGATCACCAGCGCGACGCCGAGGAGAAGGAAGGGCGCGGCGCTTTTAACGATTGTGCCGGTCGTCTCGACGTCGTTGTGAACGTTGTAGGCGGCGAACAGCAGGCCGCAGCCAATAATGGTAAGAAAAACAATCACGGCCTTCATATCGATCGGGTGATCGAGCTTTGGGGCCGGACCTCGGGTGTGTTGCGGGGCGGTATCAACGGATGAAAGGGAAGTCATGGCGCGCATCCTCCTAACGGCGGCGCTAACCAAACCGAACTGCATAACAGTTATGTGACAAAGCCCGAGGTAAACGACCGATGTGGAAACTTTGATGCGATTGCGAAGCGATCTGTGGGTATCGGCCTATTTGCGGCGTTGCGGCGTGGAAGGTGCGGCGGCTTATCTGCGGCGGCGCGGCGCGGCGGAGGCGGGCACGGTTTTCGTCAAGATCGATCGCCTCGACGGGCAGGCGGCTCTGTTCGGCCCGGCGCCGCAAAGCGCGTTCAGCGAGGGCGATCGGCTCTTCGTCCCGCTTTACAAAGAGGCGTGGCTCGATCCGGCCAAGATTGAAGCGCGGTTGAAGCGCGAACTCGAATTCGATGTCGATCTCTGGATTGTGGAAGTCGAGGATCGGCTTGGCCGCAATTTTCTCGATCTCGCGCCAAACGCGTGAGCTATTGTAGCGGCCGCGCAACGCCGGCCCTTTTTTCCAGATCCGCCAAGCCGCGTTGAGAAAGCGTTAACCATGCCCCGGTGAGGCTGACCTATGCGCTCGGGCGCGGATGCGGAGATCGATGACGGACGCCCGGCCGCAGGAGGTCGAACCTATGGGCGAGCTGTTGGCTTTCAGGGTGCAGCCCCGCGTATCGCGCCGCGATGTGTCCCGTACTGAAGGGGCGGAAATTCTATTCTTTACCGGCGTGCGCTACGTGCGGATGGAAGATTATGTCGACGACCGGACCGCGCGTAACCACAGGCCCGACGATAAACGCCAGCCGGTCCGCCGCGAACTGGCGCCGCACTGATCAATCCTGTGCGAGGGTCTCCGGCGCGCAGGAAACGGATTTGACCTCGGCCTCCGCATCGGCGCGCTCGCTCGGATAGGTCGACAGGGCATTGACGAGCACGAAACCTTTTGCATCCGGGGCAACGAGGCGCAATTCCTTCAACGGCTGATCGTTGTCGTCGCCGTCATTCTCTTGCTCTGCATCGAGCTGCGCCTGCGTCATGATCCGCACATCGATCGTCCCGTGCAGCGAGGCGCGATCGGTCATCGAATAGAAAACCTGACCCGTCCGCGTTCGGAACGAAACCGTCAGCAGCCGGTTGCCGGGCAGATCGGCGTGCAGGTGCAGCGGCCCGTTGGCGAGATCGTAAAGGCAGACCGCCTGCGCCACGGCAGGGTCTGCGAAGGGCGTCAACTGATGCCCGGGCAGCGTGCGGGGCAGGAGCGTCATCTGGCCGGGTTTGGCAAGGGCGACCAGCCGCGTATAGGCGTCACGCGGCGCGACCTGCGGCATGACGAGAATGGCGACGATATGCACCAGCCCGGCGACGAAGACCGCGCCGGTCACATAAAGAAGCAGGCCGAAGAAGCGGTCGCTGAAAGTCATGCGCACCCGCCACGCTGGATTTTTGGCAGCGCCCCGGCACTGACCTTCGTCGTCCCGAAATCGAGCAAAGTGTCATAGAGGCGCAGCATCAACGCATAGTGTTTCGCCTCGCCGACTGGCAGCCAATTGCCGGGCCGCGCGGTGCGGGCAACGGCGATCGTGAATGTTCCATCCGCGGCGCGGACGACTTCCGCCGAGGTGAAGCCGAATCTTTTCGCGCTGTTGTCGATCAAAAAGCCTTTCGGCGACACGAGGGTCAGCGTCCAATAGCGCGTCGGCGGGACGGTACCGCTGACCGTGTACTCGCATTCCGGCCGCAAGGACGCGCCGTCGCTGTCCGTCCGGGCGATGAAAGTCAGCCCCTCGGCGCTGCCGAGCGGCAATTCCGCCGTACGGGCGATAATGGCATTGGCATAGGGATCGATATCCATCGTTCCGCTCTTCGGCTGACCGAGCCAGGGGCCGGCACGGGCGGTGTCGAAGCCGATGCCGTGATCGAGCACGCGCGCGGTGACGAAAAACCCCAGCACAATTCCCGCAAGCGCGGTGAGAAGGAATTTGATGAGGGTCAACGCGCCGGGCCTCCAGAGCAGACCGCCGAAGCAGCTATCGATTTTCGCATAAATCCCGCGCTCATGGGAATCGGTTACATTGTATGGGATTTATTGCGGCTGCGGCGCGTTCTCCCGGTTGCCGGCGATGGTGCGCGCCACAGTATCGATGCCAGCCAGAACGTCGGCCGAGCGATGCGACAGCGCCGCGGGATGGCGCGGCGGCGTCGGACCCGAATTGTCCGCTGCGGCCACCGTGGCCTTTTGCGCGACCGCGGGCGGGGGGCCGCCCGGCAGCGGTTTAAGCTCTACGCCCTGATGGGCATAGGCCATGATCAGATGCCAGGTCATCGCCGGCAGCGAGCCGCCAGTCATGTTGTTGGTGGGCGTATCGTCGTCATTGCCAAACCAGATCGTGCCGACGAAGTTGCCGGAATAACCGTTGAACCAGGCGTCCTTGAAGCCGTTGGTCGTGCCGGTTTTGCCGGCGATATCGACATTGTCCAGCTTGGCCCGCTGCGCGGTGCCGTCCTGCACGACATTGCGCATCATCGTCACCATGTCGATGATCTTCGCCTTATCGAACACCTGCTTCGGCGCCGGCGCATCGCGGTCGTGGCTGTAGATGAGGTCGCCTTTGCTGTTATAGATTTCGACCGCCGCATAGGGCGTGACCCGCTTGCCGCCGTTGGCGAAGGTCGCGTAGGCGCTGGACATTTCGATCACGTTGACGTCGTCGGCGCCGATCGGCAGCGAGACCGTATCAGGCAGCGGCGTATAAATTCCCATCTTGCGGGCGGTCTCGATGATCTTGGCGCGGCCGCGCTTGGCTTCCTCAAAGACGTTGTTGTGCCCCGGCATCGAGTCCGCTGCGCCGATGGCGATCGACAGCCGCACCGCAACCGTATTGAGCGAATGCGTCAGCGCGGTGATAAGCGGGACCCTGCCGTAATATTTGTTGCCGAAATTGTGCGGACACCAATTGCCGATACAAACCGGCTCGTCGACCACGATCGTGTCCGGATGGAAGTTGCCGGTGAGCAAAGCCGTCAGATAGACGATCGGCTTGAACGAGGAGCCGGGCTGACGCATGGCGTCGACGGCGCGGTTGAACTGGCTCTCGCCATAATCCTGGCCGCCGACGATGGTGCGCACGGCGCCGGTCGAGGGGTCGAGGATGACCATCGCCGATTGTTTGACATGATAGCTCGGGCCGTATTCGCGGAGCTGGTCGGCGATCGTGTCGTCGGCGTATTTCTGCAGGTTGGAATCAAGCGCCGTGCGCACGGTCAGCACGCGATTGTTGCCGAGCTTGCCCGCCTCGGCGAGCTGGCGCACCTCGTTATAGGCCCAGTCCATATACCAGTCGGGCGAATAGGTCTGGCCGCGCGGCACCGGGGTCGCCGGATTGCGGACCGCCGCATAGATCTGACCTTCCGTCAGATAGCCGGCGTCGACCAGATTGTTGAGCACCTCGTTGGCGCGGGCACGCGCGGCGGGCAGGTTGATGTGCGGGGCATATTTGGTCGGCGCCTTGAACAATCCGGCAAGCATCGCCGCTTCCGCCAGGCTCACGTCGCGCACCGATTTGCCGAAATAGAATTGCGAGGCGGCCTGAATCCCGAACGTGCCGCCGCCCATATAGACGCGGTCGAGGTAGAGCTGGAGGATTTGGCGCTTGGTCAGATGGCCTTCGAGCCAGAGCGCGAGATAGGCCTCCTTGACCTTGCGGGTGAGCGTGCGCTCATTGGAGAGGAAGATATTCTTGGCAAGCTGCTGGGTCAGCGAGGAGCCGCCCTGGACGACGCCATTGGCCTTGGCATCGACCATGAGAGCGCGGAAGACGCCGACGAAATCAATGCCGATATGCTCGAAAAACCTCCGGTCTTCTGTGGCGATCACCGCGTCGATCAGATATTTAGGCATCTGCTCGATCGGTACGGAATCGTCATGCTTGATGCCGCGCCGCCCGACCACTTGGCCGTAGCTGTCGAGGAAGGTGACGGCGAGATCTTCCTTTTTCAGCCAGTCCGCGCCGGAGGTGTCCTCGAAGGCGGGGATGGCGAAAAAGAGCGCGACGATCCCGATGCCGAGGGCGATGTTCGAGCCTTCGCAGGCCATTTCGACCAGCAGCCGGCGCCAGCCGGAGACGTGCAGCCGGTCCATGACGGTGATGAATGCGGAATAGGCGTTGCGCGACCTCTCGCCGGATTCGAAAAGCGAGGAATCGAAAAAGGCGTCGAGTTCAAGGAAGGCGCGGGAGGCCCTCTTGTAAAGGCTCGATGAGCGCAGCCGGTCGAACAGGTTCATACCGCTTTGGCCTTCGTGCGAATTCAGACCGGAATAGTTGCAATTTCCGGCGCCGTCCAGCAATCGTGTGAGGCGCCCCAGCAAAGGCTTTGATCATGAGTCATGAACCACGCCGTCGCGGCAACAGCATGGCGGAGACGCCCTATTGGGACGAGAAGCCGCTTGAGGCGCTGACACCGGCGGAATGGGAGAGCCTGTGCGATGGCTGCGGGCGCTGCTGCCTCGTCAAGCTCGAGGACGAGGACACCGGCCGCATCTACTTCACCGAGATCGCCTGCCGCTTGCTCGACGTCACGACGTGCCGCTGTTCCGACTATGCCCACCGCCGGCGGAAAGTCCGCGATTGCCTGAAGCTCACGCCCGATCTCGCCACGTCTCTCGCCTGGCTGCCGCCGACCTGCGCCTACCGGCTGCGGGCGGAGGGGCGGCGTCTGGCGTGGTGGCATCCGCTCGTCTCCGGCTCGCCGGAGACGGTGCATGAGGCGGGGATTTCGGTGCGCGGCCGCGTCAGCCTGACCGAGACCGATCTCAAGATCGACGACTATGCCGGGCACATCGTCAGTTGGCCGGGAAAATCGCCGCGCGGGGCGCGGGCGCGGCCGGTTCCGGGGACGGCGGCCAAGTCCGCCCCTGGTAAATCCACGCGCAAAGCCCCGGGCCGCCCGCAGATTCAAGAATCCCGGTAGCTCTTTGTTCACTAGAATATCGACTGGACTTCGATGGGCCAAAAAGACCTTGGATGGAAAGCACACGAGGTTATTCGCACAAGACTTTGATTTACAATATAAATTTTACGACGCGGCATTGCCGGGCGCGGTCGCCGGCGCCGATCCTCTGGAACTCTACTATTAACTAGCGGAAGTTTTTACCAATCGTCACTTACGTAAGCGGGCAGTTTGTTTTCAGGGATCTCTGCCCGTGACCAAACATTTTGATACGAACCCGATTTTGCGGGCCGGCCGCACGCTTGCCGGCGCTTTCATCTGGCATGTGCGGGGGCATCTGCCGCGTTTCACCGCCGACCGGCGCGGCAATGTGGCGATGATTTTCGCCATTTGCTCCATCCCCATCATGTTCGCCGTCGGCATGGCGATCGATTATACGTCGGCGACGCGACGCAAGGCCAAGCTGGACGCGATTGCCGATGCCGTCGCGCTTTCCACGGTTACGCAGTCCGGCAATCCGCCCTCATTTTCGGCGATACCTGGTCTGGGGCTGAACCAGACCCAGGCTCAGGCCAGGGCGCAGACGATGTTCAACTCGCTCGCCGCGACGGTTCCGGGCATCAGCAACTTCAACGGCACTGTGACCGTCGTTGATAATACGACGGCGCAGACGAGCCCGCGAAAGACGCAAGTTGTCTATACGGCGGATTCGAACAATGCGTTCGGCAATATCCTGAACCTGAAAACGATCGGGATCGGCACGCCCGCTGGAGGCGTCGTGGCCGAGGTCGCTATGGCGCCGAACATCAATTTTTACATCCTCGCGGATTCATCGCCTTCGATGGCCATTCCGGCCACGTCGGCCGGAATCAGTTCGATGTACACCGCAACTTCGTCTGGCTCGGGAACCGGCGGTGACAACGAGAGCGGCTGCGCCTTCGCCTGCCATGAATCCGATTATAGCAAGTGGGTGCTGCCGGGCACTTCCTCGTGCATCGGAATGGTCTCGAAGACCGCCTCGATAAAAAGCGGAAACAAAACGACCACACTTACGTACTACACGGCAGGAACCGCCAAGAATCCGGGATATGTCGACGACTACACCTATGCAGAATGTGTGCTTGGCCTGACGCTTCGTATCGACAACCTACGCAACGCCATCACGCAATTGGGGCCTTATGCACTCCAGGTCGCTGCGAAGAACGCGGCGACCTACAACATGTCGGTCGCCACGTTCGATACGGATTGGACGGGCTCCCCATGCAAGTCGGGAAATTCGCCGCTGCATTATATCTCGGGGGGCTCTTCCATGACGCCACAGGACATGTCCACCGCTTCGACCGCCGCGGGGAACATCCAGATGCTGCAGATGTTCGATAACGGCTATCTGACGGGGACCAACCAGACCTCATCGACAACCTCACAATACGCGCAGACCTGCAGCAATAACGACGGCAGCACGGCTCTCAACACGGCCATGACCAGCATCAACTCGCTCATGCCGACGCCTGGCAGCGGAACCAACGCGGGCACGGACACGCCGCAGGAGGTTTTGATGCTCATCACCGACGGCGTGAATGACACGCAAGCCAGCTCGCGCAATATTTCGGTCATCGATACGACGAAATGCACCGCCATCAAAAATAGGGTGAGCGCCAGCGGTCTGCCGATCCGGATCGCCGTGCTGTATCTCGACTACTCGGCGCTTCCCAGCAATAGCTTCTATACCTCCAATGTTGCGCCGATAGATAACAACACCAGTCCGGCGCCAAGTCCCAATATCCAGACCGCGTTGCAGGCTTGCGCCTCCTCGCCGGACCTTTTCGCCAAAGTCACGACGGACCAGGACATCGGCGCCGCGCTGCAGCAGCTTTTTCTCGCGGCAACAGCGAATGTCTATCTGGCGCAATAGTTTATTGACGCAATCGGTCGGGCGGCGCGCTAAAACTGGCGCGAGCGCAAGATTTTGAAGCCTTGAATATAAGCACTGACGCGCGGTAGCCGCGGTGGAGGCAGAGGCGCAACGTCCTGCCGCCTCGCGTTGTCCGCCCGCAGTATCTAGCGATCAGGTAGCGGGGCAGGTCGGGTAGGTATTGGTCGTACCCGCGTAGGTGACGCGTTCGCTCATACGCGGGTAGAGGTAAATACTGTCTTTGAGGGTGATAGGGCCGATGACCTTATAGCCCAGAACGGGCGTATAGCCGTAGCTGACCTGGCCGTAGATGACCGTGATGCAATCGCCTGCGAGGGAACTCGGCAGCGTGAAGGGCGCCCCTTGCGTCAAAGCGTTGCTGTTGTTCGGCCACGCGCCGCTCCAGTCCACTGTCGCATTGCCGTTTGAATCGGTTGAGACCTCCGAGACAATAATGCTCAGCGTGCTCGAGGGATAGGGAGCGATAACCGCCGTCGATGCCTGAAGAATCGAGTTGAGACTGGATGTCGTGAGTGACTGAGTTCTTGTTGCCAGATCGGTGACGGTACGCGCGGTCATCGTCACCTTGCGGCTGATCGATACGGCCTGGCCAACCTGTGTCACACCGACGAATACGAAGAGCAGGACCGGGAGCGTCAGTGCGAATTCGACCGCTGCCACTCCCCGCTCGTGGGAGGCCAGACGCCTCAGTCCATTGTATCGAAAGCGCTGGAACATCATTGTTGCGCGGGCTCGTTCATAAATACCGACGTCGCCATCAAAAGGCGTTTGCCGTTCGCCAGATTGGCGAGATTGAAGCCAAGAAAGTTGCCGAAAACCGGCCATTCGTACATGACTTGAAGAACGACGATATCGGTGTTGGCCTGGGTATGGCTTCCGGTCTGGTAGGTCCAGGTATTGGTTTGAAGCGTCGCGTAGCTGGGCGCCGCGGTATTCGCCGTGGTCCACGAACTGGCTGTCTGCATGTTGACCATTACGTTCGAGCAGTTGAACAGCGCGACGAGAAAGCTGCAGACCTGCTTCGTGAATTGAGCCTGACTCTGATAGATGGAAGCACCACTCGCGTTCGTCGCGCCGACGGTGCTCGACACCTGATTGGTCATGACGAGCCGGCCGGCTTGTTCGGCGGCGGTTTCCAGTTCCTGTTCCGCCATCAGGACGATCGCGGCTTGCAGCGCCGCGAAGATGATGGCGAAGAGCGGCAGCGCGACCAAACCGAATTCGACCGCGGTTGCGGCGCGCTTGTCGCGCGCGAACCGTACCGGCAATTTCAGCCAGCGAAAGCGCGGTTGCGGGTTTTGATCGGAGCGAGGGAGCATCGCCAGGGATCCGTCAGCGTCGTTCAGGATGTTTTGTCTCCTGACGGAAAGTATCGGACGGACATTGCCTAATGGTTACGTAGATGCCGGGTTAGGGGTAAACGAACCGTTACGGAGGCGTATTTTCTTTGCCCGCGAAAGGTTATTCGCTATTGCCGTGAGGCGCTGGCTGGGCGGCAGGCTTGCAAAGTCAAAGCCCGAATGTATAGCTTCCCGCGAGCACCAGATGTTCATCGCGCATTCACCGCGTTGAAGCGAGTCTCGACCCGATGCGGCACGCCGGCCCTGCACTCGCTGTCTTCTTGCTCGCCGGCTTCCCAGCGATGGCGGCCGGGAGTGCGCATTCCGTTGGCGCCGCACACGCCGCCAGCACGCGGATCGCCGCCGCGACTCATCCTCCACAGTCGGAACATCGTCCCCCACAGTCGGAACACGAGTGCTATTCGGCGGCTCAGACACGGCGCGAGATCGCCGCACGCAAGCTGGCCGAGCCATTCGGGCTGCTGATCGGCGCGGCGAACCGCTTTCAAGCCGAGGCGCTGGGCGTTAGGCTATGCCGCCATAAAGAGCAATATATCTATGAAATTAGCCTCTTACGCCCTACAGGGCGGGTGATCCATGTGTTCACCAATGCCGTGACGGGACAGATTCTCAGCGTCAAGAACGCGAAGTGAACAAATATATGAATTAAATGCGCGCTAGGTGACCGGTGCTTAAGGAGCGGAATTTTGCGGCTTCTCGTTGTCGAAGATGACAAGGATCTCAATCGCCAGATCGCCACGGCGCTGGTGCAGGCCGGCTATGCCGTCGACCGCGCCTACGATGGCGAGGAGGGCTGGTTTCTCGGGGACACCGAGTCCTACGACGCCATCGTGCTCGATCTCGGATTGCCGAAGAAGGACGGCATTGCGGTGCTCAAGGACTGGCGGGCGGCGGGCCGGACAACGCCGGTGCTCATTCTCACTGCGCGCGACCGTTGGAGCGACAAGGTTCAGGGCTTCGACGTCGGAGCCGATGATTATGTCGCCAAGCCCTTTCACATTGAAGAGGTCCTGGCGCGCCTGCGGGCTTTGCTGCGGCGCGCAACCGGCCATGCCTCAAGCGAATTGACCTGCGGGCCGGTGCGGCTCGATACACGCTCCGGCCGCGTGCTGGTCGATGGCAATCAAATCAAGCTCACCTCGCACGAGTACCGGCTCCTGTCCTATTTGATGCATCATGCCGGCCGCGTCGTTTCACGCACAGAACTGGTCGAGCATCTTTACGATCAGGACTTCGACCGCGATTCCAACACCATCGAGGTTTTCGTCGGGCGGCTGCGCAAGAAGCTCGGGATCGACATTATCCAGACCATGCGCGGCCTCGGCTATGTCGTCGCGGCGCCGGAAAACGGACAGTCCCCCGGCAAGACCGGCAAGCCGGATGCGGGCGCTCTGAAAAACTCCTGATGCGCGTCAACCTCAATCCGCGAACCTGGTCGATCGCCACGCGGCTTTTCGTTTCCGCGGCCGTGCTCAGCTCGATTATTCTGCTCATCGCCGGCATCGGCCTTTCGGCGCTTTATCGCAAATCGGCGGAGACGCGGTTCGACGAGCGGCTCGGCTTCTATCTGCGCGCGCTCGTCGCCGACATCGCCTCGCCGAGCGAGGAGAACCGGTCCCAGCCGTTCGAGCTTGGTGAACCGCAATTCGAAATTCCGCTCTCTGGCTGGTATTGGCAGATCACGCGGCTCGATGGTGCCGAGCCGAACATCCAGAGCTCGCGTTCGCTCTTTGCCGCGCGGCTGCCGCAGCTCGCGGCGACCGGCGTGCCCGCCGGAGTTGGCGGCGCGCGCAGCGGCTATGTGAAGGGTCCGGACGACAAGCTCCTGCGCATCGTCGAGCGCACCATCGATACCGGCGACGAGGGCATCTATCTCGTCCAGGTCGCGGCGACCACCGCGCCGATGGAGGCGGAGGTCGCCGGTTTCGAGCTTGCGCTGATCGTCACCTTCACGCTGCTGGCTGCGGCTCTCGTCGGCTCCGCGGCGCTGCAGATGCGCTACAGCCTTGAACCGCTCTGGCGCTTGCGCGAAGGCGTGGCGGCCATCCGGCGCGGGCAGGGCGAAAGGATTGGCGGCGAATTTCCGCAGGATATCGCGCCGCTTGCCGGCGAGCTTAATCTTCTGCTCGATGCCAACCGGGAGGTGGTCGAGCGCGCCCGCACGCAGGTCGGCAACCTCGCCCACGCGCTGAAAACGCCGCTCAGCGTCATCATCAACGAGGCGGACACCGAAAAGAGCCTGTTGTCCGACAAGGTGCGCGAGCAGGCGGCGATCATGCGCGATCAGGTGACTTATTATCTCGACCGCGCCCGCGCCGCCGTGCGGGTCGGCGCCATCGGCAACATGGCGGAGGTTGCGCCCGTGGCGGCGGGTCTCGTGCGCACCTTCGAGAAAATCTACCGCGACCGCGGCATTGTCTTTTCCGCCGATGTCGCGCCGCAAATCCGCTTCCGCGGCGAGCAGCAGGATCTTGAGGAAATGATCGGCAACCTTGTCGACAACGCCGGCAAATGGGCGCGCCATCAGGTGACGATCACTGCCGTGCCGATCCCCACTGCAAATATAGGCGGCAAGCAATTCTTTCGTGTCACAATCGATGACGATGGCGTCGGTCTCGCGCCGGAATTGCGCGAGGCGGCGATGCGGCGCGGCCGCCGTCTTGACGAGACGCGTCCGGGCTCCGGCCTCGGTCTTTCAATCGTTGTCGATCTCGCGGCGCTCTATGGCGGCGCGCTCCGCCTCGACGCCAGCCCGGCGGGTGGCTTGCGCGCCGAGCTGGAATTGCCCGCCGCAGCCTGACTGTTCCTGAGAGAGAAGCCTTAACTCCCTCATTTACATAACGAAATATCAGCTTTTGGCGGCGAGGCTTTCACGGCTTTGTCAGATGGAAATCACGGCGAAAATAGCGTAGTGAGCCTCAACAATCGTCTGGGCATGTTTTGACCGGAAAAGTCGGGCAACTTTTCCGGAACATGCTCCGGAGCGGGATGCGAAAAAGTGCGAGCGGTTTTTTGCGCAAATCCCGCTCTAATTTATTGAAATCGATCGCGTTCATGCTTTTAGGCTGATTCAGCCTAAAAGCATCGATCTAGCGGAGGATTTGCAAGGAATATGATGCTCTGGAGCCTATTCGCGCTTTTGACCGGCGGCGCGGTCTTCGCCATCCTCTGGCCGTTGGCGCGGCCGGCGCGGCGCGAGGCGACGGCACCGGACGTCGCCTTCTATCAGGCCAAGCTTGAGGAGATTGCGCGCGATCAGGCGCGGGCCAATCTCGCGCCGGAAGAGGCTGCGCTGGCGAAGACGGAGGCGGCGCGTCAGCTTCTCGCCGTCAGCGGCAAGGACCCGCAGATGACGGAGGGCGCGGCCGCAAGCCCCCTTTGGCACCGCCGACTCGCGGCCGTGGCGGCGCTCGTCTTCGTGCCGGCCGTCGCGATCGGCTTTTACGCCACGCTCGGCCATCCCGATTGGCCGGATGCGCCGCTTGAAGCCCGGCTCAACGCGCCGATCGGTAGGACCGACATCAACGCCGCCATCGCCCGCGTCGAACAGCATCTGGCGAAGAATCCGAAGGACGGTCTCGGCTATCAGGTTCTCGCTCAGGCCTATCTGCTCGTCCGGCGGCCCGCAGATGCGGTCAGCGCCGCGCAAATGGCGGCGCAACTTCGCCCCAACAATGCCGATACCTTGACCGTTTACGGAGAAACCCTCGCTGTCGCCGCGGGCGGCATCGTCACCGCCGATTCGCGCAAGCAATTCGAGAAGGCTCTCGCCGTCGACCCAGGCGCGCCCAAGGCTTTGTTCTTCCTCGGCCTCGCCGCGCAGCAGGAGAATGACCGTGCGACCGCGCGCAGCTATTGGCAAAAGCTTCTGGCGGAAGCGCCCGCGAATGCGCCCTGGCGTGCCGATCTCCTCGCGCGGCTGGCGCAACTCGGCGACGGCAGGGGCGTGCCAGCCTCGGATCAGGCGGCGCGCATCGCCGGCATGGCTCCGGCGCAGCAGCAGGCGATGATCCAGTCGATGGTCGATGGCCTCGCCGCGCGGCTAGCGCAGAACGGGAACGATATCGAGGGCTGGGTGCGTCTCGTCCGCGCCTACAAGGTTTTGAACGAGGTCGATAAAGCGCGCGCCGCACTCGCGACGGCGCGCCACGACTTCACCGGCAATGCCGCGGCGACGGCGCGGATCGACGCGCTGGCGCATGAGCTTGGATTGGAATCATGACGCGCAAAAAGAAGCGCCTGACGCTCATCGCCGCCGCCATGGTCGTGCTCGGCACCGCCGCAGGGCTCGTACTTTACGCGTTGCGCGACAATATCGTTTTCTTCTACGGGCCGAGCGAGATCGTGGCCAAGGATTTGCCGCCGGGCACGCATGTGCGGATCGGCGGCCTCGTCAAACAAGGCTCGCTCAAGCGCGATGCCCAGACCGCGCGCTTTGAGGTGACCGACGGCAAGCATGAGATCGCCGTCACCTATGGCGGCGCCTTGCCGGACCTCTTTCGCGAAGGGCAGGGAGTCGTCGCGGAAGGCGTGCTGAGCGCCGCGGGGCTCGAAGCCACGCAAGTGCTTGCCAAGCATGACGAACGCTATATGCCCAAGGAAGTGGTGGATGCTTTGAAGAAATCCGGCCGCTGGCAAGAGAATGCGGATGTGGGAGGCGTGGCGCAATGATCGTCGAGACAGGACATTTCGCGCTGATCCTCGCTTTGGCCTTGGCTTGTTTCAATGCCGTGGTGCCGTTGTGGGGCGTCGCCACGCGCGATTCCCGCCTGATGGGAACGGCGCCGTCAATCGCGCTCGCCGGCTTTGGCTTCGTCGCTCTATCCTATGCGGCGCTGACCTATGCGCATATCACCTCCGACTTCTCGCTGCTCAACGTCTACGAGAATTCGGCCTCGGCGAAGCCGCTGATCTATAAAATCACCGGCGTCTGGGGCAATCACGAAGGCTCGATGCTGCTCTGGGTGCTGATCCTCGCCGTCTTCGCGGCGGCGGTGGCGCTCTCGGCCCGCGCCATGCCGCAGGACCTTCATGCCGCCGTGCTCGCGGTGCAGTCCTGGATCAGCGCCGCCTTTCTGCTCTTTATCCTGCTCACATCCGATCCATTCGCGCGCATCGCCAATCCGCCGATCGAGGGGCAGGATCTCAATCCGCTTCTGCAAGACCCTGGTCTCGCGATCCACCCGCCGCTACTCTATCTCGGCTATGTCGGGCTTTCGATCACGTTTGCCTTCGCCGCGGGCGCGCTCATCTGCGGCCGCATCGATGCGGTCTGGGCGCGTTTGGTGCGGCCGTGGACGCTGATCGCCTGGGTATTTTTGACGCTCGGCATCGCGATGGGCTCCTATTGGGCCTATTACACGCTCGGCTGGGGCGGGTTCTGGTTCTGGGACCCGGTTGAGAACGCCTCGCTGATGCCCTGGCTCGCCGCCACCGCGCTGCTTCATTCGGCGGCGGTGATGGAAAAGCGCGACGCGCTGAAAGTCTGGACGATCTTCCTCGCCATCCTTGCTTTCTCATTGTCGCTGATCGGCACGTTCATCGTCCGCTCCGGCGTGCTGACCTCGGTCCATTCCTTCGCCAATGATCCGCAGCGCGGCGAATTCATCCTCGCCATCCTCGTCTTCTTCATCGGCGGCGCGCTGCTGCTCTTCGCCCTGCGCGCCAATACGCTGAAGCCGGGCGGCTTCTTCGCGCCGATCTCGCGCGAGGGCGCGCTGGTCCTCAACAATCTGGTGCTGACGACCTGCTGCGCCACGGTTTTCGTCGGCACGCTCTATCCGCTAGCGCTGGAATCTTTCACCGGCGAGAAAATCTCCGTCGGCGCGCCCTTCTTCAACGCGACCGTGGTGCCGCTGTTTCTGCCGCTCGTCCTGCTGATGCCGATTGGCCAGAATCTTTCCTGGAAGCGCGGCGACTTCTTCGGTGCGGCGCAGCGGCTCTATTTCGCTTTGCTGTGCGGCCTTGCGATGCTGCTCGTTCTCGCCTCCTGGCATCACAATGGCCCGCTCACTTCAATTCTCGTCAGCGGGCTTGGCGTCTATGTGATCGTCGGCGCCTTCGCCGAGATCGCCAACCGGCTTTTTGGCCGCGTCGCGCTGGTCAAGGGTGGCTTGGCGCAGGTCTGGCAGCACGCTGTCGGCGTGCCGCTCTCGACCTATGGGACGGCGCTGGCCCATGCCGGCATCGGCGTCTCGCTGCTCGGCCTCGCCGCCACGGGCTGGGGCGCGGAGAAAATCCTCACCATGAAGCCGGGCGACAGCGCCAATGTCGGGCCGTACCAACTGACGCTCACACGCATCGGCACGGCGATGGGCCCCAATTATACGGCGAAGATCGGCCACGTCGTGATCCGCGAGGGCGCGCGCGAGATCGGCGCCCTCGATCCCGCCGTGCGCTTTTATCCGACGCGTCAGATGAGCCGCGCCGAGGCAGGGATCAAGACGCTCAACTTCGGCCAGATTTACGTCGGCGTTAGCGACGGTGTGAAGCCCGGCACGGTCGATGCGCGGATTTACTGGAAGCCGCTCGTCGCCTTCATCTGGATCGGCGGCCTTATCATGGGCTTCGGCGGCCTTGTCTCGCTGAGCGACCGGCGCCTGCGCATCGGCGTCGCGCATCGCGTCCGCAAACTCGCGGCGGCGCCGCAGGCGGCGGAATGAAGCGCGCGCTGCAAATCCTCGTGCTTGTTGCGCTCGTGGTGGCGCCGCTGCTCGCCCGCGCGGTCGAGCCCGCGGAAATGCTGCCCGATCCGCATCTCGAGGCGCGGGCGCGGGCGATCTCGGCCGGGCTGCGCTGCCTCGTCTGCCAGAACGAATCGATCGATGAATCCAACGCCACTCTGGCGCATGATATCCGCGTGCTCGTGCGCGAACGCCTGCTTGCCGGGGACAGCGATCAGCAGATCCGCGATTTTCTCGTCTCGCGCTACGGCAATTTCATCCTGCTGAAGCCGCCTTTCGAGCCGGGCACGTATTTCCTGTGGCTAACGCCATTGCTGCTGCTGCTCGCCGGCGGCGTCGTGATCTATTTCAATACGCGCCGCAAGGCGGCGCCTGTCGCGCCGAAAGAACTGACGCCGGCCGAGAAAACCCGCCTCGCGTCCATCGTCACCCCATCCGAGGGCGAGTGACGGCGCGGCCGGGCAGGCGATGCCGGCCGCCCAACCTTACAAAAGTTTCATCCGCTCGAAATGGCCGCGTAAGCCGGTCTCCTGCATCTTGGCAATCGAAGCTGGCCTTCCGACTCGAGAAGGGGCCCGCGGGGGATCTCGCCTTCCCATTCAATTGCGATGCCGAAATGGCACAGGAGATTGAGAATATGACTGACGTTTCCGGAAAAGGCTCATCGACTTTGGGGGCCTGGGCGCGCTCCAAGCGTCTTGTTTTGCTGGGCACGACCGCTGCCCTGGTCCTCGGCGGCGCCGCCGTCGGCAACAACGGCGGTGTGCAGGGCCTATGGACGACGCCCGCGCGGGCCGAGACGGGTTCCGTCGCGCCTTTGCCGGCCAATGCCTTTTCCTTTGCCGATGTTGTCGATCATGTTCGCGGCGCCGTTGTCTCGATCAAGGTCAAGATCGCCGAGACGGCGGACGCCAGCGATTCCGATGATGGCCCGCAGCAGCTTTCGCCGGATGATCCGCTCGAGCGCTTCTTCCGCCGCTTTGGCGGCGAGGAGGGCACGCCCTTCGTGTTCCGTCACAACCATCCGCATGTCGAGATGGCGCAAGGCTCCGGCTTCATCATTTCGTCCGACGGTTATCTCGTGACCAACAATCACGTGGTCGATCACGCGACCGAAGTCACGATCACCATGGATGACGGCACGACGCATCCGGCCAAGGTCATCGGCACCGACAAGCGCACCGACCTCGCGCTCTTGAAGATCAAGAGCGGCGGCCCCTTCAAATATGTCGGCTTCGCATCGAAGCCGCCGCGTGTCGGCGATTGGGTGATCGCGGTCGGCAATCCGTTCGGCCTTGGCGGTACGGTGACGGCGGGCATCGTGTCCGCGCGTGGCCGCGACATCAATTCCGGGCCCTATGATGATTACCTGCAGATCGATGCGCCGGTGAACCGCGGCAATTCCGGCGGCCCGACCTTCAACACGCAGGGCGAAGTGGTCGGCATCAACACCGCCATTTATTCGCCATCGGGCGGCAGCGTCGGCATCGGCTTCGATATTCCCGCTGACGAGGCGCACGGCGTCATCGCGGCGCTCGAAAGCAAGGGCACCGTGACACGTGGCTGGATCGGCGTCCAAATTCAGCCGGTGACGTCCGACATCGCCGACAGTCTCGGCTTGAAGGGCGAAACGGGTGCGCTGGTCGCCGACACCGAGAAGGATTCGCCGGCGTCGAAAGCCGGCATCAAGACCGGTGACGTGATCCTTGGCGTCAATGGCGATCCGGTCGACGGCCCGCGTGAGCTGGCCCGCAAGATTGCGGCGCTCGGCCCCAACGTCGATGCCTCGCTTCTGGTTTGGCATGACGGCGCGCAGAAAACCTTTGACGTGAAGCTCGGCACCCTGCCGAACGATCAGGTCGCCTCCGCCGATGCGGACAGCGGCACCGGCACGGATAACAGCGCGAGTGCGCTCGCTAGTTTCGGCCTGACTTTGGCGCCCTCGGATTCGGTTCCGGGCGCGGTGGCGGCCGGCGTTGTGGTCACCAATGTGGATCCCGATGGCACCGCAGCGCAAAAGGGTCTGAAGGTCGGCGATGTGATCCTTCAGGCTGGCGGCAAGCAGGTTGCGACACCCGGTCAGGTCGCGGACGTCCTGGGCGATGCCAAGAAGGCCGGCCGCAAGGCGATCCTGCTGCGGATCAAGAGCGGCGACGAGACCCATTTCGTGGCATTGGAGCTGGGCAAAGCCTCCTGATGCGAGACCGCTTTCAGGAAAAGTGGAAACCGGTTTTCCGTCTGAAAGCGGTCTAATTATTTGAATTGGAGCGTTTTCATAACGCGAACCGGTATCCACTTCGCGGAAAACGCTCCGCGCGCGGCGGCCACCTCGCTGCCGCGCGGAAATTTCCTCTCCCCGCCAGGTGTCGCATTTGCCCCCCGTCTGCGGCGCCGGTTCTCGGAGGCGGCAGGTCTGGAGTCACCCTCCGGCCTGCCGTTTTTTTACGGAATTGACTATATGTCTTCCATCATGCGCATCCTCATCATTGAAGACGATTCCGAAGCGGCGAACTATCTCGTCAAGGCGTTGCGCGAGTCCGGGCATGTCGCCGATCACGCCGCTGACGGGCTGGAGGGCTATGAGAAGGCCCGCGATAGCACTTATGACGTTCTGATCGTCGACCGGATGCTGCCCAAGCTCGATGGCCTTTCGCTCATCGGCGGCCTGCGTGCGCAAAAGGTCGAGACGCCGGTGCTGATCCTGTCCGCGCTCGGCCAGGTGGACGACCGGGTGAAGGGCCTGCGCGCCGGGGGCGACGATTATCTGACGAAGCCCTATGCCTTTTCGGAATTGCTGGCGCGGATCGAGGTTCTCTCCCGGCGCAAATTGTCCGGCGCGAGCGAGGAAACGATTTACCGCGTCGGCGGGCTTGAGCTTGACCGTCTGTCACACAAGCTCACGCGCAACGGCAAGGAGATCGTCCTGCAGCCGCGCGAGTTCCGGCTGCTCGAATATCTCATGAAGCACGCCGGCCAGGTCGTCACCCGCACCATGCTGCTCGAAAATGTCTGGGACTATCATTTCGATCCGCAGACCAATGTGATCGACGTGCATATCTCGCGGCTGCGCGCCAAGATCGACAAGGGCTTCGAGCCGCAGCTTTTGCAAACGATCCGCGGCGCGGGATATATGATCCGTGACGGCCATCGGTAAACTTCTCCGCTCGACGGCGTTCAAGATATCGCTCGTCTATCTGCTGATGACGGCGGTCGGCACCGGCCTCGTGCTCGGCCGGGTCGGTTGGAATGTCACCCACCTGATCGATGCGCAGATCCGCCAGACGGTGGATGCCGACATCACCGGGCTCGCGGAGCAATATTCCGAGGGTGGCATCGCCCAGCTCGTTTCGGTGATCGAGCGGCGCTCGCGCCAGCCGGGCGCCGAACTCTATCTTGTCACGACGAATGCCGGCGAGCCGATCGTCGGCAATGTCGCCAGCCTGCCGGAAGGCGTTCTCTCGAAGCCGGGTCTGGTCATCACCGATTATCTGCGCGCCGGCGAAACCACCGCGCATAATCGCGCGGTCGCGCGCATCTTCCTGCTGCCGGGCGGCTTTCGCCTCCTCGTAGGGCACGACATCGAGGAGGGCATGCGGCTGCGCCGCATCTTCGTCGGCGCGCTGATCACGTCGTTGATCTGGCTCGTCATCATCGGCTCGATCGGCGGCCTCTGGATCGCCCGCCGTGTCTTGCATCGCGTCGATACGATCAACGACAAGGCGCGCGCCATCGTCGGCGGCGATCTTTCGGCGCGGCTGCCGCTCGCCGGCACCGGCGACGAACTCGACCGCCTGGTCGAGAACCTGAACTCGATGCTCGACCGAATCTCGTTCCTTGTCGTCGGCCTGCGCGAAGTCTCCGACAATATCGCACATGATCTCAAGACGCCGCTGACGCGCCTGCGCAGCCACGCCGAGCAGGCGTTGCAATTCGCAAAATCGCCCGAGGAATATCGCGTCGCGCTCGAAAAGGTCATCGAGGAATCCGATTCCCTCATCCGCATCTTCAACGCGCTGCTGATGATTGCCCGTGCGGAAGCTGGGGCAGGGCCGGAGAATCTCATCGATTTCGACGCCGCCGATGTCGCCCGCGATGTCGGAGAACTGTATGAACCGGCGGCGGAAGATCGCGGCCTTACTCTGGAGGTCAGCACCGAACCGGGCCTGATGCTGCACGGTAGCAGAGAGTTGATCGGTCAGGCCCTCGCCAATCTCGTCGATAACGCCTTGAAGTACGGGGCTCCCCTTGGCGCCGCTCCCGCGCAGGCCAAAGTCGGCATCGTCGCGAAGCGGCAGGGCGGCCTGATCGAGATGAGTGTCGGCGATCATGGTCCGGGAATTGCCCCGGCGGATCGCGAGCGGGTGCAGGAACGTTTCGTGCGGCTGGAAAATTCGCGCTCGCGGCCGGGGTCGGGCCTCGGTCTGTCGCTCGCGGCGGCAGTGGCGCGATTGCACAAGGGGACGTTGCGGTTTGAGGATAATGCGCCCGGACTCAAGGCGGTGCTGTCACTGCCGGCGGCGGCCTCGCTACCGCCGAAACTGGCGCCGCCCGCGCCGCGTGGCGAGGCGGCCTGAGAAAGCGTTCTGATATGCAGGCCGCGGCGCTCCCCCTCTACGAACGGCTGGTGAAGGCGCCCGAGGTCAGCGATCCCGCACTGGCGCAGGCGCGGCTCGCGGATTTTGCGACTGGCGGGCGTGACGCAGCGTCGCTTGCCCGTGCGCCGGCCGTCGCTGCTTTGCTGCGCGGCATCGCCGATCATTCGCCCTATCTCTGGAAACTGATCGCCTCCGACCCGGCGCGGCTGGTGCGATTGCTCGGGGAGGAAGCGGAAGTCAGCCTCGTGGCCTGCCTCACTACGCTCGATGCGGCGGTCCGCGGTGCGGAGTCGGAAGCGGCGGCCATGCGCGCCTTGCGCAAGGCCAAGCAGGAAGTGGCGCTTCTCATCGCTCTTGCCGATCTCGGCGGCGCCTGGACGCTGCAGGAGGTCATGGCGGCGCTGACCGAAGCCGCCGATGTCTTCGTCGCCAGCGCCCTGAGGTTCATCCTGCAGGACGAACACAAGGCCGGTCGGCTCGTTCTGCCCGATGCCAGCCGCCCGGACGAAGGTTGCGGCGTCGTCATTCTGGCGCTCGGCAAGCATGGCGCCGCCGAACTCAACTATTCGAGCGATACGGACCTTATCATCCTCTTCGAGCCCGCCAGTCCTGCGGCGGCGCAAATGGGCGAGCCCGCCGCGGCCTTCGTGCGCATTGCCCGTCGCCTCGTCAAACTCCTGCAAGAGCGGACGGCGGACGGCTATGTTCTGCGCGTCGATCTGCGGCTGCGGCCCGATCCCGGCTCGACCGCCATCGCGATTTCGACGCCCGCAGCTTTCTTCTATTACGAATCCTTCGGCCAGAATTGGGAACGCGCGGCGATGATCAAGGCGCGCCCGATCGCCGGCGACCGCAAGCTCGGGGAAACTTTTCTCGAGCAGCTCACGCCGTTCATCTGGCGCCGTTATTTCGATTATGCCGCGATCGCCGACATCCATGCGATGAAGCGCCAGATCCATGCTGTGCGCGGCCATGCGGAGATCGCGGTGGCGGGCCACGACCTCAAATTGGGGCGCGGTGGCATTCGCGAGATCGAGTTCTTCGTCCAGACGCAACAGCTCATTTATGGCGGGCGGCGCCCGCAATTGCGTGGCAGCGCGACTCTGCCGATGCTCGACGAATTGCATCGGCAGGGCCTCGTCAGCCAGGCGGCGCGGGACGAGTTGCACGAAGCCTATCTTTATCTGCGCGAGCTGGAGCACCGGCTGCAGATGATCGCCGATGAGCAGACCCAGCGTCTGCCGGCGGAGGCCCAGGACCTCACGCGCTTCGCAAATTTCTGCGGCTACGCGACGCTCGCCGACTTTTCTGCGGCACTGACCCATCATCTGGAACGTGTCGCGGAACATTATGCGATGCTGTTCGAGGCCGCGCCGGGTCTGTCGGCGGCGACGGGCAATCTCGTCTTCACCGGCGTCAGCGACGATCCCGAAACTTTGGAGACGTTGGCGCGGCTCGGCTTCCAGCGCCCGGCTCTCGCGGCGGAGACGATCCGCGGCTGGCATTTCGGCCGCCGCGCGGGCGTCAGCTCCGAGCGGGCGCGCGAGGTCTTGACCGAACTCGTCCCGGCGCTGCTCGAAGCCTTCGCCGAATCCGCCGATCCTGACGCGGCTCTCGCCGCGCTCGATCACGCGCTGGCGCAGCGCAGCGCGGCTGTCGAATTGCTGTCGATCCTCAAGTCCAATGCGGGCCTGCGCAAATTGTTCGCCGATCTGCTCGGCAGCGCGCCGCGGCTGGCGGAGATGGTCGTCCGCCGCCCGCATGTGCTCGATTCGATGATCGATCGAGATCTCCTGACGGCGCCGCTCGGAGATGCGGATTTCGATGCGCGCCTGCGGCGGGTGCTCGCGCCGCATACGGCGATCGAGGATGTGCTCGATGCGCTGCGTGATTTCCGGCAGGAGGAGTCCTTTCTCATCGGTCTGCGGCTCTTGACGGAGAACCTCGCGCCGGACGTTGCGGGCGCGGCCTATGCGGCGCTGGCGGGCGCCGTGGTGCGGGCCTGTCTCTTCCATGTCGAACAGGATTTCGCCGCGCGTTTCGGCAAGGTTCCGCAAGGCCGCTGCGTCGTTCTCGGCATGGGCAAGCTCGGCTCGCGCGAGATGACGGCTGCCTCGGACCTCGATCTGATCCTGATCTACGATTTCGACGCGGACAGTCCGGAGGCGAATGGTGCCGAGCGGCTGCATGCGACGCATTATTATACGCGGCTTTCGCAGCGGCTCATCTCGGGCCTCACCGTGGCGACGCGGCGCGGCCGGCTCTACGACGTCGATATGCGGCTCCGCCCCTCGGGCCGGAAAGGTCCTGTGGCGACGCAATTATCGAGCTTCGTCGCCTATCAGGCAGAGGAGGCAGAGACCTGGGAGCATATGGCGCTGACGCGCGCCCGCATCGTCGCCGGCGACGTCGCGCTGGCCGCTGAAGTCACAGCGGCGCGGGAGAGAATTCTGCGCCGACCGCCGACACCGCAATTGCGCAAGGATGTTCTCGACATGCGCCGTCTCGTCGCCAAGGAGAAGGGCGAGTCCGACCCGCTCGATCTGAAATATGCGGCGGGCGGTCAAATCGATCTCGATTTTCTCGCCCAATATCTCAGTCTGCGTTCCGCGCATGAAGCGCCGGCCCTGCTCGCAACGGCGCCCGCCGACATCATCGCCCGCGCCGGCGCGCTCGGCTTTCTGCCGCCCGGCGATAGCGAATGTCTGTTGGCCGCCTATCGGCTCTACACCCAGACCGCGCAGGTCCTGCACACGATTCTCGAGGCCGGCGTGCCGCTGGCGGGGGCGAGCGCGCCGGTGAAGCAAAGGCTGGCCGCCGCCGCGGGCCTGCCGAGCTTCGCGCAACTCGAAGTGGAGCTTTTCGAGACCGAAGCGCGCGTCAGGGCGATTTTCAAAGAAATTATCGGCTGACGTGAATGTCCGGTCGCTTCAGTCCCTGCCGCGCGGCGAGTTGGTAATGCGCCGTCGCCCGCGGCATGCGCCGTGCCGTGACGGCGGGGTTGACCAAAGGGAGTGCGTTGCCGAGGGGCAGACGCACCAGAACGGTCGTGCCGGTGCCCGGTGTCGAACGGATGCGGATCGTGCCTTCATGCAAGGCCACCAGTGAATGGGCGATGGCGAGGCCGAGGCCGGAGCCTTTCATCCCGTTGGCGAGTGGCGCGTTCCATTGCTCGAAGGGCTTGCCGAGCCGTAGCAAAGCTTCGGGCGTGATACCGGCGCCGGTGTCCTCGACATAGATATTCAGGGCATCGCGGACGCGGCGCGAGCGGATGTTAACGCTGCCATGTTCGGGCGTGAACTTCACCGCATTGTGCAACAGCGCCGCAAATACGCGATACAGAGCCGGACGATCGGCGAGCAATTTCGCCTCGGCCGCGATCTGGCTGGTGATGGTGATCGACTTTTGCCGTGCCGCAACCTCGACCGTCTCCAGGGCATCTGCAATGAGCGTATCGATCCCGACTTCGGACTTTTCGAGCGTCACGCGGCCGGCTTCAAGGTGCGACATGTCCAGCACGTCGGTTATGACGCGCAGCAATTGCTGGCCGCTGTCCTTGATGTCCTTGCTGTAGCCGAGATAGCGCGGCGCCAGCGCGCCAAAGGTCTGCTCGATCATCATGTCGGAGAAGCCGATGATCGCATTGAGCGGGGTGCGCAGCTCGTGGCTCATGTTGGCGAGGAATTGGGACTTGGCGCGGCTCGCGGACTCGGCCTCGGCCTTCTGTTCGAGGTATTTCTCGGCGAGCTCGGCGAGCTGCTGCGCCTGCAATTCGAGCTTCTGGCGCGAGGTGCGCAGATCGGCCACCGTTGCGGTCAGCCGGCGCTCGGATTCCAGCAATTGCTCTTGGTGTTGCTTCAGCGCCGTGATGTCGGTGCCGACAGAGACATAGCCGCCGTCCTTGGTGCGGCGCTCGTTGATCTGCAGCCAGCGGCCATCGCCGAGCTGGGCTTCATAGGTCTGTGCGCCGGTCGCGGGGCGCTCGCCAAGCGCGATCTGCGACTGGACGAGCGGCGGTGTGCCCTGCGTCATCACTTCCGGATAGCCGAGGCCGGATTCGATGGCCGTGTCGGGCAGATTGTGGAGGCGCTGGAACTTGGAATTGCACATCACCAGCCGATTGTCCTTGTCCCAGAGAACGAAGGCCTCGGATACGGCTTCGAGCGCGTCGCGCAGGCGCATGTCGGCGGTTGCGGTGCGTTCGGCGAGGATTTTCTGCTCGGACGTGTCGACGGCGATGCCGACGAGATGGGCCGGTGCGTCGGGCGTCTCGTAGACGAGTTCTGCGCGGGCGCGCAGCCACACCCAATGGCCTTTCGCATGGCGCATACGGAACGTGTGGTCGATGGTCTTCGTGCGTGACGCGGCGAGCACTTCGGCGATTTGGCTGAGGTCGCCGTCGTGCGGATGGACGAGGGCGTTGATCTCGCCGAAGGAGAGGAAGGCGCGCCCGGCGTCGATGCCGAGCAGGTCGTACATCGAATCCGACCAATAGACGCGCCCCCGCGCGAGGTCCCAATCCCAGAGGCCGCAGCGGCCGCGGTTGAGCGCCGTATCGATGCGGCCGCGAATGCGTTCGCACGCAAGGTCGGCCTTTCGCGCCCGCGCGGACTGCAGGAAATAGGCCGCCGCGACCGAGCAGAGCACAACGATGGTCGCAAGCAGCGCCGCAGCGAGGCGCAAGGCGCCGTTGCGCCAATCGGCAAGCACGGCGCCGATCGGATGGATAAAGGCGATTTGGCCGAACGGCGCCTTCAACGTCCGCACGATGGCCAGGGCGTCCGTCCCGTCAGCGAGATTGATGCGCAGCACGCCGGCTTTTTCGGCCAGCGCCGTCAGCGGTTGACTCTGTCCAAGACTGTCGGAGAGCGCGCCGCCGAGGTGCAATTGGCGCGGGAAGGCCGCGACGACGAGCCCCTTGCCGTTGCTGACCAGCACGCGCTGCCCGTGCGCGAGGGCATGCGCGGGCAGGGAGCGCAGCAGCGTTTTGCCGGGGTCACGGTCGCCGCTTTTGTCGAGCGACGCGACCATGTCGCCGGAGGTCGCCGTCGCGATGAGTTCGAGATCGTCAACCGCCGCCGCAATGGCGCGGTCGTGCGTGTCGATCAGGAACATGCCGATTGTCGCCGTGAGGGCCGCGATGAAGATGCCTATGAAGCACGGAACCGTGAGCCGCAACATGGGCTCAAGCTTGAGATAGGATGGCCGCTCTGTGTCGGGAGAGGACGCGCGGTCCCGCCACTGGTGGAAGAGATCGGCGCGCGCGAACAGTTCCGCCGCATCTGCACGGATCATGATGGCCCCCTCAAGAATGATCCGAAGCGATGTGCCGCATCTCCTCGAATCGAGCCCATGAGAATCCGAGCTGGGTGATTTGTCCAGAGATTAATGAAATCTGAAAAGAAAATTGATTAGGTGAGATTAATTCAGCGAGCGCTCGACGATGTCTTTGACGTCGGGCGACAAGCGGTTCTGGGCAATGACGCGGCGCAGCGCCGCCTCGGCCAGACCGCGCCGGTGCGGCTCCAGCGCGCGCCAGCTTTTGAAGGCGCCCAAAAGCCGCGCCGCGACCTGCGGGTTCTTCTCGTCGAGCTGTAGCACGATGGCCGCGACGAAATCATAACCGCTACCGTCCGGCGCGTTGAACTGGGTCTGGTTGCCAGCCGCGAAAGCACCGATCAAGGCGCGGGCGCGGTTGGGGTTCGAGAGCGAGAAGGCGGGGTGAGTCATAAGCGCGCGAATGCGCTCGAGCGCGCCCGCTTCCGGGATCGCCGCCTGAAGCGCGAACCATTTGTCGATCGCCAAAGGTTCGTTCTTATAAAACTCGTAATAGGCTTCGAAGGCGCGTTCGCGCTCCGCACCCGCGTGCAGCGCAAGAATTCCGAGCCCGGCGATCTTGTCTGTCATAAAGGGCGCATGCGTGAACTGTGCTTCGGCCAGCGTCCGCCCGTCGGGGTTTGCCGCGGTGTAAAGATCGAGCGCCGCGTTGCGCAGCGCGCGCCGCCCGGCGGCGGCGGCATCGGGTGAATAGGCGCCATCCTCGGCGAGCGAGGCATAGAGTGCGCGCAGCTCGTCGGCGAGGCCGCTGCCGATCGCCTCGCGCAGGGCCTTGCGGGCGGCGAAGATCGCGTCCGGATCGACATTGGCGCCGATCTCGCGGGCGATATCGGCTTCGCCGGGAAGCGCGAGAACCTGCGCCGCGAAGGCCGGATCGGCGGGGCTCGCCTTCAGCACATGGCGCAAGGCGTCGATGAAGCGCGGGTCGGACTCGGCCGCGCCGCCGGCGCGGATGCGCTCGACCGACCGCAACAGCAGCCGGGTCGCGTAGGTCTGTGAAGCCTGCCAGCGGTTGAAGCTGTCGCTGTCATGCGCCGTCTGGGCGATGAGGTCGTCCTCGCTCGCCGCGTAGCACAGGCTGATCGGCGCGGAGAAGCCACGCAGCAGCGAGACGACAGGCCGCTCCGGCAGAGCATGAAACGTCAGACGCCGCCGCGGTTCGGTCAATTCGATCACCCCCGTCGCGAGTTCATGCGCGCTCGCGCCGTCCTGCGGCCCGGTGACGAGATCGAAAATCTTGCCGTCATGGCTGAGCAGGCCCAGTTCGATCGGGATGACGAAGGGCAGCTTTTCGTCCTGGCCCGGCGTCTTTTTGCAGCTTTGCCTGAAATCGAGCGTGAGCGCTTGCGCGGCGGCGTCATAATGCGCTTCGACTTCGACGAGCGGCGTGCCGGATTGGCTGTACCAGCGGGAGAATTGCGTGAGATCGCGGCCCGAGACTTCCGCAAAACAGGCGATGAATTGCTCGACCGTCGCGGCGGTGCCGTCATAGCGGGCGAAATAAAGGTCCATGCCGGCACGGAACGCCTTCGCGCCGATCAGCACCTTTAGCATGCGGATCAGCTCGGCGCCTTTCTCGTAGACGGTCGCCGTATAGAAATTGTTGATCTCGTAATAGGAATCCGGCCGCACGTTATGCGCGAGCGGGCCCGCGTCCTCGGGGAATTGCTGCGCCCGCAAGGTGCGCACGTCGGCGATGCGGCGCACCGCGCGCGAACGCATGTCGGCGGAGAATTCATGGTCGCGGAAGACAGTCAGGCCCTCCTTGAGGCAAAGCTGGAACCAGTCGCGGCAGGTGATCCTATTGCCCGTCCAGTTGTGAAAATATTCATGCGCGATCACCGCCTCGATCTGCGCATAATCGGTGTCGGTCGCAGTCTCGGGCGAGGCGAGAATATATTTGTCGTTGAAGACGTTGAGGCCCTTGTTCTCCATCGCGCCCATGTTGAAGTCGGAGACGGCGACGATGTTGAACACGTCGAGATCATATTCGCGGCCGAACACCTCTTCATCCCAGCGCATGGCGCGCTTCAGCGCGTCCATGGCATAGGCAGCGCTCGGCTCCTTGCCGTGCTCGACATAGATGCCAAGCTGCACCTCGCGGCCGGAAGCGGTCGTGAATGTGTCGTGGATCGCGCCCAGATCGCCGCCGACCAATGCGAAGAGATAGCAGGGCTTCGGAAACGGATCGTGCCAGACGGCGAAGTGGCGGCTCGTTCCCTCGATCGCGGCGGTAGCGGTCCGGTTGCCGTTCGAGAGCAGGATCGGCGCGTCGGTCTGCTCGGCCTCGAGGCGAACGGAATAGACGCTCAGGACGTCCGGCCGGTCGAGGAAATAGGTGATGCGGCGGAAGCCCTCCGCCTCGCATTGCGTGCAATAAGCCGAGCCCGAGCGATAAAGCCCCATGAGCTGTGTATTGGCGGCGGGGTTCAGCTCGGTTTCGATCTCAAGCGAGAAGGGTTCGTGCGGCGGGCTCGCAATCGTCAGCCGGTCGGGGGTGACGAAATTGGCATGGATGTCGAGCGGCGCACCGTCAAGCAGCAGGCGCTTGAGCCTCAGCCCGTCGCCGTCGAGCACCAGATCGGCGCCGGTTTTGCCCTGCGGATTGGGCCGCAGTTTCAGCCGCGCGATGACCCGCGTTGCCTGCCGATCGAGCCGGATATCGAGGTCGACGCGGTCGATGAGGTAATCCGGCGGCCGGTAATCCGCGAGGCGGATAGGTTGGGCAACGTCGGTACGCATCGGGGGGCCTCGCGGAGGAAAAGCGGTAGACGTCAGAGGATCATAAGGATTCCCGGCCGGGGCGCAAACCGCGGGAAATCAGAGAGTTTTTGCTTCGCGGCGGACAATGGCGCGCTCGATCCAGGCCGCCGCGCCAACATTGCCAAGGCCGAGTAGCGCCAGCAGAATGGGCTCGGAGAAGCCGAAGAAGCGGCTCTGCAGCAGCGATGTCGCGAGCGAGCCGGCGACCATGAACAGAGCGTTCTGAATGTTCACGGCCGCGATTGTGCGGGCGCGCATGTCGGGCGCCGCGCGGGCTTGGATCGCCGCGAAGAGCGGCACGACGAAAAGACCGCCGCAAACCGCCAGGCCGAAGATTCCGGCGCCGATCGCGATGCCGCGCCCGCTCGTGAGGAATTCGGCCAGTGTCGTCGCCTGGCTATGCGGCGCGGCGATGCCGTAGGTGGAGACCGCCAGCGCGCCGAGAAAAAACGCCATGCCGAACGCCGCCTGCGGGGCGCGGACGAGCGTGATGCGGCCATGCGCCAGCTCCGCCGCCAGCAGCGAGCCGGCACCGATGCCGAGCGCGAAGAAGCCGCTGATCGCCGCCTCTACCTCGATACCGCCTCCCGTTGCCGTGCGGACGGCGACCGGCACCAGCGACAGCGCGACGGCACCGGTCGCCCAGAACCACGAGACGGCGAGGCCCGGCCGCCAGAGTTTCATCTCGTCGTGAAGCTCGCGCAGCAGTTCGCCGGTCGAGACGAGGATGTTCCGATGGATGCGCAAGCCGGGCGCCGCCGCGGCCTTGCCGGGGATATAGAGGCTTGCCGCATAGGCAGCGACGGCGATGACCATGAGCTGGACGACGACAGCGCCGGGCGGAAGGCTCTTGTTCGCCGCGAGCGCGCCGGCGACGAGGCCGAAGAGGATGGCAAGAAAGGTCGCGGCCTCGACCAGTGCATTGCCCGCGGGCAATTCATCGGTCTTCAGATGATCGGGCAGGAAGCCGTATTTCACCGGGCCGAACAAAGCCGCGATCGTGCCGAGGCCGAAGAGCGCGACATAGAGCAGGGGCAGGGAATTGAACCATACGCCCGCCGCGGCGATGGCCTGGACGAAAATCTCGCCCGTCTTCAGCCAGCGCGCGACGCGGGCCTTGTCATGCGCGTCGGCAAGCTCGCCCGCGAGGCCGGAGAGAAACACCGACGGCAGGATGAAAATGCCGATGGCGAGCGTGATCAACGCGCCCGCATTGGCCGCGCCGAGACGGAAGAGGACAAGCGTCGCCAGCAAATTGCGGACGAAATTGTCGTTGAAGGCGGAAAGGAACTGGCACCAGAAGAGCCCCGCGAAACGCCCGCTGCGCAGAAGCGAAAAAAACATAGAATATTCCTCGAACCGAAATGTCTTGCGCGGCGCGCCAAGCCAACAGGATTGCCAGCAGCCTCAGTCACCATCGCCGACATGCCGCATGGATTCGGCCAATTTGCTGTTGAGACGTGTGAGAGCACGCTGGTCTTCGTCGGTCCAGCCCGTCAGCACGCGCTGAAACAGTCGGTCGCGCGCCGCGGCGAGCGTCCGCGCGACGTTTCTGCCCTGAGGCGTGATGGATGCAGCGCGCACGCGCTGATCGGCAATGCGCGTTTCTCGCGCGACCAATTCCAGCGTCTGAAGCTTGGCGACTTGCCGGCTGACCGTGGAGTGATCGCGCCCGACCTGATCGGCGAGTTCGGCAATACTGATCGGGCCCAGAGAGTCGATCCGCACCAGAAGCGGGAACAGAGCCCGGTCCAGCGATATGCCGGCCTCGTCGAGGAGAATATCGTCATAGCGCGGGCTGTTGAGCATCCCGACGATATCCATGAGCGCGGTGTAGAGCTTGCGGTTCATAAACGTGTACCATACATGCTTTACAAGACTGCCGCCAGAGCCCATATTGCGTGTAAGATACACGTAAAAGGAGTTCGCGATCGTGCCCAAGATTCAGGTGATCTGCGGGAGCGTCCGCCCGATGCGGATTTGTCTCGACACTGCGCGCTGGGTGGTAAAAGTTCTGCCCCGGGAAGCCGATATCGAGCTTGAACTCGTCGACCTGGCCGATTGGCCGCTGCCGATGGACGATGAACCCGGCATTCCTGCCAGAGATCCCTATGTGCACGAGCACACGCGGGCCTGGAGCCGAAAGGTCGCCGAAGCCGCCGCCTATATATTCGTCACGCCTCAGTACAACTGGGGCTATCCGGCGGCGCTGAAGAACGCGCTCGATCATCTTTACAGGGAATGGGCGACGAAGCCGGCCATGATCGTCAGTTATGGCTTCCACGGCGGCGGCAAATGCGCCGCGCAATTGCGGGAGGTTCTGGAGGGTTTGCACATGCGCCCGGTCGCGACGATGCCGGCACTTACTTTGCCCTCCGAGCTGAAACATGGTGCGCCGGCAGATGTCGCGTTCGAGGCTTTCACGTCAGCGATACCGTCTGTGGAACAGGCGTTCGCGGAATTGATATTGATGCTCGGCGCCGATCACAGCCCGGCGCTCTAGACGCCGGCAATGTCTTCCGACAGGCGCAGCGGCTCGGCATGACCGACGAGGCGCGAAATCGCGGAAAATTGCTGGCGCACCTCATGCTCCATCTTATCGACGGCGCGATGGACCTCGGCGACGCTCGTGCGCGGATTGGCGCGGCAATGGTAGTTGACCACCAGCCCCGCCGCTGTCTCGCGCACGCGAACGTCATGTACATCGCGGATGCCATCGGTAGCCGCCCCGGAAAGGGCGTTGGCGATGGCGGCGCGGACGTCCTCCGGTGCGTCCTGCCCGGCAAGTTCGCGCGGCTCCAGCGGCTCGATATGGGTGTCGATCTCGGTCTCCGGGCCGAATTCCTTGCGCGCCTCGGCTTCGAGCCCTGAGGCGATGCTGTGCGCCTGACCGAGCGGCATGGCGCCATCGACCTCGATATCGCAGGAAAGCGCGATCTTGCCGCAGACCTGCTGGACGATGACGTGATGGATGGCGATATGCCGCCGCGCCGCAATGAGCAGCAGCCGTTCGATCACCGTCTCGTCATTGAGCGCGACCGGGATCGTCTCCACCGTCAGTTCGGTTTCGGGCTGCGCCGTCGCGATGGCCGCGCCGACATTGCCCTTGATCGCCGTCACCTCGTCTTGCGAGAGCGTGCGCGGCACGCTGATCGCGATATCGCCGAGCACCTGGGCGCCGACCGGGCGCAGCCGCAAGTTCTCGACCGCGATCACCCCGGGAACCCCAAGCGCCGCGGTGCGCACGCGCGCGGCGGCCCCTTGCGGCGCGGCATCCATGAGCGTGTCGATCGTGCGGCGGGCGAGGCGATAGCCGGCGATCGCGATGTAGATGGCGACGGCGATGGCGGCGATGGCATCGCCCTGCATGAAGCCGAAGCGCGCGGCGACGAGGCCGAGGAGAGCGATCGACGAGCCGACGATGTCGGAAACGAAATTGACGACTTCAGCCGCGAGGGCCTCGCTCTTCGTCTCGCGGGCGATGCGCGAGAGCAGATAGACGCGCGCCGTATCCACGACAAGCGAGACGATCAGCACGCCAAAGGCCAGCGCGTTGGCATCGATCTTGACGCTGCGATGGGTCAGCCGCAGCGCGGCCTCGACGACGACAAACGCCGCGAGCGCGAAGAGAAACGCGGTCTCGATGAGCGCCGCGAGCGCTTCGACCTTGCCGTGGCCGTAATTATGCTCCGCGTCCGCCGGCTTGCCGGCGACACGCACCGCCTGGAAGGCGATGAAGCTCATCCCCGTGTCGACCAGGTTATTGCCGGCTTCAGAAAGCAGCGCCAGCGAGCCCGAGAACAGCGCCGCGGTGAATTTGGCGAGCGTGAGCAGGGCGCTCGCGGCGATGGAGGCGAGGGCGGCTCTTTCCTTGATGCGTTGGGACTGGTCCATGGGGCGTCCGGCGCATGATGAGAGATTGAGCTTGCCGCAGCGGAGGCTGGGGTTTTATCAGTCTTGGCCGGCAAGCGGCAAGGCCTGAAGCAGGATTGGGAGCGGCTATGGAATATCTGCACACAATGGTCCGCGTGACGGACTTCGACCAATCGCTCGACTTTTATTGCGGCAAGCTCGGCCTTGTCGAAATGAGCCGGATCGTCAACGACAAGGGACGCTATACGCTGGTTTATCTCGCCGCGCCGGGCGATGCGGAAGCGGCCAGGAAAACCAAACGGCCGCTCGTCGAACTGACCTACAATTGGGACCCCGAGGCTTATACGGGCGGGCGCAACTTCGGCCATCTCGCCTTCGCCGTCGATGACATCTATGCGACATGCGCCAAGCTGCAGAAGGCGGGCGTGACCATCAACCGGCCGCCGCGCGACGGCTACATGGCCTTCATCCGCTCGCCGGACAATATTTCCATCGAGCTTTTGCAAAAGGGCGAGGCCAAGGCGCCTGCGGAGCCGTGGAAATCCCTGCCCAACACGGGCGTGTGGTAATCCGGTTCAGGCTTTCTTTGGCCTCGCGGCGGCCGCTTTCCTTGGCCGCTTCGCGGGCGATGCGGGGCCAAGCGTCGCGACCGTGTCCGACTGATAGCCATAGGATTTGAAGCGCTCGACCGTGATGGCGATCTCTTCATCCGGCAGGATATGCGGCCGGCCGATGGCGCGGGCGATGACATACATCTTCGCCAGCGTTTCGAGTTCGACCGCCCGCCACATGGCCTGGCCGAGGTCGCGACCGGTGACGATCATGCCGTGCTGGCCAAGCAGGACGCCGTGACGTTCGTGCAGCCCCTCGACCGCGAGATCCGAAAGCTCCTGCGTGCCATAGGGCGCATAGGCCGTGCAGCGCACGTTCGAGCCGCCGAAGGCGGCGATCATGTAATGCGCGGCCGGGATTTCCTCGCGCAGCATCGAGAGCGCTGTCGCGTAGACCGAATGGGTATGGATGACGGCGCCGTCCTGAGGCCGGGCGCGAAGAATGTCGAGATGCATCCGCCATTCGCTCGACGGCTTGTGCGGCCCCGTCCAGGCCCCGTCATTCTGTCCGAGCGGCATGCGGGCGATCATTTCGGGTTTCAGACGATCGTAGGGAATGCCGCTCGGTGTGATCAGCACGGCATCGTTGACGCGGACTGAGAGATTGCCGGCGGTGCCCTGATTGAGATTGAGCCGCTCCAGTTCGCGGCACGTGTCAGCCAAAGCTTGACGGAGCTTGGACTCAGACATGAAAAGCTTCCGCCTCGGCCACGAGTTCAAGAATTTTTGCGCGATGCGAAACCTTGAAAGAGGTCATTCATTTCACCAGTTGCAATTGCTCTGCACCAGCCGCTCAGCCGATCTCGCCGCGCAATATACCGAAATCGATGCGCTGCGGTACGTTTGTTGGAAGCGGTATAATTTAGCGCGATTTTCCGCTCGCGCATCGAGGCGAATATTAACGCTCATCGCGCTGCACACAAAGCTGGGCATAAGATTCACCTCGCACGAATCAAAGATTGACTCGACAAATTCCAACTTCGGCGCATGCTGCGGCTCGGGGCTGATGCATAGTGCTGCGAGCACATTGCGCTTTGGTTGCTGCAGCGCGCGCATTGCCGAAATTTAATATTGCAATCTGATGACAACAGCGTGAGTCGCAACACGAAAGAATCGCGTTGCTGTCACGAGTTTGCCGAGTTCGAACGTCATTGGTCTTTGCGTCGCCGACGACGAAGATTCGAACTCAGGCGGCAACGAGAATCGAGACGCTTTCTAATTTTGAACGGGTCTAACGGCTGCAAGCGCGAGGCTAGCGTGATCGAGTTTGGTGTTGATAAGGGAAAGGAGGCTTCGATGTCGATCGACGAGATCGTTCACACATGTTCGAACGAGCATATTGCGCGAGCGGCGGTGGCTTCCATCGGTGTTTCCTTTGCTTCACGCGTCAAGTTCGTGGCTGATCTACTCGGCGTCAGCGTCGGTGCCTTTACGGCGAAGACCGTGCGTGCCTTCGGCAAAGAAGCCAGCGCCGACGCGCGGCGCGAGGTGATGCGCGCCATGATTCGCAGCGATCAGCCGATCCTGCGCGGGCTCGAGGCGATCCTGGAGCGCAAGCTTGAAGATTCGAGTTTGCTTGACCGGCGCGAATGGCGCCCTGTCAGGCCGTCGCAGACCGGCGTCGCCAGGGATTGCTGTTATCCCTGACTTCGGCGCCTTCGCCGGGCTGGTAGAAATGCGTCATGACCGGCTTGCGACCGGCCTCAAGCAATCCGAGCGTTACCGGATCGGTGACTTCGAGCGCGTCGAAGCCGCAGCGTTCGTAAAGCTGTAGCTGATCGAAGAGAATATCGCCGACGGCGCGAAGCTCGCCGGCGAATTTGTAGCGATCGCGCAAAATCCGCGCTGTCGAATAGCCCCGGCCGTCGGTGTATTTCGGAAAGTTGACGGCGACCAACGCCAGCCGCGGCAGGTCGGCAGCAATCGCCTCGGCTGTCTCGCCCGGCTCCAGCAGGACGCCGAAAGCGACATTGCTCTCCCGTTTCGCCGGGGCCAGCTTTTGCCATTCGGCGAGGCTCAGCAGCACATGGCCTTCGGCCGGAAGCTCGTCGCTCGCGTCGAGGCGGCGCCAGGAATCGGTGACGAAGGTTCCGTTGCGATAAAGCGCCATGATTTAGATATCCGCGCCGGCTTCGAGCACTGAGGGAATGTGGACGCCGCATTCGGTCTTGCCGCGGCCGCGCCAGCGTCCGGAGCGCGCGTCCTCGCCCGGCCGCACCGGCGAGGTGCAGGGAAGGCAGCCGATCGAAAGGAAGTTCTTGGCCACCAGCGGATGCTCCGGCAAATCGTACTTTTCGAAATAGGCCTTGATGTCGGCCTGCGTCCAGGTGGCGAGCGGATTGAGCTTGATGCGCGGGCCATCGCTCTCGAACAAAGGCAGCGCCGCGCGGGTCGCAGCCTGGAAGCGCTTGCGGCCGGTGATCCAGGCATCGTAATTCGCCAGCGCCTTGGCGAGCGGCACGACCTTGCGCAGCGCGCAGCAGCGATCGGGGTCGCTCGACCACTGGAAATTCTCCGGGTCTTCCCTGGAGAGTTCCTCAAGGTCCGGCTTCAAAGTGATGAGCCGCGTCAGGCCGAGCCGGTCAACGAGGGCGTCGCGATACGCCAGAGTCTCGGGAAAAAGATGCAGCGTGTCGAGAAAGAGAACCGGCGTCGCTTTGTCGATCTGCGCGACCATATGCAGGAGGACGGCGGAATCGGCGCCGAAGCTCGAGACAAGCGCGATCCGCCCAGTGAACAGATCTTGGATAGCGAGGCGAAGTAGCTTTTCGGCGCCAAGCGCGTAGAACCTGTCCGACAGGCGCGAGGCCGCGATCTGGTCACCGAAGAGGGGCGCTTCAAGCACGCTCATAGAGAGCTTCCTTGAATGGGGTGGCGCCGACGCGCCGATAGGCGCTCAGAAAGTCCTCGTCGCGGTTTTCGCGGATCCGGAGATAAGTCTCGACGATGGCTTCGATCGCATCGACGACGGTTTCGCTCGAAAAGCCGGGGCCGAGAACCTCGCCGATGGTGCAATTTTCGTCCGCCGCGCCGCCGAGCGTGATCTGGTAGGATTCGACGCCCTTTTTTTCGAGCCCGAGAATGCCGATGTGACCGACGTGATGGTGGCCGCAGGCATTGATGCAGCCGGAAATGTTGATATTCAGCGTGCCGATCTCGGCGGCGCGGCCATTGTGGCCAAAGCGCTCGGAGATACGCTGCGCGATCGGGATCGAGCGCGCCGTCGCCAGCGCACAATAATCAAGGCCGGGGCACGAGATGATATCGGTCACGAGGCCGATATTGGCCGTGGCGAGACCGGCTTCCTTCAGCCGGTCGTAAAGTGCCGGCAGATCATCGAGCGCGACGTGCGGAAAGACGAGATTCTGCTCATGTGCGACGCGGATTTCGTCATGCGCGTAGGTTTCGGCGAGATCAGCCGCCGCTTCCATCTGCTCGGCCGTCATGTCGCCGGGGATGCCGCCGATCGGCTTCAGCGAGATCGAGACGACGCCATAGCCCGGCACTTTATGCGCGACGATATTCTGCGCGGCGAAGTGCGCGAAGTCGGCGTCCTGCGCCCGGCGGGCCTCGAAATTCTGCGCCGGCACCGGGCGCGGCGGCAGATCGGGCAGGGCGAAATAGCCGCGGAACCGTTCGACGATCTCCGGCGTAAGCACAAGGTCAGGATCGCGGCTGCGCGCGAACTCGGCCTCGACTTCGGCGCGGATCGCCTCCGCGCCCTTTTCGTGGACGAGGATTTTGATGCGCGCCTTGTATTTGTTGTCGCGCCGGCCTTCGAGGTTATACACCCGTAGGATCGCGGCGGTGTAATTCAGCAGATCCGCCTTTGGCACGAAATCGCGGATCTTGTGTCCGACGAAGGGCGAGCGGCCGAGACCGCCGCCGACATAGGCGGTAAAGCCGATCTCGCCCTCCGCGTTGCGGACGATCTGATAGCCGATGTCATGCACCTTGACCGCGGCGCGATCGTGCGGCGCGCCGGCGACAGCGATCTTGAACTTGCGCGGCAGGAACGAGAATTCAGGATTCAGCGACGACCACTGGCGCAGCAGCTCGCAATAAGGGCGCGGGTCTTCGATCTCGTCGGCGGCCGCGCCGGCGAATTGGTCGGCCGTCACATTGCGGATGCAATTGCCCGAGGTCTGGATGGCGTGCATCTCGACACTGGCGAGTTCGTTCAGGATGTCCGGGCAGTCGGCCAGCGCCGGCCAGTTGAACTGGATGTTCTGCCGCGTCGTGAAATGGCCATAGCCCTTGTCGTAGCGGCGGGCGATATGGGCGAGCTTGCGGAGCTGGCGCGGCGACAGCGTGCCGTAGGGGATGGCGACGCGCAGCATATAGGCATGCAATTGCAGATAGACGCCGTTCATCAGCCGCAGCGGGCGGAACTGATCCTCGGTCAGATCGCCGGCGAGACGGCGGCCAACCTGATCCCTGAATTGCGCGACGCGCTCCGCGACGAAGGCAGCATCGAAGTCATCGTAACGGTACATTTCACCTCCGCGCCGCTGCTGCGGGCGATGTCTTGAAGGCGATGGTCGGCCCAAGCTCGCGAATGGCGTTTCGCAGGCTGACTGCATGCAGTCCATCGGCGCTTTGCGCAACCGGTACGGCAAAGGCGTCGATAACCTTGCTGGCGGCAATCGCCGCCTTGGCCTGGTCAAGCCCGGCTTGCACGCTTTCAGGCTCGAAAAGCCTGGCGCTGGCAAGGGACTCTACCCAATTACCCTGCGAATCGAGGTAGACAACCGTGCCGTCTGTCAGGCGACTGGCTGAAACGACTTGCATGAGGCTGCATTTTCCCAAAAAAGGCTCACAAGCGAGCTTGGATATAGGTCAAGTCCCTGCATTTCGCCAGAATTTTGTGAGAATTAATACATATCACAGTCTTCTGCAGTAAAATTATGAACATGATAGACAATGCAGGGATTGCGTTGAGGAGGTCTGTTGTTTTTCGGGATTGATTTCCACCCTTTGATCGCCCGGCATGGCTATGCCGTCGTCTTCATCGTGGTGTTGCTGGAGGGCGCGGGATCGCCGTTGCCGGGCGAGACGGCGCTTGTGTTGGCAGCCGTCTATGCCGGGGCGACCGGCCGATTGGATATCGCGACCGTTCTGCTCGTCGCCATCGCCGGCGGAATCATCGGCGGGACGGGCGGCTATTGGATCGGACGCAGCGTCGGCCGCGAATTCCTGGGCAAATACGGCGGGTGGATCGGGCTGACGGAAAACCGGCTGGCGCTGGGGCGGCATCTCTTTCAGAGCCACGGCGGCAAGATCGTCTTTTTCGGCCGCTTCGTGGCGGTGCTGCGCGTCGTCGCGGCGCTTCTTGCCGGGCTCAACCATTATGACTTCCGGCTGTTCTTCCTGTTCAACGCAGCCGGTGTCGTCGCCTGGGCGGTTATCATGGGCCTCGGCGGCTATTTCTTCGGCGATGCGATGACGCGGGTCAGCGGCCCGCTCGGAATCCTCGGCCTCGCATTCGCGCTTGGCGTCGTCCTCGCATTTTTCATCATCCTGCGTCAGCAGGAGCGGAAATTCGAAAACCGGTTGTCAGACGAGGCCCTTGCCGAAGACAAAGACGAGCCCGAGCTTGAATCGACGGATCATTCCTGAGCCTGCGGGCATGGGAACAGACGCAACGCGGAGGCGTTCGCCCTTGAAATGAAACAAGGGAGAAGCCGATGCCCGGTCTCAAAAAATGGGCCCTTTTGCCGCTCGGAGCCGCGCTGGCACTCGCCTCGCCCGCGGCGGTCTTCGCGCAGAGCCCCGGGTCCGCCGCCAAACCCGGCACGACGATTCCGGAAAAGCAGCATATCGGGCCGGTCGATCCGCCGGCCAATGGCGTGATCAAGCCAAAAAGCGATACCGATCCGGCTATGGCCAAGACGCCGCCGCCGCAGAGCCCGGCCGAGACGCCAGTTATCCCGCCCGCTGAGACGCAGGGCGGCAAGGAGGCGAAGTGATAAGTTTTTGTGATTGCATCGGATTTGTCCGCGAAAACCGCTTCGCACTTTTCGGTCCGATGCTCTACGCCGCCGTGCCGAAGAGGTCGTAGGCGTCTGCGCGTTCGATCTTGACGGAGACGATATCGCCGGGGCGTAGCGGCCGCCGGCTGGCGATATGCACCTTGCCGTCGATCTCCGGCGCATCAGCCTTGCTGCGACCGACCGCTACGGTCGGGCCGGCTTTGTCGATGATGGCCTGGATGTGCCGGCCGACCTTGCGCTTGAGCAGATTGGCGCTGATCGCTTGCTGATGCTGCATGAAGCGGCGATAACGGCTCTCCGCGACCTCCGCAGGCACGGCGGGCAGGCCGAGATCGTTGGCCGGCGCACCCGCGACGGGCTCGTATTTGAAGGCGCCGACCCGGTCGAGCCGCGCTTCTTCGAGCCAGGCGAGCAGATAGTCGAAATCCTCTTCCGTTTCTCCGGGAAAGCCGACGATGAAGGTCGAGCGCAGCGCCAGATCCGGGCAGGCGCTGCGCCAGTCCTTGATTCGATCGAGCGTCTTTGTCTGATCGCCGGGGCGACGCATGGCTTTCAGAACCTTCGGGCTCGCGTGCTGAAAGGGGATGTCGAGATAGGGCAGAATCTTGCCGTCGGCCATCAGGCCAATCACCTCGTCGATGTGCGGATAAGGATAGACATAATGCAGCCGCACCCAGGCGCCGAGGCCGCCGAGTTCGCGCGCGAGGTCGATGAATTTGGCGCGCACCTGCCGGTCGCCCAGCGTGCTTTCCGCATAGCGCAGATCGAGTCCGTAGGCGCCGGTGTCCTGTGAAATGACCAGCAGCTCCTTGACGCCCGCGGCGACGAGCTTTTCGGCTTCGCGCAACACATCCGCGGCGGGGCGCGAGACGAGGTCGCCGCGCAATCGCGGGATGATGCAGAAGGAGCAGCGGTTGTTGCAGCCCTCCGAAATCTTCAGATAGGCATAATGACGCGGCGTCAGCTTGATGCCCTCAGCCGGCACGAGATCGAGGAAAGGATCGTGCGGCGCGGCTACCGCTTCATGAACGGCCGCGACCACGCTTTCGTAGGCTTGCGGCCCGCTGATCGAAAGGACATCGGGATAAGCGGCGCGAATTGTCTCGGATTGCGATGCCGCGCCCATGCAGCCGGTGACGATGACTTTGCCGTTTTCCTTGAGCGCGGAGCCGATGGCGGCAAGGGATTCGGCCTTGGCGCTGTCGAGGAAGCCGCAGGTGTTGACGATCACGGCGTCGGCGCCGGCATGGCTGCGAGTCAGCTCATAGCCCTCGGCGCGCAGCCGGGTGATGATCCGCTCGCTGTCGACGAGCGCCTTGGGGCAGCCGAGCGAGACGAAGGAAATTTTGGGCGGATGGGTCGTCTCCGCCGCGAGGGGATCGCGTGTCATAGGGGTCGATTGCCATGTCCGGACCCTCGCCGCAAGCCGCGCGTGGCGCCCGTTCGCGATCGGCAATGGCAGGACGGCGTTGCAGGACAAAGAAAAAACCCGGCCGTAAGGGGCCGGGTTTTCTGAATTTCGTGGAGACGATCGGTCTCAGTACTTCGAAACGATCGGCGCCGGCGGCGAGAACAGGTCGAACTTATACGAGAAGCCGGCCTGCACGCGGTTGTCGCGAACGCGCTGCGAGATAACGTCGCCCGTCACAACCGGATCGTAGTTGGTGATGTGTCCGTAATCCGTGTAGCGATATTCGGCGCGGACAGACCAGTTGTTGTCGATGGCGTATTCGATGCCGGCGCCAGCCGTCCAACCAATGCGCCCGGTGTTGAAGGAGTTGTAGTCGACTCCGTCGTTCAGGGACGTGTGGAAGTTGCCGTATGCGCCGCCGCCTGTGGCGTAGATCAGGACGCGATCGAAGGCGTAGCCGATGCGGCCACGGATCGAGGCATCGACATTCTTGCGGATGCCGTAGGAAATGCCCGCGTCGTAATTGCTATCGCTCTCGGACGAGCCGTTCACGTCGCCTTCGAGGCCGAAGACGAACTGCGAAACCTGATAATTGTAGCCGACGTGAACGCCGCCCACGACACCCGACTGGGACAGACCACCGGGATTGAAGCCCGTCGATTCGTCATAGACGCTCGAGGTGCCCCAGCCATAGCCGACCTGGCCACCGATATAGACGCCGGACCAGGTGAAGGCCGGGGGCGGCGGAGGCGTGTAAACCGGCGCGTCCTTACGATACGGCAGATCGGCCGCCAGGGCCGCGCTACCGGCGAAGCCAACAAGAGCCGTCGTCAACAGAAGCTTACGCAACATTATAGGAATCCCCTCTTCGAGTTTGGATCATGAACCCAGCTAATTCCTGCCCGCATTCGGATCAATAGAGCTGAGCCCGAAAACCAAGTTTAAGCGTCGTTTCCGTAAGCAGTGTCGTACTTTTGCAACGCTTACGAAAGTCAAACCTCCACACACGCTCGCTAAGTTTGCCAGCGAGCAAAGTGAGGGCGCAAATGCGGCGAGCTTGCGAAGCGAAAATTGATCACGAAAGCTTGAGTTTGACGGCAGAGCCGGAAACTAAACTTGCGTTAACAAAATTCGGAGCTGCGAAGCTAAAGCACTACAGAGGAAGTATTGCGCTGCCAGACTGCCCTTGGGCCGCATTAGGCATGTCGCTGGTCAAAGTTTCCTTAAGCCCCCCTACGCGAAACCAACCACGTACAGTCTCGGTTCCATCCTTGAGGGCCGCAGTGTCGTAGCGCACACCCTGTATGTAGGGCCGAGGCAGGCTGATTTAAGGCGGCGCCCCTCGTAAAAAGTCGTGGCAGCCATGCCGATATCTCAACCCAATACTTTGCTAACTACGTCCGCAACTTTCGATATGCACAGCGATGCTGACTGCACGTGCGCGTCTTTGTCAGGGGCGAAATTGGCGTCGCCGCTAATGTTTGATCTTCGGCGAACTCTCGACCCAATATCGCCAGTGCGTGGGATGCACAGGGACGGCTTCGCGGGTTATCGCATTGGCCCATCCTTCGCCGCTGCGCCGGCACGGAAAGACTAGGGCGTAAACCTCGCCGTCCTCGATCACGCTGACTTCGAGGTCATGGCCGAAAGGCGCCGAGTCAATCGACTCCCAATCCATCTGATGAAAATCTTTCCACAGGCTTTCGCCGATTGACGGGTCTTCGCGTGCCGTGACGGCGCAGCTAAAAGCGCGCCCGCAAGCAGACACATGAATTTGAACAAAATCCGCGGAAAGACCTTGATGGAGGTCAAATTTCTTGAGTTTGGGGTCGGCCGGAGACTGTCGTCTCGCAAATCTAGGGGTCGTTTCCGTCGGGGGGCTCATCCGTCGGAGGTTTGGGCGACACCCGATCGCCCGGCTGCGTCAGGTTGGCGAGCGTGGCTATTTCCTGCGCCAGAAGTCTTTCGACAATTGTCCGGGTTTGATCGTCGAGGGGAGCTTCCAGGAGCTGTCGATAATGCCTGATATTCAGTTCGGCTATCTCGCGAGGACTCGTGAAGTCGTCAGCCATGCACCGCCCCTTTTTTGGCTGAAGCGTCGTTATGTGAGCCAGAGCCGATGGCCGCGGCTATCTTCGAGACTTGCAAAAATTTGACCCGGATCAAGTTTTCGTACGAATTCTGGGTGCAGTGCTTTTTCGTAACGGTAAAGGGGCACGGCGGATGCTAGCGGCCAAGCGCATGGCGGGACCTGAAATTTATGCGGTTCATCCCTGGGTACTGGGAAACCTGGGGAAGGGCGCTCGCCATCAACTGTTGAGCGACGACGAGCGTGCGCGGCTCAGCAAGATCGCCTCGATCGTGCGCTTCAAAAAGGGCGAGGAGATTTACCGCGACGGCGACGAGGCCGACGCGGCGTTCAATATCATAAGCGGCGTTGTCGCCACGCATCGCAAAGAGGGCGACGGCGATAACGTGGCGTCGTTTCTTTATCCGGGTGATTTGTTCGGCCTCTCGGAAGAAGGCTGCTATGTCAACACCGCGAGGGCCGCGACGCCTGTGGTCGCCTACAAGATGCCCTTGCTGGCGGTCCGCCGCATGCTGGACAGCAATGCGGACCTCGACGTCGATGTCATCATCAAGCTCTGCGAAGAGCTTCGCGAAGCCCAGCGCCACGCCATGCTTCTCGCGCAAAAGAAAGCGATAACACGGCTGGTGATGTTCCTGGACTTGCAGGAGCACCTAAAGACTTCGCGAGGGGAGTCCGCTCCCGAATTATATCTGCCGATGGATCGTTCGAATATTGCCGCCTATCTCGGGCTCACTCCCGCCGCGCTCAGCCGCGCCTTCCGGACGATGATCACCGACGGGATCATCGCCTTTCGCGACCGCCGTCACCTCAGGATCCTCGACAGGGATGCGTTCAACAGGCTGGCCGACAATCTTTCGGAGAACGGCTAAGGCGCAAAATCCGCCAGCACACGGACGATGGCGTCGGGGGATTCCTTGATCCCGCCGGTGAAGGGCCGGTCGAGTGCGACGGCGATCAATAGCTCCGAGAAGATCAGCAGCGTCAGCAGCCCGGTCATCAATGTCTGCGCGCGCAGATTTTGCGTGCCGAAGAAGAAGGTAAAGACGACCGTCAAGAACGCGCCTCCGAAGAGGATGAACCAGACCGGCCCTGGCACGTCGCCCTCAGCGGCGAGCAGCCGCGTCCGGCGTGCTTGCGTGATAAGATTGAGCTGGTTGAAAATCTCCGCCTTGACGGTCGGATCGCCTTTTGCGGTCGCATCCGTGGCGAGCAGCGCGGTATAGATCGCGCCAAGCGCTTTCCAGGTCTGCTGGTTTGCGCGTCCGTCTTCCATCGCGGGCCACTCGTCTGTCACGATGGACTTCAGATAAGTCGTCAAGGCGTCGCGCGCGTCCTTGGCTTGCGCGGGGGCGAGGCCGGGAACGAGATGATAGATCGTTGCCGCGGCGGCCGCCTCGCGTTGGACGGTCGCTTCCGCGTCATTGAACTTTTCCCAAACGACGACGATGGAAAACGCAAGAAGCACGGCATAGAGAACGCCGACGGTCGCGAACTTGAATCCCGCGACCTCGTTATTGGTGGCGAGCTTTTCCAGTCTTACGAAGCGCCGGACGAGGAGCGGCCCGAGCATGGACGCGATCGTCGGCAATATGAGGATCAAAATGGTCTGAACCCAAAGCGGCGAGGAGGTGATAAAGTGCATCATGTGCTCTGGCCTCTGGCGACGCTCGAGAACTGGCCGCCGTATGATTGTTGGAATCGCCGATCGATGGCATTTCGGCATGCTGGTTGCAACTGCTACGCTGAGGACAGCCGCAAGCGGGCCGCAGGGTGGCCAGACCGCGCGGTAGTTGGGGACTTTGCAAAGCCGTTCTGGGCGTTTTTTGATTCTGCTGCTTTACTTCCCAGATGATTTTCGGGGCCGTCCGAGGTGGGCAAATCTACCGTCGCTCTGATACTGCTGACCCGCGTTTTCGGGACGTGCCACGATCCTTGTGTCGTCGAATATAACCGTGGCGGCCACGTCGCCTGGTTCGAGCAAGCGGCGCATGCCGCCCGCGCGGCACAGGTGCAAGTCATTATCAATGGCTTCTGCGGCTCTTCCTGTATGACGCTGGCGAGCGAAGCGCGGCCTTATGTCTGCATCACGCCGCGCGCGATATTCGCCTATCACCGGACAAACTATGGCGACCCGATACCGCTCGGGCGCGATCTCGACCATTGGATCAGGGTACGCGGCGGCTATCCGCCTTTTCGCGGCGTTCCGGGCCGTATGAGCTACGACGCCGCGCGTGCATTCTGGCCAACCTGCGGCTCCCGTGCGCCGGAAGGACTAAACGAGCAATGAAGCGTGGCATTGCCGCCTTTGCGGGCAGGCGGCCCTTCTTTCGTGCAACGGCGCCGCCAAATCCTGGCGCTGCCCGTTTGCGATTCGCTGAAACATCGCGCTAAGCTGAAGATGTTGATCGAGCCAGCCGAGCCATTGGATGGGCTGTTCTCCGATGGGATAAGAGCCGCGTGCGTGCACCTTTGAATCCAGGGTCCGGTCGCCTCGGCACGCGCAAATCTCGATGACCAAGTTCCTATCCTCTCCGCTTCGAAATCTGGCTGCCGGCGTTGTTTTCATGCTCGTGGTCTCGGCATGCGCGACTGTCGCCTATATGGAAAACGGGTGGCGGTTCGGCGACGCACTCTACATGGTCGTGCTGACCGTCTATACGGTCGGCTTCGACGAAGTCAGGCCGATCAACACGCCGGAATTGCGCGCCGTTACCATCGCATTGATCGTCACGGGTTGCACCGGGATGATCTTTCTGACCGGCGCGCTCATTCAGCTCATCACCGCCAGCCAGCTTCAGCAACTATTTGGGTTCCGTCGCATGCAAAAGGAAATCGACCGTCTCACCGATCACGTCATCATCTGCGGGTACGGACGCATCGGCCAGATGCTCGCGCGCGAGCTTCAGGCGGGAAAGTGCGACTTCGTGGTCGTGGAGCGCGGCGACGGCCGCATGAATGCCGCGCGCGAGTTGGGGTTCCTCAGTGTGCAGGGCGATGCCACGGACGAAGACGTCCTGCAACTCGCCGGTATTGCCCGGGCGCGGGCCTTAGCGACCGTTTTGCCGGACGACGCGGCGAATGTGTTCATCACGCTCAGCGCCCGCAGTCTCAACCGCGAGCTGACGATTATCGCGCGGGGAGAAGCCGCGTCCACGGAAGGCAAGCTCATTCAGGCTGGCGCTGACCGCGTCGTGCTGCCGACGCGGATCGGCGCGGAGCGGATGGCTGAGCTTCTACTGTTTCAAGACGTCGCGAAAGTATTGTCCGGAATTAAAGCGGGCGATCTCGACCGGCTTGGCCGTGATCTGCGCCGTCTCGGTCTCGAAATCGAGGTTGTCGCCGCGGCGACCGGCAGCAAGAGTGTCGGAGCCACCATTGGCGAGCTGGAGACCGCGGCCGCCGGCGCGTTTCTTGTCGTCGCGCTGGAACGGCAGAATGGCGAAGTCTTGCTCCAGCCGGCGGCGGATATTGCGATCCAGGCCGGCGACGGCGTCGCGATCGTCGGAAGGCCCGGTCGCGCCAAAATCGTCGAGTCCGTCTTCGCGCGGCCGGCCGCAAACTGAACTTCGCCGGTGAATGGCCCTGGTCTTACCGGCCGTTCAATCTGTACGATTGCTTCCACAATAGGCCGCCGCGCAATGGCTTACGGTGCCAGTCCAGCGATCCAGGACGACCACGAAGTTCTGTGTCTCCACGATCTGATAACGGAAGAGGTACGCGGCCAGTACTAACGCCAGGGTCGCCAAACCGAGCCACGCTACGTTCAAAAATCTCATTTGTCTCTTTCTTGTGCGTCAGGGCGATCTTGCATCCTTCGCGCTGGCGGGTCTGCGGCGGAATAGACGCCCAACAGTTCTCCATGCCACGACCATCATTCCAATCGTTATGACGAGCAGGCCGATCGCCACCGCGCCCGAAACATAGGGGTAGGCATAGACCACGTAGAGCAACCCGCTGGTGGCGACGTCCTCAGTTGTAGAAAGGGCGATGTTGCTGAAGGGCTCGGGGCTAACGTTGACGACTGCGCGTGCTCCGGCTTTGCCGCTATGCGCCAGCAGCGCGCCGCCACCCCCGAGAATGAAAGCAACCACCTGCATCCTGGGATCGGACGGATCGACGATGGCGGTGGCCAAGAGCGCGCCGCCTATCGGCCGGATCGCCGTGTGAACCGTATCCCAGATCGTGTCGAGCCACGGCACCTTGTCGGCAAAGAACTCGCACAGCGTCGCCAATGTGGCGGCGCCCATGATCCAGGGGCTGGCCAGTACGCGTAGCGCCTGCAAATGCTCGGGCAGCGGCAGCATATGCCAGCGCATCGCAAGGCCCGTCGCAAGAATGCACAGGTAGAGCCGCCAGCCTGAGAGCAGGCTGACGCTGGCAGCAATGCCCAGCAATGTCATGATACCAGGTTGTGCGTTCATCGCAGCGTCTCGCTTCGCTAGCCGGGGGCGCGGCAGCAGCAAACCGGTACAAACACCTAACCGGACGCGCGCGGCGGCCGCGTCGCCCACCAGATGGTTATCACGAGCAGCAGTTGAAATGGCAAGCGAAGGGTGAGTGCCCAATAGGGGATCGCTGGATATAGATCCGCATGCTGCCACATGTAGACGTTGGCCGGCGTGACCGCGAGCGTCAGCAGCACCAAGCCCCAGCCGGCCGCACCTCGGATCGGCGGAAATAAGACACCCAGCGCGCCGAGCAATTCGAAGACGCCGCTGATCAACACCAGCAAACGTTTTGCGGGCAGCCAAGGCGGAATGATGCTCATCTCCCGCCCGGTGAAAACGAAGTGCGCGATGCTTCCGAGAAAGAACCATAAAAACACAAAGCCAAGCGCCAAGGTTCGCATAAGGCGCTTGGCTTGGGGGCTCGAACTCGGCGAACTCATGCGCGCCCTTATGCGATGCTAAGCTTCGAGGCCTGGGCGGCAGTCAAACAGACCGTAATTTGATTTCCCAATATAGCTTTATCAACGACAGGCTGAATTTGCGAAGAGTCCGGGCGAGCCCGCGCTTAGATCGCTCCTGTGCGGCTTTGCGCCCGAGGATAGAAAGCGATTGCGGAAAAGTTCTGATGTAGAGGCATTTGTCAGCAAAGCGTTGTGCATTGGCTATGACATGCGCAAGGGCCATCTTGGCGGCAAGCGAACCTTCATCCATTTCTATTGGAAAGTGGCACATGTTGTTGAGCGCCGCGTGCCGAGCAAACAGGTTGTCGCCGTGAATCCGGTAGGCACCTAGTGGCTTGTCAATGAGGACACTTCCAGTGAACGCGTTGATTGCGAAATTGAAGAATGCATCGGTGGCACATCTGAGTGTTCGCAGTTGAGCGCAATCGATAAACAGAGCGAGAGCATCGCGCCGATAGAAATTGCCGGAGGTGGGAGACCAAACCCACTCGATTGCTTCTCTTCGCACGCCTCTGAGCGGCAAGTTCTCCAGGGTGCCGGGGCGGCACAAGCCGACTTCTTGAGCTTTGGCCAGAGCCGACACTTCATCGATCTCAACGACGTGGCATTGAGATCGGAATGGCGTCCCTGACGCCGTCATGACATTGCCAAGAACAACGGAATCGCCGACCACCTGCATCATCTCGCTGGAGGTGAAGCCGACTGCGTTAGGCAAAGTCAAATGAACGAGAAAATGGGTCTCGGCGAAAGTTTCGAAATAATAATCATCAGCATCGACCAAAACGACATATTGGCCGCGTGACTTGTGGAATCCATCGATACAGGCTGCGCTCTGTCCGAGGTTTTCCGGTTCACGGATTACGTTTAGTCCCGGATAAGATAATTCGAGATTTGCAATGACCTGAGATGAATCATCCGTCGATTTATTGTCCACAACAATGCATTCGATCCTGGGATAGGTCTGCGCAAAAATTGAATCGACACATTGCTTCAGAAAGCGGCCATAATTGTAGTTGACCACGATAAAACTGATCAACGGGAGGTTGGCGCCGCTAGAAGCTGGCGTTGAAGTCTGCTCGTCTTGAATATTGGAGGTCGCGATTCGAGAAAAACTCGATGTTTTGTTCATCAAGAGCCCAGCGCAATTAAAAAAATATGTGCAAGCCTAGGCCGGCTTCGCATTAAAGTCACGGGCGGTCAAAACAGATTTGGCCTCGTCGCGAGCATTGAAGCGCCCAAGCGCGTGACGCCAGGTCAATTTGCTGCCCTGAGAGCCGAACGCTGTATCGGGTATAAAAAACGGCGGCCCGAGGCCGCCGCTTGAATTGTCATCACCGTGCACTTTTCAGTATTTCGCCACCACCGGCGCGGGCGGGGCGAGGAAATCGAATTTGTAGTTTACGCCAGCACGGACGATCTCGCCTTGAACGCCGAAGGTTTTGCCGAGAGTAAAGCCGGTTGCGATCGGCACGGATCCATTGGACGTCGTCACGGAACCGAGATCGTAGAAAAGACCTTCCACTTTAACTGACCAATTATTGGTGATGGCATATTCGGCGCCGCCGCCCGCTACCCAGCCGGCCTTAACCGGCGATGCAGAGGATGAATAGTCGCCACTGGGGAAAGCGCGGACGTAATCGACGTCGACTTTCCCATACGCAAGACCGCCGGTCCCGTACAAAAGCAATGTCGGTGTTACCAGAAAACCCAGACGCGCGCGCGCTGTGCCGAGCCAGGAAAGGCTTTCATCCACATTCAGCGTGCCCGGCCCGCTGTTTCCGCCGCCGACGTAATCGACCGCGCCGGAAAAAGACGAAGAGCCCTTGAAGGTCGCGCCCTGAAAATCCGTTTCGACGCCCAAAACGATCTGGTTGAGCTGCCAATTATAGCCAATCTGGCCGCCGCCAATGAACCCATTGGCATTGGGGTGCAGGTTGGGGAGCAGACCGCAACCATTGCCATAGTATGCGCCTTCGGGATTATAGCAGTTGAGGTGCCCGTCATCATGGAGCGAACCCCAGCCCGCGTTCACGCCCGCGTAAAACCCGGTCCAGCTAAGGACCGGCGGCGGCACATAGGCTGGCGCATCCTTGGTGCTCGGAAGATCGGCGGCGGAAGCCGCTACGATCATGGAGATGAGGGCGGTCGACGAAATAAGCAATTTGCGAAGCAAGGTGGCCCCCGGAGGATACGAAGCAAATTCTTGCCAAGCTTACGCATCCGCCCGTTGGGTGCCTAGCGCGGGCGCGGATCGAAAATCAGATTCAACCGACCTGTGGCTTGGCGGGCACAGGCGCTTATTTCTTCGTCTCGGCCAACTTCCTGCGGCTGATCTTTGGGCTTGTCGTCAGCGCATACCGCCCGGCCGAGTTGGTCTTATTTCGTGGCGGAAGGGGTGGGATTCGAACCCACGGTAGGCTTTCACCCACGGCGGTTTTCAAGACCGCTGCCTTAAACCGCTCGGCCACCCTTCCAGCATAAAACTCCGTATAATACCTTTGCTCTGCGCGCCAGTGCCGCTGAGCTCCGGGCTGATTTTGGTAAAGCCTAAATACCAAAAGCCCCACTCAGCGGGGCAGCCGAGCGGGGCGGGGGTAGGGCTGTGACTCAGACATTACGCGTACTACGCTTGCTTCAACGCGCATCTTTGCGCCTGGTTCCTGGCCGCCGCAGACTTTTTGACGGGCGCCGAATCGACGGCCGGCCGCAGGCGCGTTAGAAATCCGGCTGCAGATTGCCGGTCGTTCAGGGGGCTCTATGCGTTCGGGCAAGGCGGGATTGCTGCTCCGCGCGGTATTGGTCATCGCGGCGCTTGCTTTCCAAAACAGCGAATCCCGGGCGGGACCATTCTCGCCCCTGGCCGGGGATTGGGTGGGAAGCGGCACGCTCACGATGGGTGGAGTGGGTCAGCGGCTGCGCTGCCGGGCGATCTATATCGTCTCCCCGCGCGGCGAAAGCCTACGGCAGTTCCTGCGCTGCGCCAGCGACAGCTATGTCATTGCCGTCGACAGCGATGTCACTGAAATTGACGGCAGATTGTCCGGCACCTGGCGGGAGTTGACGAGCGGCGCCTCGGGCACGCTGACCGGCCTCGTGCACGGGCCCTCCGTCGCGGGCGTCGTTTCAGGACTCGGCTTGAGCGCGAAACTGTCCATCTACACGCGAGGGCGGTCCCAGTATGCCTCGATCAATCTCTACGGGCCGAGCATTGCCGGGGTCGTCGTGACCTTTCACCGGGTCTGAGGGTCTTAGCCCGGCCGCCAGAGGGTGATGACGAGGCCGCCGGCGAGGATAAGCGCGCCGCCGACGTAAATGGGCAGATCCGGCCGTGCGCCGAAAAAGACGATATTGACGATCTGGGCGATCATGAAGAACAGCGTGACATAGATGCCCAGCAATTTGCCGAAATCCCAGGGCGGGGAATTGACGGTCAATCCATAGGCGAAGAGGACCGCGGCGCCGAGCGCGAAGAGACCGATCCGCCCCGGTCCGTTCGGTGCCTGCAAGCCCTTGCGCACAATGGCATCACCGCCTGCCTCAAGCGCCGCGGCGACCGCGAGAACAACATAAGCCACAACCGGATTCATCGCCCACCATCAGCTCAATTGCGTTGTGACATCCACCATATCAGCCGATCCTTCGCCCGGTCCGGCAAGATATGCGCCAAAAACAGGAAGGCAGGCGCGCCGCCGGCAGCGGCATAGCGCGTATGCGGCCGTTTTGACGCCACCGCATCGCCGATGACCTTTGCGACGGCTTCGGGCGGCGAGGGCAGGCGCGAGGGTTCGAGGTTTTCGAACATTTTGGCGTGCCGGCGCACATAAGGGCCATAAGCGGTATCGCCGGAGCGGGCGACGAGGCTGTCATGCGCGATGCCGCCCCATTCGGTGCGGATGGCGCCGGGTTCGATGACGATGACGTCGATCCCGAAGGGCTTTGTCTCGATGCGCAGACAATCGCTCAAGCCCTCCAGCGCGTATTTGGTCGCGTGATACCAGGCGCCGAAGGGCGACCCGAATTTGCCGCCGACCGAGGTTACGTTGACGATCTTGCCGCTCTTCTGCGCGCGCATGAAAGGCAACGCGAGCTGACTTAGGCGCGCGGCGCCGAAGACATTCACCTCGAATTGCCGCCGGGCCTCATCCAGAGGCACGTCCTCCACTGCGCCGTAGCTGCCGTAGCCGGCATTATTGACGAGCACGTCGAGCCGGCCTGTTTCGTTCCTGATCTTGTCGATCGCCGCGACGATCGAAGCATCATCGGTCAGATCGAGCCCGATGATATGTGCGCCTTGCGCCGCAAGCGGTGCCATGCGCTCCGTCCGCCGCGCCGCGGCGTAAACCGTATAGCCGTCGGCCAGAAGCCGCTTGACCGTCGCTTCGCCAATGCCGGACGAGGCACCGGTCACCAGAGCCGTTTTTGTCATGTTCCGCTCCACATTCGCTGGAGCGGCCTCTATAAGTGTGGAGTATGGTCCGCGGTCAAGAGGTGGATATGCTTATCTCGGAATTCGTGCGCGAGACGGGCCTGAGCAAGGATACGGTCCGGTTTTATGTCCGTCTCGGCCTTCTGGCGCCTGAGGCGGACGGCAAGGGCGGCCGCCACCCCTATCAGGTGTTCACGCAGGAGCATGTGCGCGCGGCCCGCGTCATCCGTCTGGCGCAAAGCCTGGGTTTTTCGTTGAAGGAGATCGCTGCCTTTAGTGAAGAACACCAGAATGGCGGTCTGGGCGAGGCCCGCACGATCGAAATCCTGAGCGCGCAGCTCAGCCGCCTCGAAGAGAAAGCGGCCGAGCTGAACGCGATGTCGAATTATCTGCGCGCCAAATTGACTTGGCTGAAAAGCGGCTCTGCCGGCAAGGAGCCGGACATCGCCGATTACGCGGAACACATTGCCGGCGTCGCGTGCGTCGATACAGCCGAAAAGGCTACAGGAACATCCCGCCCGAGACTTCGATCCGCTGCCCGGTGAGCCAGCGGTTCTCATCGGAGAGCAGCGTGGCGATCATCGGCCCGATGTCGTCCGGCACGCCGGCGCGGCCCATCGCCGTGACCGAGGCGACGAACTTGTTGAGCTCCGCATTGTCGCGCACGCCGCCGCCACCGAAATCGGTCTCGATCGCGCCGGGCGCCACGACATTGGCGGCGATGCCGCGCGGGCCAAGCTCCTTGGCGAGATAGCGGGTGAAGACTTCAATGGCACCCTTCATCGCGGCGTAGGCCGAATAGCCCGGCAGCGAGAAACGAGCGAGGCCGCTCGACAGATTCACGATCCGGCCGCCGTCGGCAATCAGCGGCAACAGCTTTTGCGTGAGGAACACGACGCCCTTGAGATGGACGCGATAAAGCCCGTCGAAATCCTCTTCGCTCAACGTGGCGATTGTGCCCGGCGCGCTATGGCCGGCGTTGTTGACGAGATAATCGAAATTCGTCCGGCCGAAGGTTTCGCGCAGCGCCCCGGCGATTTTCTCCGCGAAGGCCGGAAAGCTCGCCGTGTCGCCGGTGTCGAGCTGAAAGGCGAGCGCCGTGCGGCCCAGAGCCTTGATGTCGGCCACGACCTTGTCGGCCTCGGCGCGATTGCTGCGATAGGTGAAGATCACGTCGATGCCACGCGCCGCCGCCGCCAAGGCGGTATTGCGGCCGAGGCCACGGCTGGCGCCGGTGATGAGAGCGATTTTCGATTGCGTGTCAGCCATTGCCGATACTCCTTGCTGTTCGGTGGATATGGGCCCACGGGGCACGGGCGTCACTGCCGAAAGGCCCGAAAAACTTGCCTGATCCTCCAATGCGTCTTGGAAGCGCCGCGGCGCGGCTTTATGTTGCCGACAGTCTGACGATCACGCGCGAAAGAAGCATGTCCGATCCCCTGAAGAAAGCCATCGAGGATTATATCGCCACGCACGGCGGCGGCGACGGCGCCTATCCGACCGACATCGGCGCGCTGACGCTAATGCGCAGCACGACGCAGGCTTTGCCCAATCCGATGATCTACCGGCCGGCGCTCTGTGTCATCGTCCAGGGCGCCAAGCAGATCCTGATCGGCGAGCGCGTGTTCGATTATGCGGCGATGCAATGTCTCGTCATCAGCCTCACCCTGCCGGCCTTTGGCCGCGTAACGCACGCGAGCCCGGAAAAGCCGCTGCTGGCGCTCAATCTGGATTTCGATCTCCACATATTGCACGACGTGATGGCGGCGATGGAGCATCCGCCCGTCCCGAGCGCCGGCGCCGACTTTGGCGTCTTCGTCGGCGATCTCAATGCGCCGCTCTCGGATTGCTTGCTGCGGCTCGTCCGGCTGCTGGCAACGCCGCAGGCGATCCGGGTTCTTTATCCGGCGATCATGCGCGAAATCTACTATTGGCTGCTCACGGGGCCGCACGGCGGCGATGTCTGCAAGCTTGCGCTGCCGAACAGCCATACGCAGCGTGTCGCCCGTGCGATCCATCTGCTGCGCGAGCATTACGCGAGCCCGGTTCGCGTCGAGGATCTCGCCACGGCGGCAGGGATGAGCGCCTCGTCATTCCATCAGCATTTCAAGGCGCTGACATCGATGACGCCGCTGCAATATCAAAAGCAGCTCCGGCTTCTCGAGGCGCGCCTGCTCATCGCCGATGGCGCCAACGTCGCGCACGCGGCTTATCGCGTCGGCTATGAAAGCGCCTCGCAGTTCAGCCGCGAATATGCGCGCATGTTCGGCCAACCGCCGAAGCGCGACGCAACGGAGCTCAAGGCGCATCCGGTGCTGGCGTAAGCGTGCTGGCGGCGAACTCAGTTTGCTTCGATCAGCTTGCGGGCATCGTCCCGTAGCGCTGCGCGCGAGGCATCCCGCGCGTAGAACATATGGCCGCCGCCATAGACGGAGAGATGAACCCGGCCGGGCTCGCCCATGGGCGCGATCTGATCGAGCAGGAGCTTTGAGGTGAAATAGGGCGTGACAAGATCGGTGACGCCATGCGCGACGAGAACGCGGAACTTTGGATCGAGCGCCAGATCCTGCTTGAGATCGCCCATTGCCTCGGCGGTCGTGCCATGACCCCAATCCCAGTCCTCGCTGACCTTCTCGTTTAAAATTTCGTAGCGGGCGTCGACGAACCATTTGAGCTGGTTGGCGGCGAGGTCGGAGATCGCGCTCGCCAGGGGTGTCTTGAGCGCATCGAGCACGGGATCGGCATATTCGCCGCGCGCCGCGTGCGGCTGCGGATCGTAGCCGGAGACGAGCGCATCATAGGCGCTGGCGACGCGCCCCGCAGCGCGGTCACGCTCGCGCGTAAAGGTCCGTGTATCGATGCGGCCGCCGAGCTTGCGCACCAGCGCCGGATCGAGGCCGGTGAAGCCCGCGACCTTGGCGCCGATCCGGTCGAGCGCGGCCGCATCGGAATCGCCGCGCAGGAGATCGACGATATAAGGCCCTGCCGCATAGGCTTCGACATCGACGAGTTTCCCGCGCGCATCGGCGCCGGTCAGATCGCGCGCCGCCGCGGTCATCGAGGGCAGGTGGGTCGCGAAGGTCAGCGGATTGTTGGTGCTGTTGAACCAGCCGAAATCCAGTACCGGCGAGATCATCACGATGCCGTTGATGCCGACGCCTTCCGCATCGGTCAGGCGGCGCGCGAGCTTCGGCGCGCGAAAGCCGCCGTAGCTTTCGCCGACGATGAACTTCGGGCTTTCGAGCCGATGGTTCTCAGTGAGCCATTTACGGATCGCGACCGACAGCGCGTTGATATCGCCATCGACGCTGAAGAAGGTCTTGCGTGCGTCCTTGTCGAGAACCCGGCTATAGCCGGTATCGGGCGGATCGATGAAGACGAGATCGGTGAAGTCGAGCCAGGTCTCGGCATTGGGCACCGTCGCCGGCGCGGCGGATGGCGGCAGCTTGCCGTCCTCAAGCGGCAGACGCCACGGGCCGAGAGCGCCGAGGTCGAGCCATGCGGAGCCGGCGCCGGGGCCGCCGTTGACGGCAAAGGTGATCGGCCGCTTCGCGGAATCGACGCCGTCCTTGAGGAAGGCGATATAGGCGACATCGGCGAGCGGCGCGCCGGAACCAGCATCGCTGAGCCGGATCGCGCCCGCCTTGGCGGTGAAATTGATCGTCCGGTCGCCGAGTTTCAGAACATGAGAGGTCGTTGCGGACGGCGGCAATGGATGCGGCGGCGCGGTATCGGCCGAAGCGACCGTTGTGGGGGCGGCATGTCTGCCGGCTTCCTGCGCCGTAAGCGGCAGCGCGCACGAGACAAGAAGAGCCAAGGTCAACGCGAAAGACTTCGCCGCACCGATCATCGCACACTCCTTTAAGCCCGTGCGGAAAGGCATAGGCCCGGCGAATATGGTGGCGGTGAGGCGAAAAGTCAGGCGGCGGTGCGGGCGCGGCGCGGCGCTCCGGGCTCGGCGCTCAACGGCGAGGGCAGCTCAAGGTCGAGTTGCGGCAACGCATCCATGACGCGCTCGGGCGGGAAGATGACGATGACTTCCGTACCTTCGCGGACGCGCGACTTCAGTGTGAATGTGCCGCCGTGCAGTTCGACCAGCCCCTTGACGATCGGCAGGCCGAGTCCGGAACCTTCTTCAGCGTTCTTCTGCGCCAGCGTACCGCGGCCGAAGGACGACATGACGACCGGGATTTCGTCTTCCGGGATTCCGGGGCCGGTATCCTTGATCGAAAAATATTGGCCGCCGGTCGAGGTCCAGCCGACTTTGATTGTCACCGCGCCGCCGGGCGGCGTGAATTTCACCGCGTTCGACAGCAGGTTGAGCGCGACCTGACGGACGGCCCGTGCGTCCGCCCAGATGCGTGGCAGGCCCGGCTCGGAAGATTCAATGATGGTGATGTCGCGCTTCTTGGCGCGCAAGGTCATCAGGTGCCGGCACTCGTTGATGACGGCGTTCAGTTCGACCGGCTCGGCCTGCAGTTCGTAACGGCCGGCTTCGACGCGCGAGAGATCGAGGATTTCGTTGATGAGCGCCAGCAGATGCTGGCCGCTCGAATGGATGTCCCTGGAATATTCCTTGTAAGACGGAACCTTGTGAGCACCGAACAGCTCCGCCTGCATCACTTCCGAAAAGCCGAGAATGGCGTTGAGCGGCGTGCGCAGCTCGTGGCTCATCGTTGCGAGGAAGCGGGACTTGGCGAGATTGGCTTCTTCCGCGCGCCGGCGCGCCACGTCGCTGTTGATCTTGGCCTGTTCGAGTTCGGCGATCAGTTCGTCCTTCTCGCTCTCGAATGTCAGCGAGTCGATCGAGCGTGCATAAAGCTTCTTGGCCAAGACGGCGGAATAGAGCAGGGTGATGCAGGCAAGAATGGCGAGGGGAATCCCCCGGTCCGTGAGGCTCGACGGCCACAGGAAGACGACGGTTGCTGCCGTCATCGGCGCGAGTCCCGCATAAACGGCGACGGGAATCGAGGCGATGATCGTTGCGTTCATCGCGGCGACGAGCAGCAACATTACCAGCGCGAATGTGCGCGCGTTTGGGTCGCTGGTATCGCCAATCAGGAACACCAGTTGCGCCCAGACGATACCCTGAATGACTTCCGCAATGATGAAATTGCCACGCCAATTCGCAACATCGACACGCGCCGGCTCAAGCGAAAGAAATTTTTGGGCGAGCCAGTGCAAGCCCAGGGTAACGGCCAGAACGAGCCCCAGCCAGGTCGTCAGATGCGACGGCGCGGCCCATCGCAAGCCGACAAGCGCCGCGACGACCGCGATAAATGCGAAGGTGAGCGAGGAATTTCGCCGCCCGGTGGCATAAAGCTGGAGCAGTTCGACGTCGAAGGCCCGGTGCCCGGACCCGGCCGACGTTAACTTCTCGCGCGCCTCGCGGACTTTCGCGGCAAGCCGACGACGTTCGGTCGCAGCTTTTGGGTCTGCCCCGCGACCGCGCTCGATCATCTCGGCGGTGACTTCTGTCATCCTTGGCAAAACCCGTCGACTTTTAGTTCGCCGCGAAAGCTTTCGTTACGTTAAACTGTGCTGTAGAAAGATTAACGACCGGCTCATACAAACGTTAAGATTGAGTCGATCCGCAGGAACAAAACCTCAGATTCATTGTGCCTTCGCGCACATCCTGAATTCCAAATTTTAGTTAAGGATCGATTTCACTTTGAGTTATTGCGTGCGAATAGGGTGCGAAGTGCGTGCGTATCGTCGCGGCAACCCCCTGTTTCCCGGATGGGCCTATGTCGTTACTTTCCATTCCAGCCGTCGCGCTTGATCTTGACGCCGGCAACGAAGAGAACTCCCGCGATTTTGCCCCGGTTGCCGGCATGAAGGTCACGATCGTCGGTTCGGGCGATGCCTTCAGCTCCGGCGGTCGCGCCCATACGTGTATCCGCATTGATGCGGCGACCACGACCGTGGTGGTTGATTTCGGTTCCGGCGCGATGACCGCCTGGCAGAAACTCGGGTTCGATTTTAACAATATTGATGCGATCGTCGTGAGCCATTTGCACGGCGACCATTTCGGCGGCATTCCGGCGCTGCTCCTGCACGCACAATTTGTTGCGGAGCGCCGCAGGCCGCTTCTGCTCATCGGCCCTCCAGGGCTGAAAGTGCGCTTGCAGGAAATGCTCGATCTGTTTTTCCCGGGCAGCAGTGCAGTCGCGTGGAATTACGCCTGGCAGGTGCGAGAGATCGGCGGCGGCCGCAAGATCGCCGTTTCGGGCCTGACGCTGGAGACCTTCGACGTCATCCACTCACCCGGCAGCATGCCGACCGGCATCCGGCTTTCGGATGGCAAGCATATCTTTGCCTATTCCGGCGACACCGCCTGGACAGAAACGCTGAACGATATCGCCGCCGACGCGGATCTCTTCCTCTGCGAATGCTCGTCCGGCGACGAGCCGGTGCCGAACCATTTGCACTGGCCGCTGCTCAAGGGCAAGCTCAAGGGCTTCAGCGCCAAGCGCATCGCCATCACGCATATGGGCCCGTCCGCCATTGCTAAAATCCCCGAAATGCAGGCCGCGGGACTCATCGTCGCCAATGACGGACTCAGTCTCGAGCTCTGATCTCGAGGCTTATGCTGCGCGTATCCGGGCCTGCCGTTTCTGCCGCGATCTGCCGGAGCCGCAACGCTTGCCGCAGGAGCCGCGACCCGTCCTGCGCGTCTCGCGGACGGCGCGCCTGCTTCTCGCCGGGCAGGCGCCCGGCACACGGGTCAATGCGACCGGCATCCCTTACAATGATCCGTCGGGTGATCGACTACGCGCATGGATGAATGTCTCGCGCGAGGCGTTCTACGACGAGTCGCGCATTGCGATCGTGCCGATGGGCTTCTGCTTCCCGGGTCTCAACGCGGCGAAGGCCGATCTGCCGCCGCGGCGCGAATGCCGGCAATTGTGGCACGATGGGCTGCTCGATCTGATGCCGCAGCTCACCTGTATCGTGGCAATCGGGCGCTACGCGCAGGATTATCATTTCGCCCGTGCCGGCCATCCATTGCCGAAGAGCGCAACGCTCGTGGAAATCGTTCGCGATTGGGAGAGCCATAAGCGCTTAAAGCCGCGGATCATCGCCCTGCCGCATCCCTCCTGGCGCAACAACGGGTGGATCAAGCGCAACCTCTGGTTCGAGGAAAATGTCGTGCCGCTGCTACGCGCCGAAGTGGCAAAGGCCTTGGTTTAGTCCTTCGCTTTCTCGTTTCGTGGCAGCGCCAACGCGATCAGCACGACGAGAACAGCGCCTGCCACGCCGCAGACCGCTGAGAAATAGCTCCAATGCGCGATGGCAAGATCTGGAAGAGGTGGCTTGGCCATCATGAATTCTTCGGCGATCATTCCACCGGCGATGAAGCCAAGCATTGCCGCACCGAGCCAGATCAGAATCGGAAAGCGGGAGATGAGCGTCAGCAAAAGCGTCGAGCCGAAGATAATCAGCGGGACCGAAAGGCCGAGCCCGAAGAGAACGAGAAGGGCCGAGCCTTTCGAGGCGGCGGCGATCGCGACGACATTGTCGAGCGACATTACCGCGTCGGCGATGACGATCACCCGCACCGCGCCGAGGATCGATGTCTGCTCCGTGACGGGCTTTTTGCCGCGTTCGTCGCGTGCGAGCTTCACGGCAATCCAGAGCAGCAGGAGGCCGCCGACAAGTTTGATGAACGGAATGCCGAGCAGATCGACAAAGAGCAGCGTGAACGCGATCCGCAGGCCGATCGCCGCCAGGGTGCCGAGTGCGATGCCTTTGAAGCGCTGCGCCTGAGGCAGGCCTGCGCAGGCGAGCGCGATCACGACCGCATTGTCACCTGAGAGCAGAATGTCGATCCAGATGATCTCAAGGACCGGGATAAGAAGGTCGGCAGGATTGACGGTCATGCCGCCGCCTGCCGCGCGCGCGCGGCCTTACAACATGCGCGCATCTTGAGGGACAAGCGGGAGAGCCGGGACGGGTTCTCGTCGCGATATCGAGTGGCCTTCATCCGGTTAATTATCCCTCGGCCGCGTCAGCATTGCAAATTTTATCACGGTTCCGCGATTGCCGGCGAAATCGCCGCGCGTCAGTGCCGCGACGGCGACGATGGCAATTTCCGCCGCCGCGGCAATGTCGGCGAAGCTCGGCCGGGACGCATCGTCGGCACGCGCTGGAATCGGAATGTGGATGAAACCCGCCGGACGATCTTTTTGCGTCCGCAAAGTTTCGTAGAGCGTCGCATTGCAGAGATAGGCACCGGCATCGCGCGAAATTCTTGCGGCGATTCCAGCATCGCGGATTCTTGCGGCGATCTCCGCGGCGGGAATTCGCACGGGGATCGTCTCTGCACCGTCAAGCGACAAAACGTTCAAATCCGGACGTTCGCCTTGCGCGTCGGCCGCGCGCGGGTCAACACGGTTGCGCGCGCGGGTTTCGATCGAGATGCACTTGCGGCGCGCGGCGACGCCGAAATGCAGGATCGCGTCAGGCCGCGTGTCCACGCATAGCTCGGACAGCCGCGCCGCAAGACCGTCGTAGACGACGGGCAGCACGCGCGTTTCCAGCCGAATGCCGAGCCGGTCAAAATGAGCGCGCTTTTTCTCCAGGGCCGCCATCAACGCCGCCGAGGGATTGTTCTCGACGCCGGGGAAGGCTGCGAAGCCGGTGAGGAGGACGCGGATCATGGCATTGGCAATCGGTGACATTTTGGAAAGGTTGATCGCAAAAATACGCCCATCCTGCGGCGCCGGGCGTCGTCGCGGAAGCGACCGGTAACTTCCGCGCTCTAAGCCCTTTGCCTTATCGGCGTATAACGGGGAGGCGTGCAGTGTCAGAGCAGGACGAACACGAAGTAAACACCATCGTTCTCGATCAGGTCCTGGGTCTCAAGGCCGCTGCGCCACTTGCTGAAAGCCTGCTCGCGCATCGCGGTGCTGACATTCTGATCGATGCCGGCGAGGTCGAACGCCTCGGCGCGCAATCGCTGCAAGTTCTGCTCTCAGCTGTTGCAACCTGGCACGCGGACGGACGCGGCCTCGATTTCGCTCATCCGTCCGAGGCATTCCTCGAGAGCCTGCAGCTCTTTGGGATCGATCCGGATAGTCTCTTGCACCATCCGCGCGCCGCCTAGCCTTAAGCCTCCGCCGCGTCCGCGGTGATGAGGATGGCGCGGAAATCGTTGACGTTGGTGAGTGTCGGGCCGGTGATGACGCTATCGCCGAGCGCCTCGAAAAAGCTGTGGCCATCATTATTGGCGAGAGCATCCGGCGGCTTGATGCCGAGCTTCCACGCGCGGGAGAGTGTGTCCGGCCCAAGATGGGCGCCAGCGATATCCTCCAGTCCATCGACGCCGTCGGTGTCGCCCGCGAGCGCATGGATTCCCTTGTGGCCGGCGAGCGCGATGCCCAGTGACAGCAGAAATTCGACATTGCGGCCGCCGCGGCCTTTGCCGCGTACCGTCACGGTCGTCTCGCCGCCCGAAAGAATGAGGCAGGGCGCTTTGAAAGGCTGGTTATGCCGGGCGACCTGGCGGGCGAGGGCGGCCAGCACTTTGCCGACATCGCGGGCCTCGCCTTCGATGTCGTCGCTCAGGATATGGACGGCGAGCCCGTGCTTGCGTCCCACTTCGGCTGCGGCCTCAAGCGCCATCTGCGGTGTCGCGATCGTTTTGACTTCGCTGTTCTTGAGGCGGGGGTCGCCGGGCTTGACGCTTTCGCCACGCCCGCTGGTCAGAACATCGCGGACCTTGTCGTTCATCTCGATGCCGTAGCGGGCGATGATCTCCAGCGCGTCCTGGCAGGTCGTGGGGTCGCCGATGGTCGGCCCCGAGCCGATATCGACCGGCTCGTCGCCCGGCACATCGGAGATCAGTAGCGTCACGAGTTTCGCGGGATGGCAGGCGACGGCGAGCCGGCCGCCCTTGATTCCCGAGAGATGACGGCGCACGCAATTCATCTCGCTGATCGTCGCGCCGCATTTGAGCAGGGCTTTGTTGAGCGTCTGCTCGTCGGTGAGATCAAGCCCTTCGAGCGGCAGCGGCAAAAGCGCCGAAGCGCCGCCGGAGATGAGGCAGATGACGAGATCGTCTTCGGTCAGTCCCCGGACGGTGTCGAGCAGGCGTTTGGAACCGGCAAGGCCCGCGGCATCCGGCACCGGATGGCTGGCTTCCAGAACTTCGATCGTGCGGGTTGGCAGATGATGCCCGTAACGGGTGACGACCACGCCGGACAATTCGCCCGGCCAGGCGGCTTCGACGGCAAGCGCCATTGAGGCCGCGCCCTTGCCAGCGCCGATGACGATCGTGCGGCCTTTCGGCGGCGGTGGCAGATATTGCGCAAGCACCCGCGCCGGGTCGGCGGCGGAGACGGCGGCGTCGAACAGCGACCGCAGCAGGACCTTTGGTTCAACTGACATCTGAAGAAAACCGCTTTCCTGTTTGTTTTATTTTGTTTTTCATAAGCAAGCGAAGCGCCGACAAGCAAACGCCCCGGCGCGAAATATTCCGCGCCCGGTCCGGGCGTCAGATCGTATAGGTGAATTCCTGCTCGCCGCTCAAGGCCAGCGCGCGCATATCGGCCAGCGTCCGATTGTCCAGGATCTGCGCGATGGCCTCCCGCGCCTCCAGCATGACGAGGCGGACGCCGCAGCTTTTCTCGTCGGAACAGTCGTCGCAGCGGCGATAAGCGGTGCGGCTGGCGCATTGGATCGGCGCCAGCGGGCCGTCCAGGACGCGGATGATATGGCCGACGCGAATATCCTGCGCGGAGCGGGCCAACGTATAGCCGCCGCCCTTGCCCTTCTTGGAATTGACGAAGCCTGCGTTGCGCAATTCGCCGAGGATCGTGTCGAGAAATTTCTTCGGAATCGAATTGGCCGTCGCGATATCGGTGACGAGAGACGGTTCACCCGGCGGGAACCCGGCCAGATGGACCATGGCCTTGAGGCCGTATTTCCCTTTTTTCGTCAACATATTCGGTGTTCGTCAGCCCTGCGCGTGAGCGGAATAGAAAACAGCCGTTCCATTGTCCACTAAATTTATGATCAGAATCGAGAAGCGCCAGACTACCATGCTTTGGCTTGGCCCGCCCAGAGCCGGGGGGGCGGCCAAGCGTGAACGGAGCGCCGCATCAGCGCGGCGCGGGTTGGGCCTCCGCCGAGAGTTGCAGCCAGTCCTCTTCGACGGCGGCGAGCGCGCGTTCCAGATCGCCGCGCTGCCGGGCAAGCTGGGCGACCTGCTCCGGCTTGGCCGCGAAAGCGCCGGGCGCCCCGAGCGCCGCGTCGACCCGCGCGAGCAAATCCTGAAGCTTGGCCATCTTCTCTTCCGCCGCGGCGATGCGCTTCTTCAGCGGCGCCGCTTTGGCGGCCCGGGGCGCCGGTGGCGTCGCTTCGCCATTCGCCCGATCGCCTCTGGTCTGCACCGGCGTGGCGCCGCGCGACGAGAGCACCAGCCGGGTGTAATCGTCCATCGTGCCATCAAAGGGCGCAACGCGGCCGTCGCCGACGACCCATAGCTGGTCAGCGCAGGCATCGAGCAGATAGCGGTCGTGCGAGATCAGCATCACCGCGCCCTCATAATCGTTGATCGCCTCGATCAGAGCTGCGCGGCTGTCGATGTCGAGATGGTTTGTCGGCTCGTCGAGGATGAGCAGATGCGGACCGTTGAAGGTTGCAAGCCCCATCAGGAGCCGCGCCTTCTCGCCGCCGGAGAGCAGCGCGACTTTCGTGTCGGCCTTGACGTTCGGAAAGCCGATTTGCGCGCAACGGGCGCGAATCTTCGCCTCGGGGCTGCCGCGCATCAGTTCCGCGACGCATTGATAGGGCGTCGTCGCCTCGTTGAGATCGTCGACCTGATGCTGGGCGAAAAAGCCGACGTCAAGCTTCGCCGAGCGTGTGACCGTTCCGCTCATGGCTTCGAGCCGCCCTGCGACCAGTTTGGCGAAGGTCGATTTGCCGTTGCCGTTGGCGCCGAGCAGGCCGATGCGGTCGTCCTCGGCGATGGTCAGCGAGAGCTTTTGCAGCACCGGCGCGCTGCCATAGCCGGCGGCGGCATTCTCCATACGCAGGATCGGCGGCCGCAGCGGCTTTTGCGGCGAGGGCAGGTGAAAGGGCAGAACCTCGCCATCGACGATGGCGGCGATCGGCTCCATTTTCGCGAGCATTTTGAGCCGCGCCTGCGCCTGCTTCGCCTTGGTGGCCTTGGCGCGGAAGCGATCGACAAAAGCCTGGAGATGCGCGCGTTGCGCGTCCTGCTTCTTTTTCTGCTTGGTTTGCACTGCCTGCTGCTCGCGCCGCTGGCGCTCAAAGCTTGCATAATTGCCGCGCCAGAGCGTCAGCTTGGCCTGGTCGAGATGCAGAATATGGTCCGCCACCGCATCGAGCAGATCGCGATCATGGCTGATGACGAGAATCGTTGCCGGATAATGGGCGAGATAATCGATGAGCCAGAGCGTGCCTTCGAGGTCGAGATAATTGGTCGGTTCGTCGAGCAGCAGAAGATCGGGCGCTGAGAAAAGCACGGCGGCGAGTGCGACACGCATCCGCCAGCCGCCGGAAAATTCCGAAAGCGGGCGCCCCTGCGCTTCGTGATCGAAGCCCAGACCCGCCAGAATATGCGCGGCGCGGGACGGGGCTGCGTGGGCGCCGATATCGGCAAGGCGCGTCTGGATGTCGGCGATGCGGTGCGGATCGCTCGCCGTTTCCGCTTCGGTGAGCAAGGCGGCGCGTTCAATATCGGCGGAGAGCACGAAATCGAGCAGGCTGGTCGGACCGCCCGGCGCCTCCTGCTCGACGCGGCCGAGCTTCATCTGCCGCGGCACCGAGATCGTGCCGGAATCGGGCGAAAGATCGCCGGCGATCATGTTGAACAGGGTTGTCTTGCCGGCGCCATTGCGGCCGACGAAGCCGATATGCGCCCGCTCCGGGAGCGCGGCGGTCGCTTTGTCGAAGAGGACGCGCGGCCCGAGCCGGAAAGTCAGTTCATTGAGATGCAGCATCGGCGGGTTTTGACGCAGCGCAGCAGGGAAGGCAAGCGCGCCGGGTATTGAGCGTCAGGATTGGCTGATCCCGAGCCGCGCCGCGATTTCCTTTGCCGTCTTGAGCCGCGCGAGGGTCAAGGGCTGATAGGCCGCCTGCGCGGCGGCGAGAACCTCTGCCGGGGCGGTCTCGGGCGTGCCGGCATGGAAGGGCGGGTCCGGCGCATATTGGATGTTGAGCTGAATGAGTTCGGCAATGCTCTGGCCGCGCACCAGCGCCGCGACGGCAAGCGCGCCATCGATGCCGGCGGTGACGCCCGCGGCGGTGACGATATTGCCGTCGATCACATAGCGCGCGTTGACCGGAATGGCGCCGAAATAGGGGAGCAGATCGAAGGACGACCAGTGCGTGGTCGCGCGGCGTCCTTTCAATATGCCGGCCGCGCCGCAGATGAGCGCGCCGGTGCAGACGGAGAAGATCGGCTTCCCGGCGGCGGCATGATGGCGGATGAACGCCAGCACGGGCTCATCGTGCATCAGCGCCTGCTGTCCGGCGCCACCGGGGACCAGCAGCAGATCGAGCGGCGGCGCTTCGGCGAGCGTCACCTCCGGGGTGAGGATCAGCCCGGCGTGATCGCGGAACGGCCCCTTCTGCGTGCCGATGATGTGGATCTTCGCGTCCGGGAGCCGCGAGAGAACCTCGAACGGCCCGGTGAAATCGATCTGGTCCATATCCGGAAAGATCAGAATGCCGATGCTGATCTTCTGGTCGCGCAGCGCCGTGAAGGCAGCGGGCTCGGTCTGCCGGTCTTCGTTAGGCTCGCCCATCGGACACACGAGGAAAGAGGGAGGCTGTCGTCGGTAGTCCCGCCCGGACTGCGGCGCAAGCCCCCCGCTTGGCGGGCTACGCCGCTTCTTTCCGCAGCGACTCGATGTCGATGACGAAACGGTATTTCACATCGTTCTTCAGGAGCCGCTCGTAGGCTTCGTTGACCGCCTGGATCGGCACGACCTCGATGTCGGCGACGATGTTATGTTCGCCGCAGAAATCGAGCATCTCCTGCGTCTCCTTCATGCCGCCGATACCCGAACCGGCAACGGACTTGCGGCCGCCGATGAGGGCGCCGCCCTGGACCGGCGGCTCAAGCTCCGTCAGCACGCCGACGAGCACCATCGTCCGGTCGCGTTTCAGCAGCGCGAGATAGGGGTTGAGATCGTGCGGCACCGGCACGGTATTGAGCAGGAAGTCGAAGCTCGCCGCCTGCGCCGCCATCGCGGCTGCATCGCGCGAGAGCAGTACTTCGTCGGCGCCGAGCTTTTTGGCGTCCTTGGCCTTGCCGGGCGAGGTTGTGATCATCACCACATGCGCGCCGAGCGCCTTGGCGAATTTGATGCCCATATGGCCGAGGCCGCCGAGACCGATGACGCCGACCTTCTGGCCCGGCCCGACCTTCCAGTGCCGCAAGGGAGACCAGGTCGTGATGCCGGCGCAGAGCAGAGGTGCGGTGGCCTTCAGATCGAGATGCGGCGGCACTTTGGCGACGAAACGCTCCTCGACAACGATCTTCTCGGAATAACCGCCGAAGGTGAGCGCGTCGCTGTTGCGCTCTTTGCTATTGTAGGTCCAGGTCGCGCCGTGCTCGCAATATTGCTCGAGGTCGTCGTCGCAGGCCGAACAGTGCCGGCAGGAATCGACCATACAGCCGACGGCGGCGAAGTCGCCGGCCTTTAGCTTCTTGACGTGTTCGCCAACCGATGTGACGCGGCCGACGATCTCATGGCCCGGCACCATAGGGTAGAGCGAATTGCGCCAGTCGTTGCGGGCCTGATGCAGATCCGAATGGCAGATGCCGCAATAAAGAATCTCGATCTCGATATCGTGCGGGCCGGGGCTGCGCCGGGTGAAGCTGAACGGAGCCAACGGCGATTGGGCGTCGCGAGCGGCATAGCCGCGGACTTCTGTCATGGTCGATCCTCGATGTCAGAAACTGATTGTGCCGGCCCCGAACACGATCCGGCGCGAAAAGCGCCATGTCCGGTCGGTCTGCTGCTGGAAGCGAGTGGAACATAATTCCAATCCCGGGGCAGGAATAGAGGGCCATCCCCGACGATTTGACGAATTTTGCTCAATAATCCCTGCTCGATTTTCGTAACGATTCTTGCGTCTCCGCAAAAGTTCGGGCTGGCCTTGCGCGGCTGACATCCTAAATAATGTTCTGTCAGAATTCCCGCCTGCAGGAGAAAATTGTATGATTACCAGCGAAAAAGCCCATCGCGTTATTGCCGCCGGCGAGGCCAAGGCGAAAGAAATCGGCCAGCCGATGAACATCGCGGTGGTCGACGCCGGCACCAATTTGAAGGCTTTCACCCGGATGGACGGCGCCTGGCTCGGCAGCATCGACATCGCCATCAACAAGGCCTTTACCGCCAAGGCTTTCGACCTTTCGACCAAGGAACTCGGTCAGAACAGCCAGCCCGGCGATCAGTTCTATGGCATCCAGGAGTCAAACCACGGCCGGGTCATGATCTTCGCCGGCGGCGTGCCGCTGGTCGTCGATGGCAAGATCGTTGGCGCGGTCGGCGTCAGCGGCGGCAGTGGCGTCCAGGATCAGTCCGTAGCGGAAGCGGCTGCGGCGGTCTGCAAGTAAGAGCCTCACGAATTCTCACGAGCAGCGCGGCGAATTTCGCCGCGCTTTTTTTGCCTGGAGCGCCGCGTTCGCGGGCGTAATTGCGCCATAGCGCAACCCGTCAACCAGCAATGCCACCATGCGCCGTGCCTGGGTGACGTCGCCATCGCTGCCGGGCACGGCAAGCCGCGCGGCGGCGAGGAGCAATTCTCTGGCCTCCACATCGGCGCGCACCGCACCTGCTGCCGCCGCGGCGCTAAGCAGACTTTGCAGGGCAGGGATCAGGCGGCCGAGAAAATAATCCGGGAGCGATTGATACGCCGGGTCGCCCGAATGCAGCGCCGCCCCCAAGCCGCGTTTGGTCGTAACAAAGCTTACCAAGCGCTGCATCCACAACGCGAGCGCTTCGCCCGGCGCATGCTGCGCCGCCAGCCCCGCGGCGGCTTCGGCGCAAGCATCCACCTCCTGGCGAACAATGGCTTTGATGAGGTCTGAGCGCTGCGGGAAGTGTCGATAGACCGTTCCAACGCCGACGCCCGCCTTCTCGGCGATCTCGCGCACTGGCGCATCCACGCCCGAAGCCGCAAATACAGCCATGGCGGCACGCAGGAGCGCATCCATATTGCGTCGCGCGTCAGCTCGCGCCGGCCGATTCCGGTCGTCGAGGGCGTCCGCCTCACGGGTCAAATGACTTGTTCTCTCGGTCAAAGGCAAACCAGGTTGCAAACGGAACATTGTTCCGTATAAATGGAGTCACGTTCCGTTTTGTCCTTATAAACCGCCGAATCGGACTTCGCCAGCGTCATGAGTAAGGAGACAAAGGATGCAATACCGCCCTCTTGGCCGGACCGGCATAAAGGTCAGCCCCTATTGCCTCGGCGCCATGATGTTCGGCGGAATCGCCAATTCCGACCACGACGAATGCGTCCGTATCATCCACAAGGCACTCGATTTCGGTATCAATTTCATCGATACGGCCGATCGCTACAGCGCTGGTGAATCCGAGGAGATCGTCGGCAAAGCGCTCGAAGGACGGCGCGATAGAATCGTGCTGGCTACTAAAGTGCATGGCCCGATGGGCGACGACCCAAATATGCAGGGCAATTCACGACGCTGGATCACCCGCGCGGTGGAAGACTCGCTGCGCCGGCTGCGTACGGACTACATTGACATTTATCAGATCCATCGCCCGGCGCCGGATACGGACATCGAAGAGACGCTCTCAGTGCTCACCGATCTTATGCGCGCGGGCAAAGTGCGCGCGATCGGCTCTTCAACTTTCCCGGTCTCCGAGATCGTCGAGGCACAATGGGTGGCACAGCGGCGCGGTCTGGCGCGCTTCCGGACGGAGCAGCCGCCTTATTCGATCCTTGACCGCGGCATCGAGCGAGACATGTTACCCACCTGTGCGCGTTATGGCATGGGCGTGATGGTCTGGAGTCCGTTGTCGAAGGGCCTGCTCACCAGCCGCTACCGCAAGGGGCAGCCGCTGCCCGACAGTATGCGGGTGAAATATTTTCCCCGGCAAATGTCCGATGAGCGCAGCCTGGATGCGATCGAGCACCTGATCCCGCTCGCGGCCGAAGCGGGGCTGTCGCTAACACATATGGCGATGGCCTTCGCAATAGCTCATCCGGGCGTAACGTCGGCCATTCTCGGGCCGCGCACCATGCAGCAACTTGATGATTTGCTGTCTGGCGCTGAAGCTCGCCTTACAGATGATGTTTTGGACAGGATCGACCAGATCGTGCCGCCCGGAACCGACGTCGGGTTAAATGAAGCGGCCTACAATCCGCCAGCGATCCTAAAGGCCGACCTGCGCCGCCGCCCGGCCATCGAGCGGACTGCCGTCTGACGCCGAGCGTCCAACCGTCGCGGAAAGCCGCTTTACCTGCGTGCTTGACGCGTTAAAAGCGCAGCGGGAGATTCTCATGCAGACCACAGACGTGCGCGCCGTCATCGCCATCGGCCTCAGAGGCCAGTTCGGCCTTCATGATCGTCTGCCGTGGGAGGGCAATCGCGGCCGCGAGTTCGTCGCCGATGTGGAACGGTTTTTCGAGCTGACGCGCGGCCATGTTCTGATCATGGGCCATCGCACCTACATTTCCGTCCCGGAATTCGCCTTCAGGGACCGCGACATTGTCGAAATCCACGCTTCCGACAAGCCGGAAGAGGTGCTGGCCCGCTTTCCCGGCCGGGTCGTCTTCATTGGCGGCGGCCCGCCCGTCTATGCTGCCTACGCACCCTTTATCCGCCATTGGGACATCAACCGGCTGCCCTTTGACGGCGAAGCCGACCGCTGGTTCGACCCCGCCTGGCTGGTGGCGGGTGGCCATCCGGTCTGAGACCGGCCGCTTTGTTGATCGCCCCGGCGAAATGGGGCAGAAGGCGGCAGCATAAATGGCCGGGGTTCCGGCGATTCAGTTGGATTTTTCGGATGTCGTCTCCCTTGCGTCTCGGCGTCGCCGGTCTCGGCACCGTAGGCGCTGCGCTTCTCAAAATTCTCGACCGCCAAGCCGCCGCTCTGGCGGCACGGACGGGGCGCCACATCGCTGTCACCGCGATCTCGGCGCAGAACCGTGACAAGGCGCGCGACGTCGATCTCGCCCGTTTTGCCTGGTTCAGCGATCCCGTGGCGCTGGCGGGCTCGCCCGACATCGATGTCTTCGTCGAATTGATCGGCGGCGCGGATGGCGTGGCTTATGCTGCGGTGGAGACGGCGCTCAGCAACGGCACGTCGGTGGTCACGGCCAACAAGGCGCTGATCGCCAAGCACGGGCTTCACCTCGCCAAGCTCGCCGAGACCAAAGGCGTGGCGCTTGGCTTCGAGGCGTCGGTCGCAGGCGGCATTCCAATCATCAAGACCTTGCGCGATAGCCTTGCCGGCAATCGGGTCTCGCGCGTTTACGGCATCCTCAACGGCACCTGCAATTACATCCTCTCCCGTATGGAGGCGGAGCAGATTTCCTTCGGCGAATGTCTCGCCGCGGCGCAAAAGCTCGGCTATGCGGAGGCCGATCCCTCCTTCGATATCGGCGGCTACGATACGGCGCATAAGCTCGCGATCCTCACCGCGCTCGCCTTCGGCACCGAGATCGCGCCGGACGCCATCGCCGTCGAGGGCATCGAGAAGATCACACTCGCCGATATCGCCGCCGCTTCGGAGCTCGGCTATCGCATCAAGCTCCTTGGCGTCGCCGAGCGGACCCAGGCCGGGATCGAGCAGCGCGTGCATCCGACGATGGTGCCGCGCTCGTCCCCCATCGCGCAGGTGATGGGCGTCACCAATGCGGTGACGATCGATGCCGACGCGGTGCAGGAGCTGACGCTGGTCGGGCCGGGTGCCGGCGGGGCGGCGACGGCCTCCTCGGTCGTGTCTGACATTGCCGACATCGCCCGGGGACTGCGGCTGCCGCCCTTCGGCGTCCCGGCGAACGCGCTGGCGCCGTTGCGCCGCGCGGCCATTCAGACGCATGAGGGCGGCTATTACATCCGCCTTTCGGTCTTCGACCGGCCGGGTGCCGCCGCGGCGATTGCGACGCGCATGGCCGATCGCGCGATTTCGCTGGAAAGCATCGTCCAGCGCCGCCGCGCCGGCGAGCAGAAGGGCGCAAGCGCGGTGCCGGTCATTCTCATCACCCATGCGACCTCGGAGAAGCTTATCGGCGAGGCGCTGAAGGATGTTCTCGCGGATGGCTTCATCGCCGAGCCCCCGCAGGTCATCCGGATCGAACGCGAATAGGAAGGTCCGTGACCGATCTCGTCGTCAAAAGCCAGGACATCGTCGGCCGTATCCTGACGCTCGAACTCGTCCGCGTCACCGAACGCGCCGCCGTCGCTGCCGCGCGCTGGCGCGGCCGCGGCAACGAAAAGGCAGCGGATCAGGCGGCGGTCGATGCCATGCGGCGCGAACTGCACCGGCTGCCGATCGACGGCACAGTGGTGATCGGCGAAGGCGAGCGCGACGAGGCGCCGATGCTTTATATCGGCGAAAAGCTCGGCACCGGGTTTGGTCCCGCGGTCGATATTGCCGTCGATCCGCTGGAGGGCACGACGCTTTGCGCCAACGACATGCCAGGCTCGATCGCGGTGATGGCGATGGCGACCGGCGGCGCGCTGCTGCACGCACCCGACGTCTATATGGAAAAGATCGCGATCGGCCCGGGCTATCCCCACGGCATTGTCGATCTCGACCTGAGCGTGGCAGAGAATATTGCCGCTCTGGCGAAGGCCAAGGGCGTCGCGCCGAAGGAGATTTCTGTCCTGCTGCTCGACCGCCCGCGGCACAGACCGATCCTTGACGCCTGCCGCGAGATTGGCTGTCCCGTGCGGCTGATTCCGGATGGCGATGTTGCCGGCGTGATCTTCACCACGCGGCCGGAGGAGACGGGCATAGACATCTACATTGGCGTCGGCGGCGCGCCGGAGGGCGTTCTGGCCGCGGGCGCGCTGCGCTGCGTCGGTGGCCAGATGCAGGGCCGGCTGATCCTCGATAGCGAAGAGAAAGTCGAGCGTGCGGCGCGGATGGGCGTTGCGGACCCGCGCCGGAAATACGATCTCGCCGAACTTGCCGCCGGCGATGTCATCGTCTCGCTCACCGGCGTCACTGATGGCCCGCTCGTGTCCGGCGTGCGTTTCGACAAGGATGCGATCCGCACCGAGACCTTGATCTACCGCTCGACGACCGGCACCGTGCGCCGCATCGGCGCCGAGCATCGCGGAAATGTTCTTTGGGATTGCAAGGCCGCGGTGCGCTGAGGCGTTGGCTTTCCGTCCCGAGGCACGGGCGCGTTAAGGGCAAACCTTGACGCCGATGGCTGCGGCCTGCTGCCAGGTCATACGCGTGAAGCTCGTTCTCTGCAGCGCGTGATGCGCGGCGACCCAGCGCCGGATGTTGGGCGGATAATAGCTGGCGGCATAATTGTTGAGCGAGGCGGGCGCGAGTTTTCCGTCGATCGTCGCGCCATGGAAATAGAGCACAGCGCCCTGCGGAACGCAGGCGCCGGAAATTCCGAGCAGCAGCGTGCAGGACGAAAAGCACTCGACCGGGAGGCGGTAGATATAATCGTTGCGGTGATGCTCGACGAATTCGATCCGGCTCAGCAGATTGCCGCCATTGTCCTGCTCGACGATGTCAGGGAGGCGATTGGCGGAACGGTCGAGAAGGCCGGCGGCCGGCGCCGCGGCGGTTTGCAGAATGAGCGCCGCCGCCAGAGCCATCCGCCAATGCCGCATCCTGTCTTCCTCCCCGGAGCCGAACCTGCATTTCAGCAGATTCGGCAAGCAATGTCCGGGCCTATTGCGTGGCGCCAGCGTCAATCCACGGGCTTGTCGGGTTCAGAGCCAGCGGCGCGGTCCGATCTCGGTGGGGCCGACGTTGCCGGTCTTGCCCGCGACCAGCCGCCAGATGAGCAGAAGGACGAAGGCGCCGATGGTCGCGCCGATGAAGCTCGCGCCCTGATCGAGGCGATACCACCCGACCGACTGGCCGATGAAGGTCGCGAGAAAGGCACCGGCGATGCCGAGCAGCGTGGTGAGAATGAAACCGCTCGGATTGTTCGGCGCCGGCGAGAACCAGCGCGCGAGCAGGCCGGCGACGAAACCGATAACGATGATCCAGATGATGTGACCCATGATGATACTCCCCAGTCTTCGCGGTCTCGTCTGGCGGACCTTGAAAGACGAGCTTAGGCGGGCTTTCTAGACTGTCAATCAGACGCGACCGGTGCGATTCAGCGCAGAGGCGGCGACAGCTTGATGACGCGGCAGGATTCGCCCGCTTCGGCCGCCGGGGCATAGGGGGAACGCACCAGCAGGCATTGCGATTGGGCGAAAATATTCAGCAGTGAAGAATCCTGCAACGCGAAGGGTGTCGCCGCCGGCAGGCCGGTTCCGCCCTGTGTGAGTGTCGCACGCAGATAATCTTCGCGCTGGCTGTTGGCCTGCACGGGCGCACCGAGAATTGCCGGCTCGGTCGGATCCTCCGCCGCACGCGGATCACCGCTGAGCGCGCGCACCAGCGGAACCAGAAACAGAAGGCTGCAGACGATCGAAGCGGCCGGGTTTCCGGGCAGGCCGAGAATCAACATCTCGCCGAGACGCCCGTGGATCAGCGGCTTGCCCGGCCGCATGGCAATGCGCCAGAAGCTCAGCTCCATGCCCTCGTTTGCGAGCGCCGAACGGACAAGGTCGTGCTTGCCCACCGAGGCACCGCCCAGCGTTACCAGCACGTCAGCTTGGGCTTTGCGCGCGGCGCGGATGCCGGCTTCGAGCGACGCGAAATCATCGCCCGCGATGCCGAGGTCGATGGGCTCGCCACCATTCTCAATGACAAAGGCGGCGACGGCGAAAGAGTTCGAGGTGATGATCTGGTCGGGGCCAATTGTCTGGCCCGGCTGCACCAGTTCATCGCCGGTGGCGAGGATCGCCACGCGCGGCTTTCGCGCCACGGGCACTTCGGCATGGCCCATCGCGGCGGCGAGGGCGACATTGATGGGGCTGAGTCTTGTGCCTGCCGCCAGCAGGCTCTGACCGGCCGAGAAATCGACGCCCGTGGCGCGGATATGCCGCCCCGCGAAGATCGTCCGCTGCGCGATGACGACGTCGCCGTCGAGCACCGTATCCTCCTGCATCAAAACGGCATCGGCGCCGCGCGGCACCGGCGCGCCGGTGAGGATGCGCACCGTTTCGCCGGGCGCGATGCTTCCGTCGAAGCCGTGTCCCGCGGCGCTTTCGCCGATCATTTTCAATCGCGCTGGAAGCGTTGCGAGGTCGGCGGTGCGCACGGCGAAGCCGTCCATGGCCGAGGCAGCGAAAGGCGGCTGCGTGCGGCGCGCGATAAGCGGCTCGGTCAAGGTGCGCCCGAGAGCCTGAGCGAGCGGCACATGCTCGGTGCCGCGCGCGCCGTGGTTCGCGAGGACGCGCGCCCGGGCTTCGCCGACGGGCAGGAGATCGGAAGCGCCCACCGGTTCAGCCATCGCGCCGGAAGGGGCCGGATTTGCCGCCCGTTTTTTCAATGAGTTCAATGCCCTCGATCCGCATCGCCCGGTCCGCCGCCTTGAGCATGTCGTAGATCGTGAGGCAGGCGACCGATACGGCTGTTAGGGCCTCCATCTCGACGCCCGTCTGGCCACTCACCTTCGCCTCGGCGAAGACACGCAGACCGGGCAGCGCCGGATCGGCCTCGACCTCGACCGTTACCTTGGTCAGCGCCAGCGGATGGCAGAGCGGGATAAGATCGGAGGTCTTCTTCGCCGCCATGATTCCGGCGATCCGCGCCGCCGCGAAGACATCGCCCTTCTTGGCATTGCCCGAGACGGCGAGCGCGAGCGTCTCGCGGCGCATGACGACGCGGCCTCCGGCGCGTGCGGCGCGCTCGGTTGCGGGTTTTTCCGAGACATCGACCATATGGGCTTCGCCGGCCTCGGCGAGATGGGTGAGCTTGCCCATCGTCAGCCGTGCGCCTTGCGTGGCGTCGCATGGCGTTCGGCGTCGTCGCCGCACAGCAGGGTATGTGTCGCCGCCGTCACGTCCTTCTGCCGCATCAGGCTTTCGCCGACGAGGAAGGTGTCGATGCCGGACTTGTGCAGGCGCAGGCAATCGTCATGACTGGCGATGCCGCTTTCGGCGACGACGATCCGGTCGGCGGGGATTTTCTCCGCCAGACGCTCGCAGGTTTCGAGCTTCGTCTCGAAGGTGCGCAGATCGCGGTTGTTGATGCCGAGAAGCTTCGTTTCGAGTTCGAGCGCGCGATGCAGTTCGGCTTCGTCGTGGACTTCGACCAGCACATCGAGCCGCAGATCGTGCGCGGTCTTGTTGATCCTCTTGGCTTCCTCGTCGGTGACACAGGCCATGATGATGAGGATGCAATCGGCGCCATAGGCGCGCGCCTCGTAGACCTGATAGGGATCGAAGAGGAAATCCTTGCGCAGCGCCGGGAGGCGGACGGCTTTGCGCGCGGCTTCGAGATAATCGAGCGAGCCCTGAAAGGAGGGCGTGTCGGTCAGGACCGAGAGACAGGCCGCACCACCCGTTTCATAGGCCTTGGCGAGCACCGGCGGATCGAAGTCGGCGCGGATCAGGCCCTTGGAGGGGCTTGCCTTCTTGATTTCGGCGATGAGCGCGAAACGGCCTTCGGCGAGCCTGGCCTCTATGGCGTGGACGAAACCGCGCGGCGGATCGTGGCTCTCGATCCGGCGTTCCAGCGTCGAGAGCGGCATGCGCAATTTCGCCTCGACGATCTCCTTGCGCTTGTAGGCTTCGATCTTCTTTAGAATATCGGCCATGGGCCTGCCTTTGTCCTCCGCTGTCGGCCTGCGACAAGCCTAATCTGGCACGAAGCGCCGCCAGGGCAAAATATCAAGCCCCGCCGGGCCGGCCATGCGACGCTTTGATCAGTTTGGCGAGCACCTCGGCGGCGCGCCCGGCATCGAGGGCTGCGGCGGCCTCAGCCGCGCCCTCGCGCAAATCCGCTGCTTTTTCAGCGACGACAAGCGCCGCCGCGGCGTTGAATACGGCGATGTCGCGATAGGCGTTCCGCGCGCCGTGGAGGACGGCGTTGAGAGCGGCGGCATTATGCGCGGCATCGCCGCCCTTGATGTCCTCGAGGCTGGCAGGCTTCAATCCCGCATCTTCCGGGTTTATGACGAACGAGCGGATCGCGCCGCCCTCCAGAGCCGTGACGTAAGTTGGGCCAGTGATGGTCACCTCGTCGAGCCCGTCCGAACCATAGGCCAGCCAAACGCGCTCGGAGCCGAGGTTGCGCAGCACTTCGGCCAGTGGCTCCAGCCATTCCTTGGCGAAGACGCCGAGCAATTGCCGCTTGACCCGCGCCGGATTGGCGAGCGGCCCGAGCAGATTGAAGAGCGTGCGCGTGCCGATTTCGGCGCGGATCTGATTGACATGGCGGATCGCGGCATGGTGCACGGGGGCGGCCATGAAGCCGATGCCCGCCTCGTGCAGGCAATGCTCGATCTCGTCCGGGTCGAGGCCGATCTTGACGCCGAGTGCGGTAAGCACATCGCTGGCGCCGGACCTCGACGAAGCGGCGCGGTTGCCATGCTTGGCGACCGGCACGCCGCAGGCCGCGACGATCAAGGCCGCGAGGGTCGAGACATTATAGGTGCCATGGCCATCGCCGCCGGTGCCGACGATGTCGACCGCATCGGGCGGCGCAGTGACAGGCAGCATCTTGGCCCGCATGGCGCCGACCGCGCCGGTGATTTCCTCGACCGTCTCGCCGCGCACGCGCAGGCCCATCAGGAAGGCGCCGGTCTGCGCCGCCGTCACCCCGCCGCCGAGCAACAGATTGAAGGCGTATTCCGCCTCGCTGCGGCTCAGGCTCGCGCCCGTCGCGATTTTCGCTAGCAGGGGTTTGAAGGCGTCCATGGCGTCTCATTGCTCTGGCGCGCCGTAAAGCGCAAGGGTTCAGCTCGCTTCTCGCTCGCTCGTGATCTCGCCGGTGATCTTGGCGAGGGGCCGAGTGCAGGCGAGGATCACGAGCCCGGCGAAGGCTGCGATCGCGGCGGCGGTGAGGAAAAACTCGGTCCGGCTCATGGCGCTCCAGAAACTGCCGAGCCAGCCCGAAAGAAAATTGCCGATGAAGTTTGTCGCCAGCCAGAACCCCATGATGAGCGAGAGCATTCGCGTGGGTGCGAGCTTCGTCACCAGAGAGAGGCCGACCGGCGAAAGATAAAGCTCGCCCAATGTCAGGATTGTGAAAAAAGCCAGAAGCCAGAGCCAGCTCGCTTTGCCCGCGCCGGTGTGCCAGGTCGCCAGCGCAAGGACGAGATAGGCGAGCGCTTCGCCGAAACAGCCGATGGCCATTTTCATGACGCTTGACGGTTCGCGCCTTCGTGCCGCCTGCCGTGTCCACAGCGAGACGACGAGCGGCGTGAAGGCGAAGATCAGGAACGGATTGATCGCCAGAAACCACGTCGTCGGAATCTCCGCGTGCCAGCCGAAGAACGAAAAGCTGCGGTCGACTTCGGCATTGGCCCAGAGCGTGATCGTATTGCCCTGCTGTTCATAGACCGCCCAGAACAACAGGCTTGGTACGAAGAGCACGAGCAGGACGAGAAGACTGCGCCATTCCTCGCCGCTAAGGCGCGACGCGAAGGGCGCGGCTTGGGCTTGAGTTTGGGTTTTGGCGTCCGGCGGCAGATGGCGCAGGCCATAAAGGTAGATGCAAAGGCCGATGACCATGCCGACGCCGGCGGCGGCGAAGCCATAATGCCAGCCTGCTTCTTCGCCCAAGGTGCCGCAGACAAGCGGCGCGAAGAAAGCGCCGATATTGATACCGACATAGAAGATCGAGAAGGCGCGGTCGCGCCGCCTGTCGCCTTGCGGATAGAGTCCGCCGACCTGCGTCGAGATATTGGGTTTGAAAGCACCAGAGCCGAAGATGATCGCCAGCAGCGCGATGAGAAAGAGATGATCGAAGGCCATCATGAAATGGCCGAGCGCCATGAGAACGGCGCCAATGATGACGGTGCGGCGCTGGCCGAGCACGCGGTCGGCGAGGAGGCCGCCGAGGATCGGCGTCGCATAAACGAGCGCGGTGTAGAAGCCATAGATCTGGGAGGAGAGCGGCTGCAAGGCCAGCGGCCCAAACAGGGCTTCGAGCCCGTGCCGGAGCGTGGCGAGCCCCAAGACATGCTCCGCATGGCCGGGGAGCAGCAGATATTTCGTCATGTAGAGGACGAGAAGCGCGCGCATCCCGTAATAGGAAAAGCGCTCCCACATCTCCGTCGCGAAAAGGACGCTCAGGCCCTTGGGCTGGCCGAAGAGCTCGCCGGGCCGGGCGTTGCCGGTGAGAAAATCGATCGGTTCGTCCAAAGCGCTGCGGCCTTTATGCGGCGGGAGAGGCGGCCTCAGCGTAGCATTTCGTAGACCAGATCAGACAGCGCCGCGCGCCGCGTTCCATTCCCGCGCCAGTTCGAGGAAATTGGCGAGGATGCGATGGCCGTGCTCGGATTCGATGCTTTCGGGATGGAATTGCACGCCATGCACCGGCCGGGATTTGTGCGAAAGGCCCATCACCAGCCCGTCCGTTTCGGCGGTGACCTTCAATTCATCCGGCAGCGTCTCGCGCTTGACGACGAGCGAATGATAGCGCGTCGCGCGGAACGGGCCGTTGATGCCGCGGAAGATCGTCTCGGCCTTATGGCTGATGTCCGACATCTTGCCATGGACGGGGATCGGCGCGCGCACCACCTCGCCGCCGAAGACTTCGCCGATCGCCTGATGGCCGAGGCAGACACCGAAGATCGGAATCTCGCCGCTCGCCGCGCGAATGAGGTCGAGACAGATGCCGGCCTCATGCGGCGTGCAGGGGCCGGGCGAGAGCACGATCGCGTCCGGCCGCGCGGCGATGACATCGGCAACGCTCACCTTGTCATTGCGATGCACTTTCACCTCGGCGCCCAATTCACCGAGGTAATGCACCAGATTGAAGGTGAAGCTGTCGTAATTGTCGATCAGGGTAACGGCAGGCATGGGAAAACCTATTGAGCCGCGCGGCGGGCAAGGTCAAGCCAAAATGGCGCCAGTGTCATTGCGAGGAGCGTCAGCGACGAAGCAATCCAGTCTCTGCCCCTGGATTGCTTCGCTTCGCTCGCAATGACGGCTAGGCCGCCTGCCGCACCGGCGGAGCCATGAATTCGGGCCCGACCGGGTCGTGAATGTTATCCGCCAGAATCTTGTCGATCTCGGCAAGCGCCGCCGCATCGAGCTTCCAGCCGGAGATTTCCGTAACCGGATCAAGCTGGCTGGGCTTGCGCGCGCCCCAGAGCGCGATGCTGAGCGGCTGACGGTCGAGCACCCAGCGCACCGCAAGGTCGAGCACCGTCTTGCCGTAGTTCTTCTTGGCGAAGGCGTCGAGCGCGGCGACGGCGGCGAGATATTGCGCGAGGCGCGGCGGCTTGAACTTGGGATCGTTGCGGCGCAGATCATCGCCGCCGAAGGTCGAATCCGCGTTGATCTTGCCGGTCAGCAGGCCACGGCAGAGCGGGCCATAGGCGAGCGTCGCGATGTCGTTCTTGGCGGCATAGGGCAGCACGTCCTTCTCGGCGCCGCGCTCGAAGAGATTATGCGGCGGCTGGACCGTATGCAGCGGCGCGACGGCGCGGAACGCTTCCATCTGCGCGACGCTGAAATTGCTGACGCCGATGGCGCGGATTTTCCCGGCCTTGAACAATTTGCCGAGCGTCTCGGCGGTCTCGGCGATGGGCGTCGCCGTATCCGGCCAATGCACCTGATAGATGTCGATCACGTCGGTCTGGAGCCGGCGCAGCGAGTCTTCGATCTCCTTTTCGATCCGCGCCTTGCTGGCATTGCGGAATATCTTGCCGTCCTTCCAATCCAGCGCGACCTTGGTGGCGATGATGGTTTTCTGCCGCCGTCCGCCCTCGGCCAGCGCGCGGCCGACGATTTCCTCCGAATGGCCGAAGCCATAGACCGGCGCGGTGTCGATGATGTTGATGCCGCGATCGACGGCGTTCTGAATGGTGCGGATCGAATCCGCGTCGTCGCTGCCGCCCCACATCCAGCCGCCGATTGCCCAAGTGCCGAGCGCGACCCGCGTCGGCTTGAGCTGCGTGCCGGGAATGGTGAGTGTTTCAAGCTGAGTCATGGCTGATCCTCGCTGCGATGGCGTCCCCGAGCCTTCATATTGGAAACGAAACTCTATTTTCGAGCGTGAGCGTCAGGAATGCGCAAGATCAAACATGCGGCGGCTTTTTTCCGCGCAATTTTATCATTTTGCGGAGACTTTACTGCCCGCGTTTCGTCCGCGCGGCAAAGCGCACGGCTTCTTCCGCCGCACGGAACAAAGCCTGCGCCTTGTTGACCGTCTCGCGCTGTTCATAGGCGGCATCGGAATCATAGACGACGCCCGCGCCTGCCTGCACATGCATCTTGCCGTCCTTCACCACCGAGGTGCGCAGGATGATGCAGGTGTCCATGTCGCCATTGGCGCCGAAATAGCCGATGGCGCCGGCATAGATGCCGCGCTTGTCCGTTTCCAATTCGTCGATGATCTCCATCGCCCGCACCTTCGGCGCACCGGAGACGGTGCCCGCCGGAAAGCCGGCGCAAAGCGCGTCGATCACGTCATGCGAGGCGTCAAGCTCGCCTTCGACATTCGAGACGATGTGCATCACATGGCTGTACCGCTCGATAACGAATTTTTCGGTCACCGCGACGCTGCCGATTTTCGCGACGCGGCCGACATCGTTGCGCCCGAGATCGAGCAGCATCAGATGTTCGGCGCGCTCCTTCTCGTCGGCGAGGAGATCGGCGGCGAGCAGCGCGTCCTCGACGGCATTCTTGCCGCGCCAGCGTGTGCCGGCGATGGGACGGATCGTCACCTTGCCGTCGCGGGCGCGCACCAGAATCTCGGGGCTCGAACAGACGATCTGGAAACTGCCGAAATCGAGATAGCAGAGGAAGGGCGCCGGATTCACGCGGCGCAGCGCCCGATACAGTGCGAAGGCGGGCAGGGCGAAAGGCGCAGTGAAACGCTGCGACAGCACGACCTGAAAAATGTCGCCGGCGCGGATGTAATCCTTCGCCCTATCGACCATTTCGTGAAAGCGCGCCTCGGACGTATTCGACATAGGGCTTATCGCCTGCGCATCGGCGTCGAGGTCGCCAGCGCCGCGCGGCAGCGGCGCTTCGAGCGTCGCGACGATGGCTTCGATCCGCTCCAGCCCTTTTTCATAGGCAGACTTGGCGCTGACATTCGGCGCGGGGCGCACCGGCGTCACGACGAAAATCTCATCGGTCACGCTGTCGAAGACGACCATGATTGTCGGGCGCAGCATGATCGCGTCCGGCACGCCGATCGGATCGGGCTTGGCCGGCGCCAGACGCTCCATCTGCCGCACCATGTCGTAGCCGAGATAGCCGAAAATGCCCGCCGCCATCGGCGGCAGACCTTCCGGCGCATCGATCCGCGATTCGGCGATCAGCGCGCGCAAAGCATCGAGCGGCGCTGCTTCGCAGGGCGTGAAAGCGGCAAGATCGGTCAGGGCGGTGCGATTGATCTCGGCGCGATCGCCCTGACAGCGCCAGACGACATCGGGATCGAGGCCGATCATCGAATAGCGGCCGCGTGCGCCGCCGCCTTCGACGGATTCGAGCAAAAACAGGCGGCCGTTGCGACCGGCGGACAATTTCATAAAGGCCGCCACGGGCGTTTCGAGATCGCCGACAAGGCGGCTCGAAAGCAGCACCGGCGCGCCCGATTCGTAGCGTGCGGCGAAGGTGTCGAAGGCGGGCGTAATCATGCCGTCACTGCTGATCCGCCGGCGCGCCGGAAACGGATTGCCAAATCTGCGGATTGATCCGCGTGCCGAGCCGGGTTTCGAGCTGCGAGACAAATTGCGCCGTCATGTCGTCGTTGAGCGCCGTCTTCATCTGATCGGTGACGCTGCCGAAGTTGAACGTCGAGGCGCTAATGGGGGGCACGACGCCGTTCGTGACCTTGAACACGATGCGTCCGCCATCCTGCGTCCCGGCCGATCCAGCTTTTCCGATGGCGCGGTTGAAGACCTGATCGAGCAGATCGCGGGAGAGGCCTTTGGAATCGAGGCGCGTGATCTTATCGATATGCTTCACCGGCAGATTGCCGTCCGATGTCGCGATCGCGGCCAGCGTCGCGCCAGCGTCGAGCTTCTTGGCCAGATCGACAGACTTGTCGACCAGACGCTGGGCGGTCTGATCGGCGACCCAGTCTCGCGTGACGCGCGCCTTGACCTCGTCGAACGTCTGATTGCGCGCCGGATCGATATTGAGCACGTCGAACCAGATGGCGCCGCCATCCTTGGTCTGGACCGGATCGTTGTCCACGCCGATATCGGAGGCGAACACGGCCTTCAGCACAGCCTGCGGATCGCCAAGGCCGGAAATGGCCTTGCCGGCCTTGTCGTTTCCTTGTGCGTCGATCGCATCGATGGTTTGCGCCGAAAGACCCAGCGCCTTGGCGGCATCGGCAATGGATTTGCCGGCGGCGCGTTCGTCTTCGATCTTGTCGTGAATATTGCCGAGGTCTTTTTGCGCCCGCGCGATGGCGAGGTCACGAGCGATCTCGCCTTTTATTGCGACCAACGGAATGACGACCTTGGGGGCGGTCTGCACGGCATGCAGAATCGCCCAGCCGAACTGGGTTTGCACCGGTTTCGTGACGCCGCCCGAGGGGATGGCGAAAGCCGCCGCGGCGGCGGCCTTGTCGGCGAGGCCCGCTTCGGTGACGGTGCCGAGATCTGTGTCCTTCGGCGTCAGCTTGCGCTCGGCGATCAGGGCCGCAAAAGTTTCGCCGCCTGCCAGTTTGGCGGCTGCTGCATCGGCCGATTTTTCATCCGGGAATACGATCTGCTGAATTTCCCGTTTTTCTGGCTGCGTATAGCGATGATCCTTCACCGCCTCATAGCTTTTCTCGATCTCCGCGTCGGTGATCGGGTTCTGTGCCGATTGGATTTGCGCCAACGCTTCGGCTGTCAGGACGAGCAGGCTGATCTTGCGATATTCTGGCTGGCGATAAAGCTCGCGATGGGCCTCAAAATAGCTTTTGAGCATGGCATCGGTCGGCGCGGAAAAGCTGCCCGCGGCCGTCTTCGGCAGAATGACGTAGTCGATGCTGCGCTGCTCGTTGTAATAGCGGTTGATGATCTCAAGCAGGGCGCGGGGCGGGGTCAGCCCGTCGGTCAGGGCCGAGACGATCTGGTCGCGCAGAGCGCCGGCCCGCGTATCCGCGAGATAGCCTCGCTCGGTCAGGCCATTATCCTGTAGCCGTTGCTCGAAAACCTGCTGGCTGAATTGGCCGTTGGCGCCTTTGAACGCGTCATCCTGCATGATCTGCTGGGCGAGAACGTTGTCGGAGAGTGCCAGCCCCAGCCGGTGCGCTTCTTGGTTCAGCGCCGAATCGCTGAGCAGCCGGGCGAGAACCTGGCGATCGATCCCGCGTTCATGCGCCTCGTCGGCGCTGATCGCCCGCCGCTGCTGTTCCTGCATGCGCAGCAATTGCGTCTGATAGGTGTTGCGGAACTCGTCCGGCGTGATTTCGGCCGAACCGACTCGCGCCAGAGTATTGGCGCCGAAACCGCGGAAAATATCGGCGATGCCCCAGAAGCCGAAGGCGATGATCAGAAAAGATATCACCACGGCCATAATGATCCGGCCAATCCAGGTCTGGCTGGAGGCACGCAAAGCATCAAGCATATTCTATGAATCTCCGGAGGAGAGACCGCTTTCAGGAAAAGTGGAAACCGGTTTTCCGTCCGAAAACGGTCTCATTATTTGAATGAGCGCGTTTTCATGGTGCGAACCGGTATCCACTTCGCGTGAAAACGCGCTAGGTCGATCGGGGGCCGGACTATAGGGAGGCGGCCACGGGCTGGCAATGCGCGCTAAATCCGATTGCGCGCCCCGGTCAATTCCCCGGATTTTGCGGCGGCGGGTGCCAGTGCTAGATCGGGATCAAACGCGGGGCGGAGCGGAATGGCGAACAGATTGACGCCGCTGGTGGCCGGAAACTGGAAAATGAACGGGTTGCGCGCCGATCTCGCGCAGGTCGCGGCGATTCGCGATGCCGTTGCCGCGGGCGCCGTGGCGGGGGCGGAAATCCTTGTCTGTCCGCCCGCCACCTTGCTTGCTGCGGCGGCACAGCTTTGCGCCGGCACGCCGGTCGCTATCGGCGGGCAGGACTGCTCTCCCGACGCCTATGGCGCCCACACGGGCGATATTTCCGCGGAAATGCTCAAGGATGCTGGCGCATCCTACGTTATCGTCGGCCATTCGGAACGTCGGATCGATCATGGCGAGAGCGATGCCCGGGTTGCCGCCAAAGCTGCGGCGGCCTTGCGCGCCGGCCTCAAGGTGATTCTCTGCGTCGGCGAGACCGAGGCCGAGCGGACGGCGGGGCAGGCCGAGGCGCGCGTCGCCGCACAGCTCGAACAATCCCTGCCACCGGAGCAGGCTGCGGCCGGGCGGCTGGCCGTCGCCTATGAGCCTGTCTGGGCGATCGGCACAGGCGTCACGCCGTCGCCGCGGGATGTCGTCGCGATGCACGGCTTCCTGCGCCAGCGGCTCAAGACCTTGCTGACGGACGGCGAGGTCGTGCGGCTGCTCTATGGCGGCTCGGTCAAGCCCGGCAATGCGGCGGAGCTTCTGCGTTCGCCCGACGTCAACGGCGCCCTGGTCGGCGGCGCCAGCCTGAAGGCGGCCGAATTCCTCGCCATTGCCAAGGCCGTCAGCCAGCATTAACTGACTGATTACGTGGCCGTTCCAGGCAAGGCCCCAGCGCCGGGCCGCGAATAGGCGCATCCTGCTCTAGCCAGAGGAAGCGCCACGGTATAAGAGCGGGCAAAATAGGATTGGGCGGCGCCCCGAGAGGTCACTTGCGACAATGCAAACGGTTTTGATCGTCATTCACATTATGATTGTGCTCGCGCTGATCGCGACTGTGCTTCTGCAGCGCTCGGAGGGTGGCGCTCTGGGCATCGGCGGCGGCGGATTCATGACCGGACGCGGCCAGGCGAATGTTCTGACGCGCGCTACCGCCATTCTCGGAGCCCTGTTTTTCGTCACCAGCCTCACGCTGACGCTGCTCGCCAATGCCAACCGCCCGAGCAAATCGATCTTCGAGGGCGCCGTGGCACCTGCTGCCGCGCCGGGCGCGCCCGCCGGGCAGGGGACGCTGCTGCAGCAGCTCAAGAAACAGCAGCAGGATCTGCAAGAGCATCCGCAGCCGCCCGGACCGCCGGCGCAGCCGGAGCCGCCGCGGTCGCAATGACTGGCGCGCCGCAAGCGCCTCTCTGGAGCGCATTGCTGGCCGCGATCTGGCTCGGCGCCGGGCTTTCCAGCGCCGGCGCGGCGGCGATCAATCTGGACTCCGAATCCTGTCAGGATTTCCTCAACGCGAACGGGGCTGACGTCGAAACCACACTCGCCTGGCTCGATGGCTATTATCAGGATACGGATGCGCCTGCGGTGATCGACCTTGACGCACTCAGGGCGAACGCCGCCAAACTAAAGGCTTTTTGCGCGGCCCATCCCGAAACGACAGTCGGCGCCGCGGCGGAAAGTCTGTTCGGTCACGAGTAAACTTCAGCTTCTGTGTGGACGGGCTATAAAAAAGCTCCCCAAACGGCACAAAACCGGATAATCACCGAGACCCATGGCGCGGTACATTTTCATCACCGGCGGCGTGGTCTCTTCCCTGGGCAAGGGGCTTGCGTCGGCGGCCCTCGGGGCTTTGCTACAAGCACGCGGCTATACGGTCAGGCTTCGTAAGCTCGATCCCTACCTCAATGTCGATCCGGGGACGATGTCCCCCTATCAGCACGGCGAAGTCTTTGTCACCGATGACGGGGCGGAGACCGACCTCGATCTCGGACATTACGAGCGATTCACCGGCCGCGCGGCGGTGCGTGACGACAACATCACGACCGGGCGCATCTATCAGGAGATCATCACCAAGGAGCGGCGCGGCGATTATCTCGGCGCGACGGTTCAGGTGATCCCGCACGTTACCAACGAGATCAAGGAATTCGTTCTGCGCGGCAACGAGGGCGTCGATTTCGTGCTGGTCGAGATCGGCGGCACGGTCGGCGACATCGAAGGGCTGCCGTTTCTCGAGGCGATCCGCCAGCTCGGCAACGATCTGCCGCGCCAGCACGCGATCTACGTCCACCTGACGCTGATGCCCTATATTCCGAGCGCCGGGGAACTGAAGACCAAGCCGACCCAGCATTCGGTGAAGGAGCTGCGCTCGATCGGCATCCAGCCGCAGATCATTCTCTGCCGCACGGATCGCGAGATTCCGCGCGAGGAGCGCCGCAAGATCGGTCTTTTTTGCAATGTCCGCGAAAGCGCGGTGATCGAGGCGAGAGATGTCGCCTCGGTCTACGATGTGCCGGCCGCCTATCACGCGGCGGGGCTCGACCAGGAGGTTCTGGCGGCGTTCGGCATCGAGCCGGTGCCGAAGCCCGACATGAGCCGCTGGAACGCCGTGACAGCGCGCACCCATAATACCGAAGGCGAAGTGACGATCGCCATCGTCGGCAAATATACGGGCATGAAGGACGCCTATAAGTCGCTCATCGAGGCGCTCGCCCACGGCGGCATGGCCAATCGCGTCAAGGTCCAGCTCGACTGGATCGAATCGGAGGTGTTCGAAGGCTCGGACCCGGCGCAGCGGCTGGAAGGCGTCGATGGCATTCTCGTGCCCGGCGGCTTCGGCCATCGCGGCGCCGAGGGCAAGATTCTCGCCGCGCGCTTCGCTCGCGAGCGCAAGGTGCCTTATTTCGGCATCTGCTTCGGGATGCAGATGGCGGTGATCGAGGCGGCGCGCTCGCTTGCCGGTATCGCAGACGCCAATTCAACCGAATTCGGCCCGACGAGCCAGCCGGTCGTTGGCCTGATGACCGAATGGATGCGCGGCAATGAATTGCAGATGCGCGCGGCCGAAGGCGACCTCGGCGGCACGATGCGGCTTGGCGCCTATCCGGCCTTTCTGCGGCCGGGATCGAAGATCGCCGGGATCTACGGCGAAGCTGAAATTTCCGAGCGCCACCGTCATCGCTACGAGGTCAACATGACCTATCGCGATCAGCTCCAGGACAAGGGGGTGATCTTCGCCGGCCTGTCGCCGGACGGGCTGCTGCCCGAGACGATCGAGCTCGAGAACCATCCCTGGTTCATCGGCGTGCAATATCATCCCGAGCTGAAGTCGCGGCCGTTCCAGCCGCACCCGCTGTTTGCGAGCTTTGTTGCCGCCGCGGTCGAGCAGAGCCGATTGGTCTGAGCCTGCTTATTACCGGCGCCCAAGCCGGACAAGCATGATGGAAATCAAAGCTTTGGAAACCTTACCGTGCGAGTTTTCGCGCTTCGAGGGGCCGCCGGACGCTTATTGCTGGGTTTTGCGGCCCCGCGCGCCTACATGTGATAAGTTGAAATCGAACCGCGTCGTTGACGAAAGGTGATTTGATGAAACTCTTTTTGTCTGCCCTGGCCGCATCGGCGCTGGCTTTCGCCTGGACGCCGTCGCAAGCGGCGACAACGACACACACGCACGTCCATCATCATTACGTGCATGTGGTCCATCATTATCATCATCATTACTATGCGGGCGGTCCGTACTACGCGCCACCGCCTCCGCCGCCCGGCTATTATCCAGGGCCTGCGCCTTATTACGCTGGCGGCGTTTATGCGCCGGGATATTTCTATGTCGCGCCCGGAACGGAGTTGGGCAATCGCAATACGCTGAAGGCGCTGATGGACAGCGAATGGGACCCGCCGTTCTCCGGACGCTGAAGTTCTATCCGCGCCCGCGATAGGGCGCGACTCCCTGATCGGGCACCCAGACGCCCGCCGGCACCTTGCCGCTCTGCCAGAAGACATCGATGGGAATGCCGCCGCGCGGATAGAAATAGCCGCCGATGCGCAGCCAGCGCGGCTTGAGCAGCGCGATCAGGTCTTTGCCGACCCGGATCGTGCAATCCTCGTGGAAGGCGCCGTGATTGCGGAAAGCGCCGAGATAAAGCTTCAGCGACTTCGATTCGACGAGCCAGCGATCCGGCACGTAATCGATGACGAGATGGGCAAAATCCGGCTGGCCCGTCACCGGGCAGAGCGAGGTGAATTCCGGCGCCGTGAAACGGGCGATGTAATCCGCGTCCGGATGTGGGTTCGGCACGCGGTCGAGCTTGGCTTCATCGGGGGAAGCGGGCAGGGCGGCCTGACGGCCGAGCAATGGCGCGGCAATGGGTTTTTTGCTCATGCGGGCTTATAGCGCGCGCGCTGCGGCTCTGCCACGCCCGCGTTAATCCAGATCGAGGGCCGCGACCTCGTGCAGGACGGCCCGTAGCGAGGCGGCGCGCTCGACGCCGAAAGCCCCCTCGAAAGCGCTCTGAGCCTGTTTCCATCCGGCATTGGCTTGCTTCAGCCGCGCCGACCCGTCGGGCGTGACATGCAACAGCTTGCTGCGCCGGTCCTCGGCGCTTTGACGGATAGCGATCAGCCCCTCGCGCTCGAGCGGCAGGATATTGCGGCCGAGCGTCGTGCGGTCCATCACCATCGCTTGGGCCAGGGCATGGATGCTCATCGGCCCGGCGCGGCTGAGCCAGCTCAGGATCGAGAATTGCGTCGTCCGCAACGCCGACGACGCGAGGTACCTGTCATAAAATTGGGTGACCCGGCGGGCAGCCTGACGCACCGCCAGGCAATTGCACAGGCTCGCCACGTCGCTGTCGGGCGGCATGTCAAATCCTCAAAAAAGTTTCGGCGGATTCGACATAAGAGCATATGCACGCTTGTCAACGGATATTGATCGTGACCCGTTAGCGCCAGCCGGCCAAAAATGCTTAAAGGAGGCGCTTTTGGAGGGGAATGGATGCGGATTCTTGTAATCGGTGCCGGCGCGCTCGGTGGCTATTTCGGCGGGCGGCTTCTGGCGGCAGGCCGGGATGTCACTTTTCTCGTCCGGCCGCGCCGGGCCGCGCAGCTTGCCGCGCGCGGCCTTGAGATCGTCAGCCTCAAGGGTGGCTTGCAGATTGCCAATCCGCCGACGGTGACCGCCGACAAGATCGCGAGCCATTACGATCTCATTCTTCTGAGCTGCAAGGCCTTCGATCTCACCGATGCGATCAAGTCCTTCGCGCCCGCGGTTGGCCCGGAAACAATGATCCTGCCGGTGCTGAACGGCCTGCTGCATCTCGACATTCTGGCCTCGCATTTCGGCGCCGAGCATGTGCTTGGCGGATGGAGCAAGATTTCTGCGACGCTCGATGACGATGGCCGCGTGCATCACCTCAGCAGCTTCCATGCGATCAGCTTCGGCGAACAAGACGGAACAAACACCGCGAGCGTCGAAGCCGTGGCCGAGACCCTCGGCCGTAGCGACTTCGATGCCCGGCTGAGCGACCATATCCTTGCGGAAATGTGGAACAAATGGGTTTTCATCGCCGCGGCCGCGAGCCTCGGTAGCCTGTTGCGCGCGCAGGTCGGCGACATCGTTGCCGCAGGCGCGGAAAGCTACGGGACGGCGCTCCTGGAGGAATGCGCGGCGATCGCGGCGCGTCACAATTTTCCGCAGGACGCTCAGGGCATGCAATTCGGCGAAAAGATGCTGTCCGAGGCCGGCTCCGAGTTCAAGCCGTCGATGCTGCGCGACATCGAGCGCGGCCAGCGCACCGAGGCGCATCATATCGTCAGCGATCTGCTGCGCCGGCGCGGCGATCTGTCGACTCCCATCTTGCAGATCGCTGACGCGCATCTCAAGGTCTACGAAGTACGCCGGGCCCGCGAAAGCGGCGCCTGACTTCAATCACTATAGGAGAAGCACAATGCCTCTCGTTCGGGTCGATCTGCCGCGCGGCAAACCCGCCGACTATAAGCAAACCATCGGCGATGTGATTTATGCCGCGATGCGCACCACGATCAACGTGCCGGAAGGCGACCGCTTCCAGATTTTCGCCGAGCATGCGCCGGAAGATCTGTTCATCGATCCGAATTATCTCAATATCGCGCGCTCGCCCGAGGCGCTCATCATCCAGATCACGCTCAACGAGGGCCGTACCACCGAGCAAAAGCGTGCCTTCTACAGGGCAATCGCGGACGGCCTTCACGACAAGATCGGCCTGCGGCGCGAAGACGTCTTCATCAATCTCGTAGAAGTGAAGAAAGAGAACTGGTCATTCGGCAACGGCGAAGCCCCATATGCGTGAAGGGCATCTCAAGTTAACGAGGGGAATATGGAATATCGGCAGCTAGGCGCCTCGGGATTCAAGGTTCCGGTTCTGAGCTTCGGTACTGGCACGTTCGGCGGCAAGGGCGAGTTCTTCGCCGCGTGGGGATCGAGTGACGTCAAGGAAGCGACACGGCTCGTCGACATCTGTCTCGATGCCGGCCTGACGCTTTTTGACAGTGCCGACATCTATTCCGCCGGCGCGGCGGAGGAGGTGTTAGGCGAGGCCATCAAGGGCCGCCGCGATCAGGTGCTGATCTCGACCAAAGCCACGTTCCGTTCAGGACAGGGGCCGAACGACGTCGGCTCCTCGCGCTTTCATCTTACGCAGGCGATCGAAGGCTCGCTGAAGCGACTCAAGACCGATTACATCGATCTTTTCCAGTTGCACGGCTTCGATGCTCTGACGCCGATCGAGGAAGTGCTCTCGACGCTCGACGATTTCATCCGCGCCGGCAAGATCCGCTATATCGGCTGCTCGAATTTCTCCGGCTGGCATCTGATGAAATCGCTGGCCATCGCCGATCGTTACAATCTGCCGCGGCATGTCGCGCACCAGGCCTATTATTCTTTGATCGGCCGCGAATATGAATGGGAACTGATGCCGCTCGGCCTCGATCAGAAGGTCGGTGCCTTGGTGTGGAGTCCGCTCGGCTGGGGACGGCTCACGGGGAAAATCCGCCGCGGCCAGCCGTTGCCGGAAACAAGCCGGCTGCACAAGACCGCCGACATCGGGCCGCAGGTCGATAACGAATATCTTTACAAGGTGGTCGATGCGCTGGACGAGGTCGCGAGGGAGACAGGCAAAAGCGTGCCGCAGATCGCCCTGAACTGGCTGCTGCAGCGCCCGACGGTCGCGAGCGTCATCATCGGCGCCCGCAACGAGGAGCAGTTGAAGCAGAACCTTGGCGCTGTCGGCTGGTCGCTCACCCCGGAACAGGTTAAGAAGCTCGATGCCGCCAGCGAACGGGTGCTGACCTATCCTTACTGGCATCAACGCAGCTTCCCGGAACGCAACCCGCCGCCTGTCTAATTCCCTTCGCAAAAAGCGTCATATCGTCCTTTGGGCGGGTGCGCCCATATCACCCCTTTTTTCGGCGGCGGCTTCGTCGTAGAAACCGCGCCAAACGAGGAAACCCGCCGAAAGGACAATTTATGACCGCGATCGTCGATATTGCTGGCCGCGAAATTCTGGATAGCCGCGGCAATCCCACGGTCGAAGTTGACGTGACCCTGGAGGATGGTTCCTTCGGCCGCGCGGCGGTTCCCTCGGGCGCATCCACCGGCACGCATGAGGCGGTTGAACTGCGCGACGGCGACAAGTCGCGCTTCGGCGGCAAAGGCGTGCTGAAAGCGGTCGAATCCGTCGATCGCGATATTTTCGATGCTTTGGCCGGCCTCGACGCCGAGGATCAGGTGGCGATCGACGAAGCCTTGATTGCGCTCGACGGCACGCCGAACAAGTCGCGGCTCGGCGCCAATGCCATCCTCGGCGTTTCGCTGGCCGTCGCCAAGGCGGCGGCGGATGTCAGCGGACTGCCGCTGTTCCGTTACGTCGGCGGCACGCAGGCGCGCGTCCTGCCCGTGCCGATGATGAACATCCTCAACGGCGGCGTCCATGCCGACAATCCGATCGATTTCCAGGAATTCATGATCGTGCCCTTCGCCGCGCCGTCGCTGAAGGAAGCGGTGCGCTGGGGCGCCGAGGTCTTCCAGGTCTTGAAGAGCGCGCTGAAGAAGGCGGGCCTCAACACCAATGTCGGTGACGAAGGCGGCTTTGCCCCCGATCTGCCGTCGGCGGAAGCGGCACTCGATTTCTGCCTCAAGGCGATCGAGCAGGCGGGCTTCAAGCCGGGCGAGGAGATCGCCCTCGGCCTCGATTGCGCCGCGACTGAATTTTTCCGTGACGGTGCCTATCGCTACGAGGGTGAGGGCAAGACCCGCAGCAGCGAAGAGCAGGCGCAATATCTCGCCAAGCTCGCCGGCGCCTATCCGATCGCGACGATCGAGGACGGAGCGTCGGAAGAAGATTGGGAGGGCTGGAAAATTCTCACCGATCTTCTCGGCAAGAAGGTCCAGCTCGTCGGCGACGATATTTTCGTCACCAATGTCGAGCGTCTCGGCAAGGGCATCGCGCAAGGCATTGCCAATTCGATCCTCATCAAGGTCAACCAGATCGGCACGCTGACGGAAACGCTCGCCGCGGTCGATCTGGCGCAGCGCGCTGGCTATACCGCCGTCATCTCGCACCGCTCGGGCGAGACGGAGGATTCGACCATCGCCGATCTCGCCGTCGCGACCAATGCCGGGCAGATCAAGACCGGCTCGCTCGCGCGCTCCGACCGGCTCGCCAAATACAACCAATTGATCCGTATCGAGGAAGAGCTGGGCGGCCAGGCGCGCTATGCCGGCCGTGCCGCACTCAAGGCCTGGGCGGGTTAGGCCGAAGCACTTTTCTTCAGGCGCGGCGGAGTCGCAACGTGCGGCTGCCGCTGGCTGATCGTGCATTCCCCGGCGAGAAACTCCGCAACCTTCTCGGCCGGCATCGGCCGGTTGAAGAGATAGCCCTGTCCTTCGGAGCAGCCCTGCGCCTGCAGCCAGATCCGTTGCGGCTCGATCTCGATGCCTTCCGCCGTTGTACGGACGTTGACGCTGCGGGCGAGATCGAGCACCGCCTTGACGATCGCCATCGTCTGTCCGTGTCCGGGAATTTCGCGCACGAAGGAATGGTCGATTTTCAGCCGATCGAAGGGGAAGGAACGCAGGTAGGACAGCGATGAATAGCCGGTGCCGAAATCGTCGAGCGCGATGCTGATGCCGCGGCTTTTCAGGGCACACAGCACTTCGCGCATCGCCTGGTTGGCGACCAGAGGCACCGACTCGGTGATTTCGAGCTCCAGCCTTTCCGGCGGCAGACCGCTTTCGGCTAGCGCCGCCTCGACCTGCTGGATGAAGTCGGCGCGGCTGAGTTGCAGAGGCGAGAGGTTCACCGCGATCCTGATGTCGGCGGGCCAGCGCGCGGCTTCGCGGCAGGCCCGGCGCAAGAACCAATTTCCGAATTCGACGATGATGCCGATTTCCTCGGCGATCGGGATAAATTCGCTTGGCGGGACAAGGCCGCGCGAGGGCTCATACCAGCGCGCGAGCGCTTCGAAGCAAATCGTTCTGCCGGTCGCGAGATCGACAATCGGCTGGAAATGCAGCGTGATCTCGCCCCGCGCGAGGGCTTGGCGCAGATCCTTTTCCATTGCGCGGCGCGCAAGCATGCGCCGGCCCATTTCTTCGTCGAACAGGCAATATCTGGCGCGTCCCGCGCCCTTCGCGCGGTAGAGCGCGACGTCGGCACGGCGCAGAAGATTGCTGAAATCATTGCTATCGGTCGGTGCCCGCGCGATCCCGATACTGGCCGAGGTGGTGATCGTGCGTTCTTCGACCTCGAACGGCCGCGCGAAACAGGACAGAAGCTTTTGCGCAAGCCGCTCGATCTCCCTGAGCTTCGCGACGGGAAATTGCAGAACCGCGAATTCATCGCCGCCGAGCCGGGCGACGAATTCACCGTTCTGGCAAACCGTCCGCAGGCGCGCGGCGACGGCGCTCAGCAATTGATCGCCGACCGCGTGACCGAGCGTGTCGTTGACGCCCTTGAAATCGTCGAGATCGATATAGTGCACAGCGAGGCTTTTCCCGCCGGACGCGGGCAGCTTTTCGAGAATTTCGCAGGCGCGCTGTTGAAAGGCTGCGCGGTTCGGCAGGTCCGTCTGCTGATCGCGATAGGCGAGCTTCAGGATGCGCGATTGGGCGCGGTCATGTTCGAGGGCGATCGCACAGAGATTGATGCAGGCCGCGACGATCTGGCGATCGAGCATGTCCGGCCCGCGCGGTTCGCGGTAATAGAAGGCGAACGTACCCAGGACCTTGCCGTCGCGGCCCTTGATCGGACTGGACCAGCAGGCTCGCAGACCGTGAGGCAGGAACAGGTCTTTATAGTCCTTCCAAAGCGGATCGGAGGCGATATCCGTCACTTCGACCGGCTCGCCGCGATAAGCGGCCGTGCCGCAAGAGCCGGTGTTGGGCGCTATGGCAACGTGTGAGGTCAATTTCACAATTTCATCCGGAAGACTCGGGCCGGCCAGCGGAAGCAGGCAATTTGCCTCTGCATCCACCCTCAGCACTGAGCAAATAGCGTTGGGCGAGAGTGTTTCGGCACGCTGGCACAGCAACACGATGATGCGCGCCAAGGGCCAGCCGGTCGCTATGGCTTCGAGGATTTCCTTCTGCAATTGCTGCAGCAATTGGGCGCGGATCGCGGCGCCGGAGCGGTGAATTTCGACCGCTGCGAGCGGCGCGGCGCCGGCCGGTTTGTCGAACTCGACCGATCCGGTGGTGCAATTGCTGTCGCGCAAAATATCGGCTGCCACACAAAACTCGCTGTTTGAGCCGGGCCGGTTCTCGCCAACTCTACGCGCCAGGGTTGAAGAGACGGTTACAAAGGCGTTGCGCAATTTTGCGCACTCTTGCCCTCTGTGAGTTAATCGGCTGCTAACCCTGATCGGCGAAGCTGAAGAAATGGTCGTTCGCCGTCGCCTTCGGGCTATTCTCTTTCCGCTCGCGCTTTATTGCCTGTCCGGTGCCGCCGGCAGCTATTTCCTTTGGCATGCCGTCAATGACGAACGCGGTCTGCACGCCAATGCAAATTATGAGCTTCAAATCAAAAGCTTGCAGACACAAGTTGATGAGAAAGAAAAAGAGCGGCGGGCGTGGGAACGGCGCATCGCGCTCTTGAGCGGCCGGGCCATCGATCGGGATATGCTCGATGAGGAGGCGCGTGCCCGGCTCGGCCGTGTCGACAAGGACGATCTTATCGTTTTCCTCAAGCCCAACGCTGACGCTCCGCCAGCCTCCGCGACGCCCTGAATCCAGACAGAAGCCATCGGCGGCGCGCATCTTCGTGCCCGGATTTGCACTTTTGCTCGATAGATTTAGGCGCGTCGTTGGAGTAGAAGGGGCGCGCAAAACCAACAGAACGCACGCTGGCGCCAAGGCGCGATCTTTGCTTCCCCAACCTACCAGAGGAGACACGATGGCGGCGACATCCGGGAGCCAGGGAAACGGCTCGGCTGCGGCGGACCCGGCCGGCCTGAGCCACGTCAGCCTTCCCAATGCGGTGCTGGCACAATTCACCTTGGACGACGAACTCGCCGCTTATCGCGAGATGCTGCTGATCCGCCGTTTCGAGGAAAAGGCCGGCCAGATGTACGGCATGGGCCTCATCGGCGGTTTCTGCCACCTCTATATCGGACAGGAAGCCGTCATCGTCGGCATGACCCGCGCCATCAAGCCGGGCGACCAGACTATCACCGGCTATCGCGACCACGCCCATATGCTCGCCTGCAGCATCCCGCCGAAAGCCGTGATGGCCGAATTGACCGGCCGTGCCCACGGGATTTCCAAAGGCAAGGGCGGCTCGATGCATATGTTCTCGAAAGAACATCACTTTTACGGTGGGCACGGCATCGTTGGCGCGCAGGTCCCGCTTGGGACCGGCCTCGCCTTCGCCAATCAATACAATGGCAGCGGCAATGTCAGCTTCACCTATTTCGGCGATGGCGCCGCCAACCAGGGCCAGGTCTACGAGAGCTTCAACATGGCGGAGCTGTGGAAGCTGCCTGTCGTCTATGTGATCGAGAACAATCGCTATGCGATGGGTACTTCGGTCAAGCGCGCCTCGGCGATGACGGATTTTTCCAAACGCGGTCTCTCCTTCAATATTCCGGGCGAACAGGTCGACGGCATGGATGTGCGTGCCGTCGCCGCGGCCGCAGCGCAAGCCGCGCAATGGTGCCGCGACGGCAACGGCCCGATCATTCTCGAAATGCTGACCTATCGTTATCGCGGCCATTCCATGTCCGACCCCGCTAAATACCGGACGAAGGAAGAAGTGCAGAAAATGCGCACCGAGAGCGATCCGATCGAGCAGTCCCGCGACCGCCTGCTCAACACGTATCAGGCGAGCGAGGCCGCGTTGAAGGACATCGATGCCGAAGTGCGCGCTCTGATCGCCGAGGCGGCGGATTTCGCCACCCACGATCCTGAACCCGATCCCGCCGAGCTTTACACCGACGTTTGGAAATAGCGCATGTCCGTCGACATTCTGATGCCGGCCCTGTCTCCGACGATGGAGCAGGGGAAGCTCGCCAAATGGCTGAAAAAGGAAGGCGATTCCGTCCGCGCGGGCGATATTCTCGCCGAGATCGAGACGGACAAGGCGACGATGGAGGTCGAGGCGGTCGACGAGGGCACGCTGGCCAAGATCATCGTCCCGGAAGGTACCGAGAATGTTGCGGTCAATTCGCCGATCGCGGTGATCGTTGCCGAGGGCGAGACTTTTGATGGCGCAGCGCCAAGGCCAACGCCTTCAGCTGTGCCGAGAGAGGCCGACGCGCCCGC